>JAOAKK010000029.1 GCA_026413685.1 Microcaldota archaeon | reverse complement strand
GGTTGTGTGCTTCCCAGCACTGTGCGCCAATATGCTGAGGAACCCAATCAGGATTGTGCCCGGAACTAAAGAAAAGGAGGTTGTCGCCAAAGAGATTGCACAAAAAATCGGCTGCCGCGCGGATGATATCGTGCCGCTCCTGCCTGCCGGAAATACCTCTGTTCTTGAATAGGCCGATTACAATATTTGTTGTGTGGATACCTATCGCAAGCACAACTTCCTGCAATTACATAAAATATGTTTTATAGGGAGCTGCATAATCAAATAATTTTTATTTCTTGCCTTTATTAATAAGACACTGGGCTCCAATCGTCTAGTCCGGCCGAAGGGGATGCTTCCGCCCCCTTCGCAACCCCAGGGAGTTCGCTAGGCCGCGAACTGCGGTTGGAAAATTAAAACTCAGAAACTGGGCTCCAATCGTCTAGTCCGGTTAAGGACACGGGCCTTTCAATATGGGCAGGGGGAAGTATCCCCCTTCCCATAAGACCCAATCCCCCTCTTAGAAAAAAGGGATGGTTGGGCAGGGGGAAGTATCCCCCTTCCCATAAGACCCAATCCCCCTTCTTGAGGGAAAGAAAGCCTGTAACCCGGGTTCAAATCCCGGTTGGAGCTCTTTTTTATTTATTTTAATATGCGAAGTGAAGGAGGGATAAAATTTATATTATTGAAACCCTCAAACCATAACCCTATGTCCAGCAAAGTGGAGCAAACTAAAATTGAAAAGTGCAAGCCTAAAAGGCCTACTACTGGAGAGAGAAAGATACTGTTTGCACGAGCACACCAGGCGGATAATGAGAACCCATACAAAACCCTTGCAGATTGCCAGTATGATATAATAGCAGGCACAACATTCGAAGAGGATGGGCTTAGTGAGACAATAAGATTAGGGTTCCAAAACATACGCGGGATATCTAAATTCAGCCTGTACTGGTGCGAGGGGGACATGCACACTGTCAGGCCTTACCAGGCATACTCGCTTAATAATAAGTATGAGATAATCGGCAAGAACTTTTCAAAAACACCTCGCGCAATAGGGCTGGTTGTGAGCGAGAAGCTGCTTTTGAAATATTTGAAGGATACGGGGATTGCAAGGGAGAAGGGGATTTATGGTTCGATTGTAAATGAAAACATATCACCGCCTTTTGGTATATGCTGGAATATGAAAAAAGAGCTATTGCTATTGTATGACCTGAACCCATACAACAAGTTTATGATTAAGGCGGATAAAGAAGAAATGGAATTGCTCAAAAAGATGCTTGAGATGCCAAGTGGCGTAATACTGCCACTGCTGTACAAGAAATCCCTTCAGGGGATTGTTGAGATCACAGGGCAGGATTTATACTTTGATGGCGACACTAAAAATGCAGACAGCCTTGTCAAGTATACGACGTTTATGGCACGCGTCCTTGCAGTGCATAAGAAAATGCAGACCGACCCGCTCACAAAGCTCTTATCAAAAGAAGTGTTCGAAGAAAACTTAAAGAAAAAAGCCGAGGAATACCTTGAGTCTGGAAAACTGTTCTCACTCCTTTACATTGATGGTGATAATTTCAAGAAAATCAATGATACTTATGGGCACCACGTTGGGGATAAGGTGCTGAGGAACATTGCAAAGAAGATGTTTGAGAGCACACTACCACAGGACCTAAACCATAGGATTGGTGGTGAAGAGTTCGCAACAATAACACCTGTACAGCTAAATATTGCTGTCAAGATTGCAAAACGTATTGCGAATAACATACGCATGCCTATAGAAGTGGTCCTAAAGCCAGGTGACAACTGCCAAACAATCTCAAAAACAGCAAGCATAGGATTGGTTGATGTAGTAACGGCAATACATGGTAGGAAATTATCTGCTGATGAGATTGCTGGCGAGATGAAAAGGATGGCTGATGCTGCATTGTACAAGGCGAAAGCTGAGCCTGGCAAGGGGGCAATATATGCAGCTGTGCTTGAGGATGGGAAGGTCGCCTACAGGAAAATAGATTAAGGTTGCTCATGCTAATTATGGTGATGGATACTGATTTTGGATGGGTTGCAGATGAGGCTGCCAGGAAGTCGGCGAGTATTGAGTATAGGAATTTCTCAACATCGCTGAAATTGCCCGAATACGCATTAAAAGAGGAGGAGAACGCATTCAAGAGCGAGGGCATCATTGGAAAAATGGCATTAAAAACCGCTATTGCAAAAAAAATCAGGGAAGCAATCTCACAAAAAATAGGCAAGCCGTTTGAGCTTGATGGTGAAGTAAACTTTAGGATTGACCTTGATAACCGCAGTGTGGATGTGGAGATACGCCCAATATTTCTCCTTTGCAAATACAAGAAGCTTGAGCGTGGCATTTCACAGACCAGGTGGGAAAAATACGGCAGTTCTGTTGAGGGGTATATTGTTGATGCAGCTGTGAGGCTTTTTGGCGCAACAAACGCGTTCCTCCACGGTGCGGGCAGGGAAGATGTTGATGTAAGGATGCTTGGTGATGGCAGGATATGCACTGTTGAAATTACCGGCCCAACAAGAAGGTCTGTTGGCTTCAGCATGCTTGAGGGGCTGGTCCGTGAGCTCTCAAAAGGCAGTGTGGAGCTTTATGTCCTGCGTGAGGCCTCACGTGAGCATGTCTGGATTGTAAAAGAGGCGCACTTTGACAAAGAGTATGAGGCAGTCGTTGAATTTGGCAAGAAAGTAAGTGAAGAAGGCCTTGCCAGGGTACTCTCAATAAAAAATATTGAGCAAAGGACACCTGTAAGGGTTCAGCACAGGCGTGCAGACCTTGTAAGGAAGAAAAAGGTGCTTTTCATAAAAATTGAAGAGAATGATGGGAAACGGGTTAAATTCAGGATAAAAACAGAGGCTGGGACTTACATAAAAGAGCTTATAAGCGGTGATGGGGGCAGGACACGGCCAAGCTTTGCAGAAGCTGCCGGGTGCAGCGCATCCTGTATTGCATTAGATGTTATAAAGGTTCATGAATACATCTCTGACTGGTGGTAACCTGTGGCACTTGGGTTTGTAATTGCGATTGTCTTCCTTGCAATAGCATCTTATTATGACATGTTCAACAGGCGGACGATACCGGATGCCCTGTCATATGCGTTTGTTGCTGTGGCGCTGGCGTTCTCACTCATCACTGAGGGGATCGTCCCACTCAAAATCGGCGCAGCCGTTGCTGCTTTTGTGATTGGGTATTTAGTATACAGGATAGGGTATATTGGCGGTGCGGATGTGTTCTTTATCACGGGGCTTGTGCTTGCACTGCCGTTGGCATCAGGCAGTATGGGTGCCGCTGTCCCACCGGTTGTTGAGGTGCTGCTCATATCAACAATCTCAATGGCAATTTATCTTGAGCTGTCTTTCTTTGCACAAAAGCAGAAGTTTGGGCCGGGGACACAGGAAATCATAACTGCTGCCATTTGGGCACTTGGGTATGCTGCAGTTGCGTATATGCTTTACTCGCTTGGACTCATAATGCTTGCATTGCTTGCTGTGGTCATAGGCATAATCTCTTCTGTATTTGCACTAATTAAGCGCGACCTTACAAAAAGCCTTATCACAAATGTTGCGCCTAAAGACATCCTTGAAGAGGACATACTTGCAGTCGAGGAGATGGACCCAAAGGTTGTGGAGCAGCTTAAGCTTGAGCGGCTGCTCACCAAAGAGCAAATCAAGAAAATAAGGGAAGCAAAGCTTGAATCTGTGCCTGTGTACGGGAAGCTCCCGCCATACATGCCTTTCCTGCTCATCGGGGTAATTATCTCACTTGTGCTTTCAATTATGCCCTAGGCCTTGCCTGTGAGCCTGCTTATAACAATCTTCTTGTCAAGCGCCAATATGAACGGGAAAAGCTTTGGGCCGCGGTCCTTGCCAAGCAGCAGTGAGTATGCACTCCTGAAAAACTCTGCAGCTGGGACATCGTGCTCAGCACAAAGCTGTTTTGCGCGTGCTGACAGCACCTCTTCTGTCGCCTCGGGCATTGAGTACATAACGCAGAATTCATTAAGCACGCGCTTTACGTTGTCAGGGAGTAGAATATACCTTGTAAGTGAATCCTCTTGTGAAAGGATAGCATACTTAGCCTCAGGCGGTGCGTAAAGCCCCACCCAGTTGCGTGCAAGCCGTATCCTCCTCTTTGCATTCTGGATGTCTTTCTCGGATGCGCCGTTCAGGTGCCCAAGCTCCTTAAGCTTGGCAAGGGCGCGCTCATCATCCATAAGCTGTACGAGCACAGACGCAAAGCCGTAAGGCACACGGACAGGCATTGCACCTGGGACTTTTGGCATTGAGAGCTCGTACATCCTCCTTGAGTTCTCCTCGCGGTTCTCACTGCGCGCCTCGGCTTTCCCGAAGTATATGCGCTCAGTCTCATCGAAATCATCAACAAGCTGCGGCAGGCGTGAAAGCTCAAGGTCGCGCTGCTTCTCAGGCCTGCGCGTGTAGAACATCGTGAACACCTCAGGCTCCATCACCTTGAGCATATCCTGGACAATGTAGACGTTACCCTTGCTCGCACTCATCTTCTCGCCATTCACAAGGAAAAACTCATACATGAACGGTATGGGCGGCTCGCGGTTGAACACCTTAGGCATTATCTCGACCAGGCTTTTCCAGCTGCCCTCGTAATGGTCCTTCCCGAACGGCTCAAACGTTGTATTGAATATGCACATCAGTGCAGGCCACTCAAAGCGCCATTGCAACTTGCCCTCACTCCATGGGACTTCACCCTCATAGCCACAGCCCTCGCTTTTCTTTTTCTTGATTGCCTTTCCACCACATACAAAATGGACTGTTTTCCTGTTAAGGTCAAAAGAGTCGATGTTTGCAAGGCGGCCGCACTGCGGGCATATCGCATCGAAAGGTATGTAATCTGCACTCTTGGTGGCCTGGAATGTGGAGATTATCTCACCAACAACTTCCCTTTTCTCAAAAACCTGCCTTACGTATGGCTCAAACTTGCCTTCCTTGTACAGTGCATTTACCGAATAAAGTGTCGGATTGACCTCGAGCGCGCGGAGCCCCTGCATCCATACTTCAGTGAAGTGCTCACTCCACGAACCACAGCATTCAAACGGGTCCGGAATCCTGCATAATGGCATCCCTAAATACTCCTGAAGCTTAGGGAATTTTGAAGAGGAATGCCAGTTGCCATCAAGGTCTGCAATGCGTGATGGGATATCCTTCAATGGGTCACGGTCATCTGTAGTGTGCACAAACTCGCACTCAAACCCCCGCTCACGCACCGCCTTAACTGGAAACCAAGCACGCAGCACATCGTTAAGGTTCCCTATGTGCTTGCCACCACTCGGCGTCTGCTGGCATTTCACATTCGGTACCCTGTTCTCCCTTTTTGAGCGCTCTATGATCTGCTCTGCAAGCTGGTCTGCCCAATGCATAATCACACCCGGTGTTATGTTAAAGAAAGGGATTTATTTAAAGCGTTAATCCATATACGGAAGCGCCTTAAGCAGCAAAATAAAATTCAGAAACACCTGCAGCAGCTATCACACTTGCCGCATTTGCCGCATATGATATCTTTCTTGCCACAGTACTTGCACACACCTGGCTTTGGATACTGCATATGCCCACCGCACTATTATTTTGGCACCTTATAATAAAAGCCTAAAGGAGGAAAAAATCATGGAAGGACAGCGCCGCTCTCAATCTTCTCCTTGACATAATCGCCCACGAACGTAAGCTTCTGTCCCTGCAGTGCATCCTGCTCTATCTTTTTCTTTGTCTTGAGCACAATGTCAAGCTCCTGTACCCATTGCTTATGCCTTGAAATCCACGGGTAGGACTTCATCTCCTCTGCACGCTTTATGTCAACCTCTTTCGCGTTGATGGTAAGCTTCTTCAAGAAATCGTAGCGCTCGATATCACTCATTGTCACACCTATGAACTTGGCCTCAGGTGTTGCAAGGCTCTTCGAAAGGTATGCAAGGTTCATGGAGCCGGTCTTAATCGCCCAGTAAATATACCATCCCCACGCATCACAATCTGTAAACACGTATATTGGGAGCTTGCGGTCAGCAAGCTTGCGGATTAAGCGGCGTGTGCCGCGTGACGCCTGCCCTTTAGGTGTGATGAGGATACAGTTGTTCTTTTTCCAGAACTTATCCTCGTTAAGCCTCTGCCAAAGTGCATCTTTTTCAACAACAAGCACATAATCCGCATCTATATCCACAAATTCCATACCGTTATCAACATCACTCGGTATCATCCAGCCTGAACGGCCCTGCTT
>JAOAKK010000028.1 GCA_026413685.1 Microcaldota archaeon | reverse complement strand
CAAGGGGCTTGGGAGTGAGTTCCTCGAAATAATACGAAGTGAGGTAAACACAAAAGAGATAGAGGCAGTAGAAGGTGAGGAGATATCTGTAACGCTGGATACCACACTTACACCAGAGCTTGTAAGGGAAGGCATTGCGCGAGATGCAATAAGGAAAATAAACAACTTCAGGAAAGAGCTTAACTTTACCATAAATGACAGGATTATACTCTCAATCCAAACGCAAAACGAGGAGGTTCTGAGGAGCTTTAAGGAACACCTAAAAGAAATTGCCAATGCAGTGCAGGCAGATGAGATTATATTCGGTGAAGTTGAGGGCGAAGCGAAGGAGATTACGTTACACAGCGATAAAGTAAAGGTAGGTGTCCAGGTTATCCGATAAGCATACTGGGTTGCTGGCACACCAGCAACATTTATATATATGGCAGGGAATATAGTAGTTGGTGGGAGGATGGGTGTGTCTGCTCACAAAGAACAAGAAGAAGAAAAAGGAAAAGGAATATTAGCGCAGGCATATGCTTTGCAAAACTTGGGTGAGGCAATTACAAACAATCAGGTAGGAAATTTGTGCAAGGAAGGTAACATACTCTGTGAGCTTTTGAAAATCTCTGGTAACAAGTACGTGCCACACAAAACAAAGGAGGGAGTGGGATAGCATGATGCGGCTAATCATACTCAAAAGGTTAAGTGAAATCAAGAGCAATCTTGAGGAATTGCTTCCGCAGCTTGACCCGGGCAGCAAGGTGTACAAGGATGCGAAAGCTTCGCTTGAGAGGATAAACGCGACACTTGCAAATGCAAAAATCCATGAGCTGCCGCGTGAGGTGCGCATAGACACATCACAACTGAAAATGAAAGGGAGCAAGCTCTCTGGCAAGGTCCTGATGAGTGATAACACAAAGGTATATTATCTAACTGTGGATAACAACGAAATAAAGGATATGAAAGTGTTCGATGGCGGCATAAAAAAGATGGAATACCTGGAAGCTACCGTATTCAAGAATGGATGATTTTGGCGCATTTTAGATTATTTAAGAATAACTGCTGAATGTTTAGCTATGCGGAGAGGGCAGATCTTCATACAGGATGTGAGCGTTTCGCTTGCCATCTCCATAATTACTGTATTATCGCTTGTTGCGTTCCTTAATTTCAGCAGTGTGCAGTTTGAAAATGCTGTCAGGGCTGTACATATGCAGGCGGTTATTGACAGGGTTATTGACAAGCTGCTTGTTTCGGGTGATTACCAATTCAGCACTCATAACCCGTTCTCTGTAAAAGGCGGCTTTGCAGGCTTTGTAAGGTCACTCAATAATGAGGATGAATACGAAAAGTTCAGGGATGAGCTTAGCCTTGGGAGGGAAGGTGTAGCGTATGATGCGGCAATTGAGCTGTCCTGCGACGACGGCACGCATATCACGGGTGGCAGAAAAGGCAGCGAGCATCTCAAAAAAACCGTCCTTGTGATGATGGAGGGGAATATATGCACTGCAGATGTGGCTGTAAGCAAGCGGTGAGAAAATGAATTGTAATATTACCACAGCATCACGAAAGCACAGGAAAGGGTTCGTATTCACGATAGATTCAATGATATCACTGCTGTTTGCTTTCCTGATAATATCGATGCCCGCACCGGATTATGCGAACAATTACGAATCGGCCGTAACGGAGGCAAGCGTTGCTGCATTGCACAGGCAAGCACACCTGAAGCCCACGGAGCTCATCTCACACATAAGTGGGATGTGCGGTGAGTATGTAATATACGACGAAAATATGAAAATTACTGATGAGGGCAAGACGTGCACATGCGAAGACAAGAGGCCATACTCATACGTGTACATTGATGGTGAAGGAAGGCCGTTCCTGGCTGAGATTAAGGCATGTGCGGTTGATAAAGGGGTGGAGTGATGAGAGGGTTCCTGTATACAGTTATTGTGCTTATCCTTGCTGTTTCTTTTATGTATGTGCTCACCATACAGAACTCGCTGCCGCCATTGTTCCCTGAGGACCGCACTGTGCAAGAGGTAAGGCAGGCTGCCCGTGCGCTTTACGGTGTTAATGTCTCCGGCAACACGATAAGCGGCACGGTCGGGCCTGGAAAGCCCATCAGGGTAAATGAGTTCTCACAAGTGCTGGATAACTATAATAAGCTCAGAAATGCCGGGCTGAATGTGCATATTACACCGCGTTTTGTGTGTGGTGACACTGTTCTCGGGTACACTGGGCTTGATAGGAATGCTTGGAGCACTGAGTTAAAACACAAAACAGAAATCATCGTAAGGCCGGGCAGCAGTGCAACAATAACATCAAAAAGGTGGGAATGGGCAGGGAAAGGCACCTTGTTGCGGCTTACTGTCCAGGACGACAAAGGGAAGATATTGCTTGACGAAGAGGGATATATTAATGAGACGATAAGCAATTACATTGAGATTGCAGATGAAAGTGGCAATGTGGCCATGGTAAAAGCTCAAAACGGCGAGCTAACAATCAGCGGCAAATGCAGCTTCACACAAAAAATATATGCTGGCTGCAGCATTTTTAATCAAGGATATATCGAGAAAGATGGCATCAGGCATAAGGTTTGATAGAATATTTTCAAAAACTAAAGTTATATTTACTGGCACTTGCCTATGAGTGGTGTTTCACCTGTAAATGTGAACATCCTGCCAGAAGATGGCTCTGAGTATTTTATTTGCACGGTATATGAATAATCAGAGCCCGCAATGCAGGTTACCCCCTTCAGCTCAACATTTGCAGATGCGCCAGGCGAGAGAGTAAACGTTGCTGGCAGGTTGCCCTTGCTTCCCGTATCATCAATAAACTTGATTTCGATTATCTTGACACGGAAAGGCCTGTTATTCTTCACGGTGATGTAAGCCGCACTTGAATTGACAAGATGGTCTGGCAGGATCCCTATGTCTGCACCTGCCCAGTATGTATCGCTCTGCTGCTTTGAAACTGAAGTGACACTGCTCTGGAAGCCTACTATGACACCAATTATGATAAGAACAAGGACGATAACCACGCCCAGTATCAGCAAGTATTCAATTGAGCCCTGTCCTCTCTGCATGCTATACAATCAGATGGAATATTTAAATACTTAATTTGCGTCCGTAAATAAAAGAAAACAAAAATAAGAAAATGTGCTTAGCTGGAGTATTTGTCTGAGAGGCCACCGATGAGCGGCATCTTCCACATTTCACCGCTAAATGCCTTCCAAGCACCGTAGAGCATTACAATGAGCATTACAAGGCCCAATGGGAGCACACAAATCCATGCCATCCCGCCTATGCCGCCAATCGGTATCGTAACAACTGCAAGCACCATGCTCAGCACGAACCATACTACAAACACTATTATCCAGAGTATGTTCAGGAGTGCGGCCTGCACGGCATGGAATTTCACGAACTTGTCGTCCTTCTTCACAAGGAACAGCAACACTGCCAGGATCCCCAGGAAATAGGAGATTGCACCCAATAGCCGTGAATTGTCATCCCCTTTTTGCACGTTTTTCTTCTCATCTGCCATAATATCACTGGCATTAATTCTGTATGAAAGCTTAAAAAGGCGCACATGCGCAAAATTGCACCTAAAGAGGCATCAAAGCGAAGTTTAAATTAATTCGCCTTTTGAATAAACACGCGTGCCCGAGTAGCTCAGCTGGTGGAGCGTCCGACTGTTAAACCCCCTCTTTTGGGATGCCTAAAGAGCGGGGCCAGAAACTGCGGAAATCGGAAGGTCACAGGTTCAAATCCTGTCTCGGGCGTAACCCTCGACATCTCTCGCACTTTGTGCTCGATCCTCTCTCGGGCGTTCCTGGCTGTGGGTATAACGCACAAAACAACGTTGATTAACGAATAACTCGTTTTATAAATGTAAACTGCGATAATTGTCTTATGAGCGTGCAGACAAAAAAGCGAAAGGGTGAGCACGTAAGGATCTGTGTCAGCAAAGACGTGCAACACGAGTATAACTGGCTTGATGATGTTGAATTTGTGCACAAAGCGCTTACAACTCTTGATTATGGTGCCCTGGATACGCGGGCTGTGTTTTTAAGGCACAGGCTAAAGCTCCCTTTCATGATTACCGGGATGACCGGTGGGTATCAGGAGGCGAGGAAGATTAACAGGGCGCTTGCAGCTGCATGCGAAAAATACGGCATTGCATTCGGCCTTGGCTCACAGCGGGCGATGATTGAGAACCCTGCACTCACGGAAACATACCGTGTGCGTGATGTTGCGCCAACCATCCCCATAGTGGGGAACATTGGTGCAGCACAGCTGCTCAAGTACGAGAGTGAGCAAATCAATGATATGCTTAAGAGTGTTGAGGCAGATTACCTTGCAGTGCACTTGAACACGTTACAGGAGCTTGTCCAGCCCGAAGGGGACAGGGAGTTTGCGGGGATACGTGAACGTATAGAATCGGTTGCCAGGGAAATCGAATACCCTATAATAATCAAGGAGACGGGTGCGGGGATAGGCTGGGAAACTGCCAGGATGTTCAATGGCATATTCAGCAAGGTTGCGGGGTTTGATGTTGCCGGGAGGGGAGGCACTTCGTGGAGCAAGGTTGAAGAGCTGCGTGGTGGTGATGCAGGGCCGTTCTCTGAATGGGGCAACCCTACACCTGTATGCATCGCTGAAGTCTCAGAGCTTGGGGCTTTCACGATAGCCAGCGGTGGCATACGCAACGGCCTGGATGCGGCAAAAGCGATTGCGCTTGGCGCAGACATTGCAGGTGCGGCCTGCCCGTTTATGCGTGCATATTACAAGAAAAGGCTTGACGAGACGATTGCACAGTGGGAAACATACTTAAAACGCGCAATGCTGCTCACAAATTCACGAAACATTGAGGAGCTTGGGCAGGCAAGCATCATAATCACTGGCAGGACTGCAGAATACATGCTTGCAAAAGGAATCAACATCCAGGAATATGCACAGAGGTGATATGATTGAGCTACTTGAGCGAGGCCGTATACACTGCAAAGATTGCCGGCGAGTTCTTGCGTGAAATGTTCACTTCAAAAAACATCCAGGCAGAATACAAAAGTGCCAAGGACATAGTAACCGAAGCCGACAAGGGCGCAGAACAAATAATAAAGGAATACCTAACGGAGACGTTTAAGGGTCACAGGATTGTTGCAGAAGAAAGCGGAGCAACGGGCAGCCAGCAGGCTGAATTCACGTGGTACATCGACCCGCTTGATGGGACGACGAATTTTTTCCATCATATCCCCTATTTCAATGTCTCGGTTGCGTTGGAGCAGAATGGGACAGTGGTTTGCGGTGCTGTGTATAACCCAATACTTGATGAGATGTTCTATGCTGAAAAGGGCAAGGGTGCGTTTTTGAACGGCAACAGGATTGCACCTTCACAAAACACCGATATGAAGAAGGCATTCATCACATCGTGCCATAGCCCAGGTGAGGAAGACACGCGCAAGTTCATCAAGCTGATGGAAGCTGTCAAGCGTGAGGCGTTCGATATGCGAAAGCTTGGGAGTGCTGCACTTGAGCTTAGCTATACGGCGTGCGGGCGTGCTGATGCATTTATCGGCATAGGGCTTAAGCCGTGGGATTTCAAGGCAGGCCTGCTCATCGCACAGGAGAGTGGGTGTGCAGCTGGCGGGCTGTATGGCGCTGGGATTGAAAAAGACAACATTGTGGTATGCGCACCAAGCTTATATAATGAGCTGAGGAAAATTATTGCAAAGGTGGTATGACATGGATATTGTTTATTCTTTCCCAAACACAGAGAAGGCAAAAGCCATGGCGATTGTTGAGGGCGATAAGTTTGGCCCTCTTGCATTTGCAACGCGCGGGTTTGTGCAAAAGGACGGGACTGATTATGGGCTGGCTGGCAAGACCCTGCTCGTGATAAGGAACGTCAGTGAGGAGTTCAAGAAACAGGCAGATGTAAAGCTGAAAGATGTCGCCGGGCTTGAAGTGCTGCCACAGGATAAGGCTTCAGAAATTGTAAGAAGGGTCAATGAGGAGGAGGAAGCTGCCCAGAACGGGTTCGGCTCAATATTCGGCTGAATTTTATGAGGACAAATGAAGAGCTCGTGCGCGAGCTGCTTCAGATTGGTGTGGCGGCGCCTGAAGTTGCGGCTGCCATGCTAAAATACCCACGTGAGAAGTTCCTGCCGCAGGAGGAGGCGGCCAGCGCATACTATGACCTGCCAGTACCTATCGGTAATGGCCAGACGTGCTCTGCACCCAGCATGGTTGCAACAATGCTCTCACTGCTCTCACCCAGGAAAGGGGATAACGTGCTCGAGATTGGGACCGGCTGTGCGTGGCAGACCGCACTCATTTCCGACCTTGTTGGTGAGGATGGGCACGTTGTAAGTGTTGAGCGGCTGGCTGAGTTCTCAAAGCAGGCAGCTGAAAGATTCAGCTCGCTCGGCATCAAGAACACAAAGTTCATTACGGGTGATGGGAAGCTTGGGTATGCTGCAGAGGCACCTTATGACAGGATAATCGTGGGTGCTGCGTGCGATAAAGTTTATCCTGCGTGGGAAACACAGATGCGTGATGGTGGGATCATAATACTGCCGATGGGTGACATATTCCAGTGGCTGTTTAAGGGCGTAAAGCGCAATGGGCATGTGGAGGCCACCCGGCTTATGCCTGTGCAATTCGTAAAACTTATCTGACCGTATGATATGATAGGAGCTTCCTGCTGGCACCATAACGCGCCTGTTACCGCACTTAGGGCTGGCGAATTAGTGCATGCCGCCACAGTTGCCTCCCAGCACCTGTCTCTTATACACATCT
>JAOAKK010000027.1 GCA_026413685.1 Microcaldota archaeon | reverse complement strand
GCACTTGCCCATCGCCTGCCTTATTGAGTCTATGAGTGCATTCATCTCCTTTTCGGCTTTCTTGTAGTCATCGCATTCAATATCAATCCTATATATGGGCGCACCTATATACTTCACAGAAAGTGCAACCTTGCTTGACTTGAGCGATCCTATAGCCTCCTTTATCTTCTTGACACCGTCAGGCTCAAAGCATTCAAGCTTGATGTTCCTGCTTATGCTTATCTTCTGCTTTTTGATATTCTCCTTTGCTATCGATTCAAGCACCTTAAGCGTTTTCTCAGGTATCTTGTCAAGCTTGGCCCTCGCCTTCTCAGTGTCAAAGGAGAGTGCCTCAAACGCACTGTAGACAGATCCAAAGTTTTCCTCAAGCTCTTTTGCAATTTCCTCCGCAAATTTTGCCTTGTCTTTCTTAAGCTTCTTTGCGGCAATCTCCAGGAGCTTCTGCCCCCTGTTAGCCCTTCTGTACTGCTCACGCTTCCATACCCGCTCGTTTTCAGCTACCCTCTTGAGTGTCAGGTCAACCTGGTTCTTCTCCTGCACATACCTGTGCACTTTTGCAATTACCTTCTGCCCTTCTTTGATGTGCTCGTGGATATTCTTAATCCACCTGGGTGCAATCTCCGAAACGTGCAGGAACGCCTCTGCATTATCATATTCGTCAAGCGAGCAGAATGCCCCGTAGGGAAAAATCTTCTTTATCGTTGCAATGACCAATTCCCCTTCCTTTGGAAGACCTTTAGCCATCAATCCAGCTCCTTTTCAATTTTGCCAAGCACTTTTGCAGTGCCTCCAGTTGGCTGTGCGAGCACAGCACCGCAGCTCCCACACTTCACTTCTGAAGTTATGTATTTGAACAGCGGCTGCTCATACCCACAATTGCATTTTACACTCACAAACTTACCCATAAGCATACACCTTTCCCGGATTACTTCCCAATCTCAACCCTTTTCTTTGTCCTGCCACCGCCCAACAGCCTATCCTGCTTCTTTTTGCACACAGTGCATTCTAGCGTAAGCTTCTGCCTTTTACCCTGTTTCCTCACATTTGCCTGGCCTTTCACTTTCCCTACATATCCTTTAGTCCTCCTTTCATGCCTGAGTGTACCCCACGCCAAGCCACGCGCTTTCCCCTTCTTCGGGTTGGATACCTTATGTACAGTATGCTTCTTGCACGCTGGGCAGTAAGTCTTGATTTCCTTTGGAACCTTCATTCAACCAACTCCGCCAAGTTACGCTTTACCATAATCTCCCCTTCTTTTTTGGGGAGCTCACACATCGCGCCAGCGGTGAACGGGCCGTACTCGTTCCCGTCAAGCGCCTTAAACTTAGGCACATCCTTTAGCACTTTAACCTTTATAACATCTTCCCTGCGCTCAACCTTCTTGAACTCGCGCTTATCTATGCCTTCCTTGAACCTTCTGACGGCTTCCTTGACCTCATAGTAAAGCGCCTTCTCCTGGTCAGCCAGCCCCGCAAGCGGCTGGAACCCATTGTAGATTTCATTGAATGCGTGCAGGATTATTTTTTCCGCCCGCTTAGCCTCAACATCGTGAAGCACCTTGCTGCAGTTCTCAAGCTCCCTTACAGTCTGTGTATCCCATTTTGATACAAGCTTTGCCTTGAGCTGCTCGAGATAGATGAATGCCCTCGAATATGTATCCTCCTTGACCTGTACAAGGTCATTTGACCTCTTTTCCTCAATCTGCAGCCTTCTCAGTTCCTCGTACATCATACAAGCCTCGCAGCATTTTTTGCAATAAGATAAACTGCATAGTATTTAGGCAGGCGCGCTTTTTTATTATTAATCTCATCAAACTGCATACCTCCGATTGCAAGCGGCGGGACGTGCCCAGTGATTTCTACCTCAACCTCAGAATCATCCGCAAACACAGCATCCCTCAACGGCTCAAACCTTTCAAGGTTTGCAACTTTCTTTGCAACAAGCCCAGTTTCGCCATGTATTGTCCCTGGCAGCCGTATCAGCCGGTGGACATCTGTGGTAACCTGTGCATCAACGTTCGCGGCAAGCGATTTCCTGCATTCTTCAAATTCCCTGTAGAACCACGTGCTCTCGCATATCCCGCTCCACATACCTTTGCTGATGCCTTCCAGGTACTCATGCCTCTTTGTTGTTTTTATTGCACCGCTCTCCAGCTTTTTGCTGATGCACTTGGCAATCCTTCCAAACCATGCAGGCGATTCAACACGCGGCCCGTGCTCACAGAAAATCCCCGCATCAATCCCGATACCGTTAAGGAAATTAACTATCTCAAGCCGTTCTTTTTGGCCGAGCCCCATATACCTCTCATCATTGACATGGATGTGGTATCCGCGATTTCCGCTAAAATTAACCGATATCTGCTTTTTATCAATGCCAAAATCCGGGACAAGGAAATCCTCTATGAGGTGTATGGTGTCGCTTTTTGCCTTTCCAAGGCACGATTCGCACACAAACTTATTAGTGTGGCTTGTGCAGCCATGCACATCAATATCAAACACAAGGTCTGAATTAACCATAATTTTTGCGTCCATAGGCTTTGCCTCAGGTGCGGTGTAGTATGCAACCGAATATGAGCAGAATAATGGCGCATTTGTTATGAGATAATCCCATAGCTCCTTGTGCGTGCTGAACCGCTTATGCCTGAAGTCAATCTTTTTTTCGAACCCAAACCCAAACTCGCGCTGCTCAATCATATGCGGATAATCCGGCTCGTGCTTCTTATAATAAGAAGAGAATTCTGCTTTTAAGAACTCCTTCTCGCGCAGGCCCATCGATAAATTATGCCTGAAAACGTTTAAATAGGATGGGATGGTTATAGTATTGTATATAGTAAAGGTGGGTTTTATGGTCCAGGCTGAAATGCAAGCGCAAGACGCACTAACAATGCAGATGAATAAAGCCGCACAGATGCTTAACGAGCACGCACATGCACATGGCCTTCACGTTTCAATTGAGAAGGATGGGAGCGGCGTTTTCAGGATGTATGTGCAGGTGTGGGACAGCAAGAATAATACTGCGGTTGAAGACCCAGAAAAGCTAAAGCAGCTTGCACCAAAGCTTAAGGACTCGATGTCTGAGCTTGCAAAGGAAGCCAAGGAATCAAAAGACGACTCAAAAAAGGCACTTTTTATACAGATGGTAGCAACAACAAAAGAGAGCGGGTTTTCGGATGCAGATGTTAAGAAGCTTGGCACGATGCTTGACGGCACATCCGACCGTGCAGTTGATGAGCTCGCAAAAAAAATCCAGAATGCAAAAGTTGGGCTGAAGTCAGAAGAGGCGAAAGAGGGTGGTGGGCAAGGCGCTGCCAGGACGTATGCGTATCTGATAACTGACAAGGAGTTTTGGGATACCGTGAAGGCTGTGAAGGCAGCTGATTTTGACAGGCTTTTGCACGAGCGCCTCCAGCAGGTTCCCGTAAAGATGCGCGAAGGCATAGAGGAGAAAGGCACCGGCCATGTTGAAGTTGGCGAGGGCAAGGTAAGGGTAGGTGTTGGCACTGCTGAGAGCAGGTCCGCTGTGATGGAAGGTGAATACAAGGCAGCATTGCATAAGGGGTTTGAGGAAGGTGCGATAAGGGCAATGCAGCAGGGCAGGGAGGAGGCAATGAAAGCGGTTTTCAAGGAGATTGAAGGCAACCCTGAGAAATACAAGGGCCACGGCTTATCCATAGAGGATGGCAAGATGTATGTCAGTTATGTTTTCAAGGGCGAGAAAAAGAAAGTGCTTGTGATGGATGATAAGGGTAAAATCAACCAGGAGGGGTACAAGGACCTGACACACATATGCAACACCCTTGAAAACAAGCAGTATAAAGAGTCAAAGGAATGGAAGGATGACCCAGTCAAGGCACTCATCGCAGAGAAGGTCTCAGAAAAGCTCCAATCATCAGGTGTTGATGTGAAAGGCCTGCTTAAAGAGGCGGAGGATAAGTATGCTGAGCTTTACGGTGAAAGGAAAAGGGGCGTGTTCAGCAGGACAGGGTACCTGTGCGGCCTTGCATATGAGGCAGGCGAGATATCAAAGAAATAAGGGCATTCAGGCCTTTTTATTTTGTTTATAGGCCACTGATTTCTTTCCATTGTGTAAGCCCGTTCATGGGCGCACGCACGAGCACCTTGCCGTTCTCATTTTTGACCTCAATCACAGCATCGACAAGATGCTTGATTGTGGTTACAACCTTCTCATCATGCATCCCTTCCTCAATAAGGAACAGCGTTGCAGCGTTTGAGTTTTTCAGGCGCGCCCCCGTAATCTGCGTGAACCTGTAAATGACCTCAGGGTTGTTGTAAAGCAGCAGTGTTGATAGTGACTGGACCACCACACGCAGCTTTTTTTCCGGCTTAAATATGCGCTGCATTGCCTGTGCAATGCCTATGCTCAAGTCGTTAAGTGCGCTTGGCCCTGGGACAATGATATCCTTGCGTGTGGTTTGCTGCGCCCCAAGTGTCCAAGAATAGCAGTCAATAAAAACGAGGTCTTTGTTTGCAAGCTCGCTGATTTTCCTACTTTTTTCCTCAAGCTCAGCTGGTGCAGAATCAGTGGTTATGTAAACCGCACCATCACCATCCTCTGCACCACTCTCTATAAACCTGAGCGCAAGCCTTACCTTCTCAGCACCGGGCGGCCCGATCACAAGGACGTTTGATTTCTCTTTCAGGCCGCCACCGATGGATGAGTCCAAATCAGGAATTCCTGTTCTTATCATGCAAACCTAACCCCATTATCCTGCACGTGCAGGCTCTCCAATTTAACATAATGCGCTACGCCCCCAGCATCCCAGCTATCACCTTTGCGCTTTTTTCCATGCTTACGAGCACAAGGCCAAGGTTAGCGTCCTTGCCGACAATGCACGCCAGTACAGCCTGGCTGCCGGCACCCATCGCTACAAGCTTGCCTTCAGCACTCTCGATGATGGCCTGGCCGAACTCACCAAGCTTAAGCTCGCTCACTGAGGACTCGCCCGTGCCAACCAAGGTGGCAGTCATTGCGGCAATCGTCCTGCCGTCAACATAGTTTGGCATATCACTTGCAACCATAAGCCCATCACGGCGCACGATTGCGCTTGCCTCTATATCACCAACCCTGCGCAATTCAGCCAGTATCGCTTCAAGCTCCTGCCTTTTCTCAGCCATCACTTACCACCTTCAACAATCTTATCTATTAAGAGTTTGAGCGCCTCCATACAACCCTCACCCGTCAAGGCAACAGTTCCCACAACATCAGCGTCAAGCCCGAGCAGCTCTTTTATCTTTTCAGGCCTGAGTGCGCTTTTTTCATCCTGCTTGTTTGCAGCAACTACGTATGGGAGGCTGTACCTTGACACGTGCGCAAGCATCTCCTTTGCGCGCGCAAACGTCTCAGGCTTGGTTGAGTCTACAACAAGCACCACTCCAAAAGCATCCTTGTTTAATATGTCAAGCATGAACTCGAACCTTTCCTGCCCAGGCGTGCCGAACAGGTCAACACTGAGGCCGCTGTGCTCAACATAGCCATGGTCAAGCGCAATTGTTGTCCCCATCCTGTTGACTGAGACTGCTTTTGTGCTAATCTTATGTATGAAAGTTGACTTGCCAGCGTGGAACGGCCCTGTTATTATCACTTTCGGCACATACACAGCAATCCCGTCAAACCCAATCCTGAAAGGGATAACCGTCCCCACAAACTTGCCGGGTGCCTTCACAACCTTAAAGAAGCTTCTTGAGAGCATCCTATCCTCAACACTCCTGGCCTCTATCACATAATCAAAGTGCTCAGCAATGCGCGCACTCTCATTCTCATCCCATGACGTAAACAGGCAGAGCACTGTAACGCCATTCTTCTTAAGCTCATCTATCTTTTCAAGCAGGCCGCCGGCAAACGCATACTTTGCATCCATCCCAGATAGCGAGTCAATGACAAGCAGCCCTGGCCTGGTTTCCCTGGCTGCGGCATCCACAGCATCGAGTATGCTCTTTGGCTTGGTGGCATCACGCGCGGCAAACGTTTCGGTGCTTGGCAGGCCAAGCGCTGTTGAGAACGCGTCAATAAAAACCATCTTTTTGAAAGCCGCCTCAGGAAATATGTACCTCCTAATATCCTTCCTTATCTGCTCCGGGAATGTGTTTTCTATGAAATATGCGCTTTGGGCTGAAGGGTTTGCCTGTATTACCTGGTATGCAAAAGCTCGCCCATCAATGCCGGGTGTTGTGATAATCAAGGCACTTTTTCCTTCCAGAAAACCGCCTGAAAGGTGCTCGTCAAGCTTTGGAATTCCCGAAGAAAACGGCATAGGTGTATATTGCGCACTGAATTTAATAAATTAACCTGCCCTAAAAAATTGCAAAGGTGTTTTGATGGCTGTTACTATCAACCATGAGAAGTGCATTTATTGTGGTGCATGCGTTGCAACGTGCCCATACCTTGCGTTGAGGCTCAGGGAGGTTTATGTTGAGGTTTACCCGGACAAGTGCGTAGAATGCGGGCTGTGTGCTAAGGCGTGCCCGATGGGGTGTATATCATTGCTCCAGCAGAAGAAGTAAAGGCGGTGTTGGTATGAGCTCTGACATAATGGGTCTTCCAGGAATGAAGAATGAATATGACATTATAGTTGTCGGTGCAGGGCCGGCAGGCTCAATCGCTGCACGTGAAGCGGCAAAGAAAGGTGCATCCGTGCTCGTGCTTGACCGCAGGAAAGAGCTTGGCGCCCCTGTAAGGTGCGGTGAGGGGCTGGGTGCAAAATATCCTGAAAAGTTCGGGATAAAGCTTTCACCAGCAGCAATATCCGCATATATCAACGGTGCCCGTGTGGTTGCGCCTAACCTGAAGGATGACATCATAATAAAGACATCAGAAACCAAAGGCTATGTGCTTGACCGAAAGGTGTTTGACAAGGACCTTGCAAAGGATGCAGCACGCGCAGGCGCATCCGTATTCTCAAAAGCGGAGGTCTACGATCTTATACAAGAGGATGGCAAAGTCAAGGGAGTGAGAGTATATTTTGATGGCTCGAAGAGGGAAGTCCGCTCAAAAATTGTCATTGCAGCTGACGGTGCTGAATCTGTGATTGCGCGCCTTGCAGGGATGAAGGATGCGGTCTCAACCCTTTATGATACAGATTACGGAATGGAATACGAGATGGCGAATGTAAAGCTTGAGGAAAACGGCAGGGACTACTCGGATTTGATTGAGCTGTTCTTTGGCAGGGAGTGGGCGCCGCGCGGTTATACGTGGATTTTCCCCAAAGGGAAGGATGTTGCGAACATTGGTGTTGGGATAGGCGGGCTTGAGGCACCTAACGCCATCCATTACCTGCACAAGTTCATTGCAGACCCAAGGATGAAGCACAGGCTTGGCAATGCATCGATTGTTGCAACAAAGGGCGGTGCGATACCTGTATGCCAGCCAATAAAGGAATTCACCAAGGATGGGCTTATGGTTGCCGGGACGGCAGCCCACCAGGTTGACCCCATACACGGCGGCGGCATAGGCCTTGCGATGAACGCAGGAAGGCTGGCAGGGCTTGTTGCGGCTGAATGTGCGCTTGAAAACAAGGCTGACAAGGCATCGCTTGACAGGTATAAGGCAATGTGGTATGAAGAGGAATGGGGCAAGTTCGGCAAGCGGCTTACACTCAGGAAAGTGCTTGAGAAGATGAATGACGATGACTTTAACTCAATACTCAGCACGATAAATGATGAGGACATAGACCTTGTGCTGCGTGGAAATTTTGCACCAGTAGTGCAAAAAGTCCTTGCAAAGAGGCCACAGCTGCTTAAGGTGCTCACCGTCCTTATC
>JAOAKK010000026.1 GCA_026413685.1 Microcaldota archaeon | reverse complement strand
AGGAAAATATTTGAAAAGAAGAAGAAAAGGCTTATGAGCAAGTATAACCAATAGGTAATAGGTAAAAGATGGTTGCTAATAGTGTTTTGCAAAGCATAGGGGCGTTTGCGCTAATTTTTGCTTTTGCCATTGTTGCCCAGCACGTCTTAATGGTTTTCATGTACAGGGGCCTGTTTACAAGGCTCAAGGAGGTTAAGCTCGTTGGAGCAGTGCTTGGCTGGCCCACCGTGCTCTTGCATGAGATTGTTGGCCATATGATCCCCGCACTGCTGAGCGGGAGCAACATAATCGGTCTGGACCTGCGTGAAGAGAAAGGGCAGGTTGCAGTAAAATATGAAAAAAGCATCTTTGGAGGGGTTTCGGTGCTCATCGCAGGTCTTGGGCCCACCTTTGTGCTTCCGTTGCTCTTTGTTGTGGCTTACTGCGCAGCAAGCGGGCAGGGGATAATCAGCTTTATCACGGAGCCGTCATTGTCAGCGAAATATGCTGGAATGCTAAGCGACATCAGCAGCCTTGATAATGTGTGGGATTTTCTTCTTGTTATTGCTGCAATTGTCATTGCACCGGGTGCAGCTTCAAGTGCAGGTGATATGAGAAGCATTGTGGGCTTTATGCGCGAGAGCCCGCTCATCGCGCTTGTTATGGGAATGGTTGCATTTTTTGTCCTTTACGCAAGCTATGACGGCGGGCTTCCTTTGAGTGATTATGGCTCAATGATTGCAGCTAATGCTGTATGTGCTTTCCTGGTTATGTATATAATCGCACTGCTTTCCTTATACATAATTGTTGAAGGAAGCAATCTCTATGCTTTTTCAATGCCCACACTTGTATGTGGCATTATTGCATCAAAATATCTCATTGTGCCTGCTGTTAAGGGGACCGTGCCTCTTGCAGGCGTACTGTCTGGATACCCTTTATTGGCCGGGCTTGGGGCCGCATGCCTCGTTGTATTCCTGGTAAGGCTTAAAAAATAACGCGGGAAAACACTTTTATGCCCGTTGACCTTTTCAGGATATTCAAGAGGGTTATGTCACGAATAACTGGTAGGGGTGGAAGGGTAAGGGAAAGGGTTGATGATGTGCCTTCCTCATTCCTCGTCTCTTTTGCACAGCTTAAGCAGCGTGATAAGGGAAAGTTTGACTCATACGCAAAGGCAGTAGGTGCTGGCGACGATCCTGAAGCGGCTGCAAGCACAAACGAGCTGATTGAATATGTCAGCGAGATGCAGCATAAGGGCAGGAACAGGAATAAGATTGAGAATAAGGCGGCACGGAAATCTACTGAGGCAAAAGCAACCAAAGCAAAGGTTGCAAGATGATGTGCTTAATAAAAAAACAGCCTACTTCACGAACACCTTGAGCACCACTTTTACTGGGTACTCGGTGTTTCCATCTGATATATACGCGAGCCTTTCAGAAACGGCTATTTTTGATGGGCTTGCAGGCATTGTCCCACAGCCGTCCTTGCCACCGGCTGCCTTTATGGGCTTGCCATCTGCACCAATAACCTGCAAATAATACTCATGGAATATCCCTGCCTCTTGTGGATTAAAGCTGCACTTAACAAACTTCGTTTTGTTCAAGACGTATGCATTTTCCATGAGGATATCCTGGGACATTAGGTTATCAAGGGCTGTATTTGACTCAATCACCATTACCGCATCGGCATCTGAGAAAGAGGCACTTAGCGAAGACCAATAAGTAACCAGGATGCCTACGGCAACAAGAAATATTACTATGCCGCCTATTGCATCATAAGAAAGCACCTGGCCACGCCTTCCTGCTAGCACAGCTTTGTTATCTTTCCTGGCTAATACCATACCACCAACCAGCTCATTTTGAGATTGTAACATAATTTTCACCGCGCGGCTGCACTGGCTCGTGCTCAAACCTGCCTATCTGGACATAATAATAAATCGGGCCTTTATCTGTGGTTGAATTACCGCTTATTATCCCTGTGGCCTTATCACCAGAGATGCTTATCCCGCTGCCCTTTGTAATAACAGGGAGTGTTACGTTTACTTCCATTGAATCTGCGTGCTTTGCAAGGTTGTTTGCATCACGGACACCTTGCGCAACATAGAGCAGGGCCGACTTGAACCTTTCCTGCGAGCGCTTGTTAAGCTCATCACCAGATTGTGAAAAGATATAAGCTGAAAACACAGCTGCAACAAGGAGGAAAAACGCAAAATATGTAAGATACTCAACTGCGGTCTGGCCGCGGCTGCTGCCTATCGCAGATGTCGGCCTTTTTCTTGCCCGTAATGGGCTTATCCATCTTGTAATGCTGTTACCCCTTAGTGACATATACATTCCCGTTTGTGTTTTTGAACGTAAAGCTGTAGCTGCCGCCTGCAGGCAGGCTGTATGTGCTATCAATAAAATTGACAGGGCCGGCCCGCACAATATCTGTTTTAAGGTCTGAGTATTCAATATGTATTGAAACATGCGATGAATTGAATGAAACACGTGTTGCATGCTTGGGAAACACTATAACACGTGAAACTGTTGTGCCGTTGCCTTGCGTCCCTACAAGCTCACCATACTTAATAAGCTCATCTGCCGCTGATTCAGCCTGTGACAGGCTGGCATAATACTCTTTCTGCGGTGCTGCTGTGTAAAAGTACATGAAGAGGGGGACACTTATCAGCATGAAGAATGCCACAACTGCAAGAAACTCAATTGCAACTTGCCCACGCATATGCCCCATACCCATCAGCATCTTATCACCTTGTAAGGTAAACCCCCTCGCCATCCAGCCCATAGCTGGAATCGCGCGCTGCGCTTATGAGGAAATGCCCAATCTGGAGCTCCTTGGCCGGCCTGTTACACATGTTTGGGCTTATACAGCCCGGCATGCCCTTAGCAAGGTGGCCTGCGCTTCTTGAGTAATACTCGTGGTCAATTTTTGAGTATTCCGCACTTGCCCACGGCCCTATCACGAAAGATTCTATACCATACTTATCGCTTGAGCTTTTTCCCTCAAGCCGGCTGAATATGTCGGGCCCCCAGCTTTTTCCCTGGTTTGCATCTTTCCAGAAGAAATAATTTGCACAAAGCACGGCTGCGCGCTGCTTTTCGATATCATAAACATGGATATCATCGTGCACTGGTGGATACCTGCCCATGACAGTATCATCAAGGTCGCGCTCAATCGTGCTGCTTATCAGGACTTTCTGGCCTGGCGTAACGCTTACGCCGCTTACCACGATGAACGGCACATCGTTAAGCACAATGTTCTTCTTGCCCTGTATGTTCTGCGGATCACTTACTGTGGAAGACTGCACGTATGTGTAATAATTGTTGCCTTCATTGTAATGTACACCGGCAATTTGCGGCTCACATGTGCTAACTGACCTTTCAAGCACAACGATTTTGGAGTACTCACCACAGGAAATGCAGGGGGCGGTGTTCTCATTCCACACGTATTTTGTCACGTTAAGCGAGCACGGCTGTTTCTTATCATCAATCCCCATCATAGGCACCCTTTCATAAATCGTCGGCAAGGCCATAAGGCTGCTTTTCACAAGTATCACACCAGCAAACTTTGAAAGGTTGCGCGGGTCTTTCCATCTTGAGAACTCGCTATCGCTTGTTATGAGCAAGATTTTTGTGCCAAGCGCACTATCTGGCATTAAGAGCGCGTCATCAGAAGATATGATGGTCCCGTACCCCCAGCCTTTGCCATACCCTGATGTTGAAATCTGCCCTGGCCCTTTGCTGAGCTCGCCAGTGCCAACCTTGGACTTGATTATGGGGATTAGGACTGTATTATACTTTGTGCCCATGTTCGGGTCATAGCTGTTCAGTGCAATGTATGGGTCATAAATCCCGCTTATCGTGAAATTCTCAGTGTGTGACAGGGCTTTGGTTACATGAATGCCTTCACCACTTATTGTAACCCGTGTGCCTATCGACACCTGCACTGTAAACCCATCAACAAGCTCAAGAGAGCACATAAGTGCAGGTGGCTTGTCATCATACATCAGCGTAAGGCCAGAATCCATTGCGCGCAGCTTAAGCGAGTTAAGGTACTTTTTATACATCTCTGTGAACTTGTTGCATACTTCCTGCTTTGCATTTTTCATGCCTTTGTTACTCTTTATGACTTCCATGTCTGCATCATAAAGCGCACGCTTGGCCATTTTTGAGACTGCATAATCGAGTGCTGGCGAATCCATATCTGAAAGCAGAGTTGTAACTGCGCGCATCCTTGCATGGCTCGAGCGCGCCTGCTCTTCTATCATTATGCGCTGCGACTCCACGGAAAGTATGAGCACCAGGAAAAATATCAGGATTATTATTGAAAGTGTAAGTGCAAACCCCCTGCGCATCATACCTCAACCACCACTCGCACAAATGCTTTTTCAAGCGAGCCGAACTCGTCCGGGCTATAAAGCTCTTCAGGCGTAATGCACCTGTTAGGCCCGCCAGGCATACCGCAGAAATCACCATAAGTATAAGGTGCTGTGTAATTCTCGTTTTTTATTATTACTGGGATTGTTGATACAACCGATACTGACTTTTTTGCCGTGCTGCCCTGCTGCCTTTGGCGCTCATACAACGGCATCCATTTTTCATCCTTGCTGCTGTAATACTCAATCCTGTATGAATACTGCTGCGGCACGAGCTTGTCCAGGCCATCCATCTCTTTCTTGCCCGCATCTGTTGAAAGCGCATGGACAAGCGGGACAAGCTGGTATTCTTTCGGCTCTGTCTTTGAAATCTCAACCTTAACATGCTTGTTCAGGAGGATGTCCATCATCCCCCTACCATAAGAATAGAGTGCCTCATCCTGGATGTATGAGTAATCTCGCGAAAACTGGTTAAGTGAGCTCACAAACGCTATCACTATCATTAGGGCGATGAACGCATCGAGCATAAAAACAAAGCCGCGCATCATACAGAAGAATATACGCTCATATTAATAAATATTGTTATGGGCGCGCTAAAGCTATTTCTCATCTGTGCTGCCAATCTCAGTTTTCTTTTGCATCTTGTACATTTCTATTATCTCATCAACCGTCGTTGCATCCTCGGCCTTCTTGTCTGTGCGTATCCCGCCGACCATCCGCGGAAACCTTAACGCATACCCGGCACCCTCGCCTTCCTTGCCAGCCGTGTGCACTGGCGAGCGCGTAATCTCATCTGCCTTTACGGTTATCACATATTTCGGCTCAACCCAGTATGTGGGGGCCATCTCTGAATTAACACGTGCGGGCCTGTGCTTCACCTTAATCTTTGAAAGCAGCCTCTCAAGCTCAGACATCTGCTCTTCAGAAAAGCCGGAGCCGACCTTTGCAAGGGAATAAAACATGTCCGTGTGGGGGTCATACACACCGCCAAGGATACCCCCAAACCTGAACTTTGCACGTGAGCCACGGCCCGCAAAATAGCCTATAATTGCAAGATCTATCGTGTCGGAGAGCTCGCTGCGATATGACCTTTTCAGCTTAACCCACGCAAACTTGCGTGCACCTGCAGTGTATGGGGCCTTCAAGTCCTTTGCCATAAGGCCCTCCAGGCCGCGCGAAACAAACTCGTTGAAATGCATCTCAATATCCGAAGCTGACCTTGCAGTATAGCTTTCTGATAATGTGATTATGCTGCTGCCTTTCTTGATTATCGACTCAAGCAGCTTCCTCCTCTCAATAAGCGGCTTGGACGCTACTTCCTCACCGTCAAGATAGATGATATCAAAAACAAACAAGTGGAGAGGCATCTCGGCGGACTTTTCCTCAACACCGTGCTTCCGCTTGCGCTGTATCGTCTGCTGGAACGGGTAAAACTCGCCAGTTTCCTCATTATACGCAAGCGCCTCGCCTTCGAGTATCACTTCCTTACATTTGATTTCACTGCGCACCGCCGCAACAATGTCGGGAAGCATACCTGTCATCCGCTCCATCCGCCTTGAGAAAATCTCAACCTCATTGCCCTTGCGGTGCACCTGTACGCGAAAACCGTCATACTTTGCCTCAACTATGCATTGCCCCAGCTTATTGATTATTTCTTCCGCTGATGATAGCCTCTCTGCAAGCGCTGGCCTGACAGGCGTAAACGGCACCATTGTAAACCTTGACAGTGAAGCTGGGTCTTGCGCGTATGCCTTTGCAATCATGCCCAAATCCGAGCATATGTTATATTTTGATTCCAAAAGCTCACGGTCGCCCTTATCACCCCTATGTAGCACTGAGAGTGCATCCAGCACTGTAGGGTCACCGACACCAAGGCGCAGGCGCCCAATCGGAAACCTTACTATATACTTTGCTTCGAGCGGGGAAGCGTTGTTGATAAGCTCTGTAAGCATTGAGATTTTCATATCCTGCGAGCCGTGGCCGGATAATGTTGCAATTTTGTAAAAAACAGAGTATACTTTCTGTATTGAAAGCCTGCTCGAGAACAATGCTGTCTGCCTCTTGCCGCTGCACAGCTGCTCTGCAACACCGCCAAGGTCCCCAAGCTTAAGGTAAAGCTTCTGGACATCCTTCTGAGAGTATCCTGTCGCTTTTGATATCGCCTCCTCAACGAGCTTCTCGCCCAGCCCAATCTCTATGCCCTTATGGGGAGGCGCAACCATGCCTTGTAAAAGATAAACTGAATATTGTATCTCTTCAGGGGTAAGCTTCCTGAACAGGCTTGCTATTATATCTACCATCTGGTTGCGCGAGCGTGTTGATTCGAGCTCGTGCATCGCCGTTGCCAGGGCCAGGAAATCCATACACCTAAATATGCAGCGAATAATAAAAATGTAGGAAAGCGCACAAATTTGCCTGAGGCACTATGCACTGCACTATATGATTGGCTGCTCACGCCTGCGGTTGTTTATGTAAGTATACACCGCAATCGCAAATGCGATAATCCCAAATGCGAGCATTACGTAGTATATCCCCTTCTCCTCAGTAACATCACCATTGTCCTGGGACGCTGTATCCTGTGATGTGCCCTGCACGCTTTCGGGCATTGCGAGCATTTTCACCCTTGGGGCTTCCAGGGGCGTTTCCCCAGCAGCCGTGCCCGCATCACCTAGCACCTGGGCTTCTGGCGGGCTGTACCCCGTGCCAACAGAAAGCATATACAGCGATGAGGTTATTAGCAGCAGTGAGACTGCAAACAGCACTATTGAGCGCACCGGGACAGGGCTTTGCCTAACACCCATAAGCTCACGGCCTTTCCCAGTTAGCTGGTAGTATTTCCATTTCCTTCCCTCATCAACCTTCTCAACAAGGCCTGACTCTATAAGAACTGATAAGTGCTCCAATACAGTCGGGGATGTGATTGAAAGCAATTTTGCAAGCTCACTCTGGGTATGCCTTCTTATAGAGAGCTGCTTAAGGATAAGGACCCTGCTTTCAGAGCTGAGCGCCTTCCTAACTGCCCGGTCAACTGCCAAGCCTTCAAGCCCGCCCACCATATCACTGCACCATAAAAAAGCAAAATTGCACTGCATACGCGCGACAACCTCTCACGTGTGCAGTGCCAGCTCTCTTGCACCGCTTACTCTATCAGGTAAGAAACGCTGACTGATGCGGTTACAACCACCTCGCCTGGGGAGAAGCTTGTTGGTGCCGCTGAATTCATCGCATAGCTCGGGTAGTTCCTGTAAACAGGCCCTGGGAAATACACATAGCTACTGCCTGCTGAAACAGGCGCTCCAAGCTTGACGCCTAGGCCATCAGCTATTTTCTGGGCCTTGCCCTTTGCGTTTGCAGATGCATACTTCAGGAGATTTTCTTCAATTGACCTGCGGGTCTCATCTTTCAGTGTGAATGAGACTGAGTTTATGTTTGTTGCACCCGCCTGCACTGCCGTATCAACAAGTGCACCGCCGCTTGCAAGGTCTGTAGTTTTCACTGAGATTGAGTGCACTGTCTTGTACCCAACTATTTTTGTTATGTATATCTTTTCGCTGTCCTTGCAGTCGGGCTTATAATCTGGGCAAACCCACTGTGACTGCTCAACAGGGTACACGGAGTATGAGTTTGTTGATATGTCC
>JAOAKK010000025.1 GCA_026413685.1 Microcaldota archaeon | reverse complement strand
GTTATTGTCACATCTGCAGGGTTTGACGGCTTGCATAATTTTTTTGCAAGCTCATAATCCTTAAAAGTTGGCCCCTGCCCAAGCATGAATATGGGGATCTCTGAAGTTGCACTTCCCAGCATCAGCTTGTATGCACCACCGCTGAAATTATGGAACTCATAAATATAGCCACCTTGTGATGTCTTATCCTTTGATTCCTTGCAATATGAGTAATAGTAATAAGTAGGGCTTCCTGCGCGCTTGCACTCATACGTGGCACGTATTGCCTCCTTACACCTGCAGCTGCATATGAAATATCTTATCCCCTTCTCGCCGGGGTAATCACCGCGGTCGCACTTTGCATAAGTTTCTTTACCTATATCATAGCTGGCAACCACACCTATGCCAGCACGGTCAATCTCAACACAAGGGTTAAGGCCGTTACATTTATCGTTAAGTTTGGTTGAAGTATAGCCACGCTCAACAGGCCGCTCACCGCTTTTCTCCGGCTCCTCCAACTCATCGTTCGAGTGCTCTTTTGAGCACTTGTTGCACTCATCGGCCTTTTCTGGGTTCTTGGCAAGATTGCTGCACACACTCTCACAGCCCGGGACAATGTCAGCCTCGCTTTCCTCCTTGTTCACCCTTGATTCCTTATACTGCTGTGCAAGCTTGTCAAGCTTTGTATAATCGCGCTTTAAATCACGTATTACATTTTTCCCAGGATTTGCAGAGGTATCAATCACTGGGTTATACTTGAAGCCCTTTGCGTTATATGGATAAATGATAGGCATTTCTGCGGGACATGAGCGCGGCTCATATCCTAGAAAAATCGTGGTGTCAACACAAGTATAGCATCCATCCTGGTAATCACAAAGCGTGTTATATCCCTTGCCGCGAGATTCACTTGAGATTGCATTGCATGCAAAACCTAAATTACCTGGAAGCGCCCCGACAGACCCAATCCCTATCGTTGATATAAGATTGATATTCTCATTAGGGTATGCTATGCCGAACCCATAGCCCCAGTTATCAATACTTCCACCTCCACCACAAGCGTAATACATCTTATAGTAGCCTGTAGATGTTTCCTTATTGAATGAGCAGTCATACTGCAGGCACAACGTATCCGGTGCTGGAAGCACCCTACACATATCTCCCTTATCACTGTAATAAACAGACCCTACTGGGTCATCATTTGCACCCTTAAAAGGAGGCGCACATTCCCATTTAGTGTTCTTCTGGCTCACTTCCTTAACAAGCGTGAGGCAGCTGGCCGTTTTACACTCTATAGGGGATTCTATGGGGGTAACTGGCTTCTCAGTAACCTCAATCTTTGTTGGCAGCTCCTGCCGAACATCATAGGTAAGGCACCCAGCAGAAAGCAGGACTGCTATAAAGAACATTATTGCAATCAGGGCCTTTCTCATCTTGCACCCCTATAATTTATGTCGATAAGTTCTACTGAAAAGCTTTTATTCGTTGTATCTCCCTCAAAATAGTACTTGAACAATATTGGTGGGTCATAACCTATCCACAGCTCGTTTTTGCCAGACTTTATAACTTTGACGTTGTAAGCAACGCCGCGAATTTTTACTGTCTCGTTTCTATCAAAAAGCCCACTGCTAGCTATCTCACCGCACACAAGCCACAGCGGATACCCCGCACACCGTACTGTACCCTTACTGCCACTAAAATATTGCTCCATCCCTCTAATCGACACCTGCCTTTGGATGCATTTACCACTTTTATCATACATGCTGAGTGAGACGGCCTCAACCACATCATCACCATTGCGTGCCTTGATGTTTTCCTGCACGATGTAAGCATCATCTCTTACATCATAAAGTACAGAGTGAACATAAGCAGCACGCTCACCGTAATATAGCAGATACTTTGTCTCAAGCTGCATCAGCTTGTATATGTCACCCAGCGGCGTACATTTTGCTTCTTGGAATCCCTCTGAAACACCACCTGCACCGCCATCACTTATGGGAATCTGGCCAAAGCTAAAACCGTTACTATAGTTATTATTGTTGGATTGCTGTGGCATTCCAAAGTTGCCGTGCCCTACAGGGCTGTTTGTGGCATTACTGTTAAAGCTATTAAGGCCAGTGTCCTGCTTTGATGGTGGAAACAATGTAAGCATTGCTATGATAAACATAAACAAAAGCGCAATTGCAACCATTATTTGCCTATTGTCAAGTTTCAGCGTCTCACCTCACCGTTAAGATACAATGAATTAAATCACCCTTACCATCCCTCTACCTATATCTGATATGTTGCCACCAAGGACCTGTGCAAGCGAGCGCCCAAACAGCACAGCACCAACAAATGCCACAAATGGGAAATAATATGCATACATCCTAACCGCATCAAATCCTGAAACATCCATCTTTTGTAATGATGAGCCTGTGCTGCCTGCACTTCCACTGCCACTCCCAAAATATGCCTCAACGGCAGTTGGGTCATTAGGGCATACCTTAGGGGGCTTTACCGCTGTGCCGCCACCCTCATCAGGGGCTTCTATTGAAACCGAGCACGCAGGTGGCAGGGGCGGGCCGTTAAAGAACAGTATTGTCAGCAGAAAAGGATACACAAAGTAAAGCGAAATTGCAATTGCCATTATTGCAGCACCGCCACCGCGCGTAAAGGGGATAGAGCGAAGCAGTATGCCGATGGGAAGATAGACTGTTACCATAGCTGCTTCAATCCATTGCAGGAAATTAATCTGGAAATATGTTGCAATTGAAAGCCATAGGACATCCTCAGCACGCATAATGCTCGTCATAAGTGATTTCCACATAGGTATGTATAATGGTGCAAGTGGCAATGGTATCTGGTTGCCGAGGACATCAACAGTCATGCTAATCCTTGACAATATTTCACTTGACTGGTCATTCAGGTACCCTTCATATGTCTTCTTAAGGCATTTTTGTACAGAGATTAGGTATACATAAGAGACATCGAATATGTTAACCTCAAACCCTTTCTTGCCAAGAAGCTCCTCAGCCGCCTTCTCGCTTATCATATCGCGCAGGTCAGTATTGCCTGCTATAAGGAACTTATCCGTTGACTGCTGTATCCCAAGCAACAACGTTATCATTATGGCTGTTGCACCAAGCTGGAACAGCTCACGCTTGATTGTTGATTCTAAGCTGTGCACTTGGAATATGCGCGAAACCATAAACATAAGTATGAGGGAGAATGCAATAACCATTATTACAAGCATTGACACCCCATACCATTCCAATGGCAAGTTCCTTGCAAAGTTTTGGGCAGCTGTGTCCCACAGCACTGTAAGCATAGGTATCCACACCATATTCAAATCGCCCTCATAATTCCACTTATGTCCGTCTCTGCACCTATCGCGCCTGATAGGCTGCGGACTATTGCACTCACTATCATCACCTCGAGTATTGGAAGGAAAAATGCCAGTATTATTATTGTTGCAAAAGAAGCATATGCATAGCGAAGATGTGGAAGCACATCTGCCGAAATGGCTAAATCAAGGCCAATAAGCTGGGTTGCAGGGTTTAAATTATATATTAAAGCCGCCGAAAGTGCTGTAGCGGCCATTGCTATCTCGAATGGGAGCGTTACTGCAGAAGTTGAATAAGACGTTGCAAGCAGCAGCGCTGAGGTTGGATATGTAAATAACGATGGGTTTATCCCGCCCTGGCTTTTGTAAATCTGCTCTGGAACCTTATCAATCATTGCAAAGCCAACCGCTATGATAAGAGGGTAAATGAATGACATGCCTAAGCACACAGCAACTAGCACACCGCCAAACTTCCTAAACATAGGGAATGCACGCAACGTAAGGCCTATTGGCAAAAGATACAGGAACACCGAGCTTTGTGCCATCCTGAAAAGCGAATACTGGAATACGAGCGAGAAATATGCTATAAGTGTCATGTGTGCCATAGGGGAAATGGATTGGGCCACTGTGCTGTATATCGCATAAGGTGAAAATGTCAGGCTTACACCGTAAGAAGACACGCCGCCATATATGCTACCAACCTTTGCATAATCAAACATCTTGTTTGACATGTCAAGGTATGCACGCAGTGTTGCCTGTGCAGCTGCAAGCAAGCTCTTGTCAACAGATGCGATAAGGCTGTCTTTAGCACCAAGCTCAAGGCCATCTGGAGTTATGTTTATCGCACAAAACAGGTAGATACAGCTGCTTGTGATTATTGCAATCAAAAATGTAAGCCCTATCTGCTGCAGCTCAACTTTCATTGTGGCTTCAATATCCGGGCTCTCAATGAGCATCCCTATCATATACCATAAAGAAACAAGAAGCAGTGAGATTATTATGCCAATAGAGAAAATTGATACAATCTCGGATGAAAAAACAACTTTGCAGGCATCTGATGAATGGGCTGGGGCAAGCGCAAGCAAAAGCGCCAGTAATATAACTAAACGCATACGTACCATTAGACCACCCTGATAAGCTGCGAGAAATCAACATCGCTCCCCAGAAGAAGGGCAAACTCGCGTGCAAGCCCAAGCGAAATTATTATTGCTAGCATTGGCAGGATTGTTGACTCTGCTCCAACACGCAAAAACAAAGTTGCAAAGTCCGAGCCTGCTTTGTAGGTTAGTTTTTCAGCTTCTGATAGTATTGCTTTTGAAAGCCCGCCATCGCCTCCTATGCCGGCAACCTCGCTAAATCCAGCCTCTTTCATCACCGGCCCTGCAAATTCTGCTATTAGCTTCGGCTTAGACTTTTCGCATATCTTCATATCATTGCCAAGACCGAACCTTTCCTGCATCAGGCCCTTATTGAAAAGGTACATAGCAGGAAGGATAAAGTAAAGCGCAATAAATAATGCAATCAAAAGGTTACCTCCATGCCTTGTGAACTTGAACGCACGCAGAAATATGCCTAATGGGAGTAACAGTGTTATACCCTTGTTTCCGATTATTTCAAGAAGCTGGATATGGAATTGCAGGAATGTAAACGGTATGAAAATGAGCCCCTGCAAATCAGAAAATGCAGACATCAAAGGCTGTAACACCGGGCCAAACGAAATTCCTGCAGTAACAGCCGAGCGGTCGCCTGCCTGTGCTTGCCCCTCCCTGCCCTTGGATTTTTCTGACTGCTCAGCACTGCTTTTTGGCTCATTCGCCTGGTTAACTGACCCTTTTAAGTTGAATATTGTTGGGTTGATGCTCAGTGTAACGCTTGATAATAATGCAAGCGCATTCATACCACTAATCATGCTGAATTGGCAGTAAACGCCATCAAAGTATAGGTTCTTAAGGTATTCGAGGCCGCTGTTGCGGTATTCTGTTATGAAAGGCTCCTGTGCGAGCGACATCAAAGATGCGAACAGTATGAGAGTTATAAAAACAGATTGGATTTCGTGCCGTGCCCATGCGCGAAGCAGCTCTGAGCTAATAAGGTAAGATAGCATGTAAATTAGCACTGACAGCAGGAAGGATGCAAGCACTCCAAACATTGCCAATTCATTCCATGTTACTGATACGCTCATAACAATCTACTCAATCCAGGTATATCATGCTCACCACCCAGCAGTGGTGATAATCCCCTTATGAATGAAAACATAATGTAGAAATTCATTATGGGTATTGCCACCGCAACCAGTGCATACCTTGATAACATATCAAAATACCCTATCTTGCCATTTTCATAATCCGTATAAAGCTGGTCTGCATTCTTGATGGGCGAGCTTGCAAGTGCTGCAAGCGTGGTTATTATAGCAAGCACCATGGTAACATCAAGCCCCATCTTTATTGCGGCTGGGACCGTCGTAATTGGGTTTGCAAGCTCAACACCACGTAACCCTACAAATGCAAGCAGGGATGCTAGTATTGCATAAGCGGAAATAAGCTCACTGGCACCGCCACCACCCTGTGCAGCCAACATTTCCATAAGATTGCCTATCTGCTCAAAAAACCCGCTCACACCGCTCGGTGCGCTGCCGCCGGCAACACCTTCACCACCTTTCCGTGATATTCCAGCCTCTTGAATGGGCTTTATGTCTATGGTATACCAGCCAAGAATGTAAAGAGCAGGAAGCACAAACATCATCCCAATGCCCATTGCAAGGAAAAGGCCGCCCGCTTTCCTGAATACCCAAATCGAGCGCAAGAAAATTCCAAGCACTATGAGCGCACCTGCAAGCCCAAACTCAAAATACTTAAGAATACTCTCTTGGAACTTGATGAGCATCATCATCTTTTCTGTGAATCCTACCATATGGCTTATGGATGTGAGCAAGACTGAATGTGTGGGGTAGCCGCTCCCAAAGGTAATACCAAATTGCCTGTTGAGAATAAAAAATGAATTGCTAAATCCCATGGAATCGACGGCACTGAGCGCTGCGTATGAGTACATCATATTCCCTAAGAGCGATGATAACTTCTCATATGTTATGCCAAGGTATGCACGGGCCATAAGGAATTTAGGGTCACATGGTGGGGCTTGCCCCTTACCAAGCCATTTGCATACAGGCTCATCGCCCTCAACACTTATGTAAAGGCCTTCACCGCTTTCTTTCCACCTGTTTTTTGACGGGTCAAACACGAGATCTGTCCTTAGGGTATGCCTGCATTCATCGTCTGTGCACTGCGCTGCGGGGTTAATCACACCCACAAAGAAAACTTTCACCGTGCTGTCAACAAGCACAAGAGCCGCACCGATGCTTGAAACGATTACTAGCGAGTATATTGCTTGCACAACCTCGTTTTTGCACCATGCCTTAAGCTCCTCATCCTTGAAAATGCCGGATACCATATACGCAAGTGAAACGAGTGTGAGATGGATTATTACAATAAGCACTGCTATGCCCATCCACGTTGCGGGATTGCCAAGGTCATACGCACCTATCTGCTGTGCACTAAAAGATAATGCAAGTGACACGAGCAACAGTGCCGCAAGAATCTTCAACTTCACATGCCCACCTCACCTATGAAATCCCGCGAAAACACCGGAAAGAGAGAGCGTGCAGCAGCAAGCGATAATATCACTGCTAATAATGGGATTGTAACCGCATATGGTGCAACATACGCAAGATCAACAACTGCCTTGAGAGATTCGCCGTTATCGAAAGAATATGCATTGCCAAGATTTGACGAAGTGATACTTTCCTTGATGGCATTAAGGGTGCTTTTCCCTATTTCCTTGTGAATCATCCCGCCCATAAAATAGGCAAGTGGAAAAACAAAATAAAACGCAAGTGCGATTGAAATAAGGTATGCACCAGCATCGCGCGTTGCGGGAAGTATCTTCAGAATAAACCCTGCCGGGAGGAGCAACGCAAGGAAAAACTGCTTTATTATATCAAGTGCAAGCATCTGCACGATAAGGCTCGCTGCAAAAGGCATGCTTATGTTTGCAATAGATTCAAGGTTGTTTGCTATATAAACTGCCGCCGCATCTTCGTTGTAGCATATCCCACTCATACAGGATGGTAATGGTGTAATCAGCGTCGCGGCTATACGCGCATCAATTGCAGATGCCCAAATTGTGCTAAGCGCTTTTGGGATTATTTGGATTGCAAAGATTGAGATGTAGTTTTTTGCTGCTATGAATGGGTCTGCACCATCTGTAATGCTCGCAGAGGCAGTGCACATAATTTCAGCAAATACTACAATGCCTAATATGAAAACAAGCGAAACAACCATGCGTGCGGCTTCGACTTTTACACGCGCTTCCCAGTCAGCACGCGAAAGAAGCTTGGCTGCAATGTAAAGCAAAGAGAGTATTAGGAATACGATTGTAAACAGCAGTGCCACTATGGGTATCCACGCAAAATATCCTGTCTGTGGGTCAATATCAAGAGGGCACACCAAAACCATACAAATCACTATATAAACGTGAGCATGTTCACAACAGATTCGTCACCGCCAAGTGCCTGCACAAGTGCTGTTATGCCGGCAAGCGCGAAAAGCACATTAAAAAAGGGCAGGAAATATGCAAGCACAAGAACATCAGAGCTAACAGCAATTTGTGTTGATATCTTATCTGCCATTTCCAAGCCAATGTGCCCGGGGCCGAGCAGTATAACTTCAAGTATCATTTTTACTGTGAGGAGTGCCTCCAGCAAGAGGTGCACTGCTGTAGCTATGAGGTCAAACGGCCACACAATAAACAACCCTATAAAGCCGCAGTATGTCCATGCCAGGACATAACATGAATAATTCCAGGGTGGTGGTGCCTTATCACATGGCGTATCAAACCACTGGCAAAAATCAAGGATATATTTTGGTATTATGAACATGTTGAAGAATTTGCCGATTGGCGAAATGATATTGCCCATACCCTCAAGGACGCTTGCACTTTCAGGGTTTGCCATCTGGCCTGAAGCTGCAAGGTTTGAGTAAACGCTTGCCTCTATCACAAGAGCTAGCTTGAGGAATATAAACCCGCCAAGGAAAATGCCAAAGAGCGTGCTTCCCATCCTCCGCGTAAAAACAAATGCGCGCAGGAATATTGCAAGCCCAAGGAATACATAAAGGGATTTTTCAAGAAACACAATGAACGCGTATTGTGCAGCTATCGAAAATATGCCCATGATAAGGACAGGCGAAAATATGCCGCCAAACAAATATACGATTGAGTATACTGACTGTGGTGTAATGTAAAGCGATGTGCTCCAGTTTACAAGTGCTAAGGCAGAGTTAAATGCTGTTGGCACCCAGCTTATACCACTCATAATGCCTGCCTGTGCCATGAACAGCGAAAGCTGGATTACTTTGCTAAAAGCGCTGTCTATAACATTTGAGAATACGTCCGTGTAAGTGTACATCTTTTGGCTTCCAGAGCCTTGTGGGGCAGCAAAAAAGGAATCAACAAGAGTGTTAAACACGGGGATTAGTGAAACTGCAAGGCAGACAAAGAGGGTGCTCAAAAAAGCCTCACGTAGCTCGACCTTGCTCCATGCCTCAATCTCACGTGATGAAAAGATGTTTGCTGCCATAAAACCAAGCGCGACCACGATGTATGACACTACAAGCGCAATTGCAATGCCATAGTTATACAAAAAATCAGAAAGCTCACCTTGCGACTGGTCATACGTGTAATAGGTACCATCCTGCGCAAAAGAAAGTGATACTGCTAAAAGCAAATATGCTGCCATTCCCCCTATGCGCATGATTACCTATTCGTTGCTCAAGAATATAAATATATACTCTAATAGTAATTTATGTGCCCACGGTTTGCACCTTTGCTCCTTGTTTGCCTGCTGTTTGCCGTTGCGATTTATGGTGGTGCGAGCTGTATCATCCAAAAAGCAGAAACTTCTATTAG
>JAOAKK010000024.1 GCA_026413685.1 Microcaldota archaeon | reverse complement strand
CAATACCAATCCTTGCATCTTAGTGTACCTTTTGTTGTTGAGCAATTTGGTGAAAAGAAAGTGCGCTTCATCGAGGTACAAATCAGGACACCTGAAATGCAGGAGCGATGTGAAAATGGTGACCTTGCACATGCACTCTACAAGCAGAGCAAGATTGATAAGGAGAAGCTGCTGCTGATGGCAAAATATGCAACAACACTCAGGAATGCATCCACAGAAGAGGCGCAGATGCTTGCATTCAACCTTAGGCCTGATAGGATATTCGTAAAGGTTATGCAGAGCGGCATAGTGAAAGAGGTTGACCTCCAGGAAAATTCATGCATTTTTGACCTCATATGCAAGGTTTCTGACCCGTTCTTTGTGCACAAGGTTATCTCACCATCAACAAGCAGGTTATATTCGATGTATGAGCTTGTCAACCCCAATTACGAATATTTCATAGAGAAGACAAATGAAAAAACCTCGCCTGCGACAATAAACAACATAATCCCAAGATGCTCGCTTGAAACCAGGATGAACCTGGAGTATGAGCTCAATAAGAGAAAATAAGAAAATCCCCTATACCCTTTCACCATACTCATCGAGGAACTGCTTATATTCCTGCAGCATCTCAAGCGTGAGTGAAGGCCTTCTTCTTCCAATAATCTTAAGGACATCCTCTGTCCTGAGCTTTGCCTCTTTTTTGCCAGCAACGCCCTCCCTTACAAGCCCGAGCTTTGCCTCCTGGCACACGCCACTTATGTCCGCCCCAGTAAACCCTTCACTTGCAGCTGCGAGTGCTGCGTAATTTATGTCCTCTTTTGGCACTTTTGCAAGGAATTTCCTGAACATCGCTTCACGCTGCTCCCTGATTGGGGGCGGAATAAACACAATCTTGTCGAGCCTGCCGGGCCGCAACAATGCCTTGTCAATCATCTCTGGCTTGTTTGTGGCGCCGATTAGCACGACATTCTTCAGCTCTCTCATCCCATCCATCTCTTGGAGCAGCTGTGTTACCACATCCTCAACGTATTTTGAGCTGTACAAGTCCCTTGACGGCGCAATGCTCTCAATCTCATCTATGAAAATTATTGCCGGCGGGTTTTCCCTTGCCCTGTTGAATGTTTCCTTTATTATTGCAACAGCACCTTCATACCCTTTCTTGAGCAGGTCTGCGCCACTCAGCGTAAACACATTCACATTCATCTCGTTCGCCGCTGCCTTTACAATGAGCGTTTTCCCACAGCCGGGCGGCCCGAACATAAGCACGCCCTTGCTGGGCTTCACATCATACTTCTCCAGAAGCTCTTCGTGCAGCAGCGGTATTTCAACTGCCTCTTTAAGCATCTCCCTGACATCATCAAGCCCAATCACATCTTCCCACGTGACCTTTTTCTCTTTCTCTTTTTCTTCCTCATCAACCCTTCTCTCATAATCAAGCTTGAACCTTTCATAATCATCCAGCATTGAAAGCGACGTGCTCGGCTTCAAGGACCTGAGCACCTTATTGAAATCATCCATCAGCACAGGCTCGAGCTTCTCTTTTTCAGCAGCCCTTTTTGCAGCGAGCCTTACAGCCTCTTTGCACAGGTTTGCGATATCTGCACCCGAGAACCTCTCAGTCTTTTTTGCAAGCGCCTTGATATCCACATCATTTGCAAGCGGGATGCCCTTAAGCTGCACCTCAAATATCCTCTCCCTGCCTTCCCTATCCGGCAGTGGCATATATATTATCTTATCAAGCCTGCCAGGCCTTATGAGTGCCTTGTCAAGCATATGCGGCACGTTTGTTGCACCAACAACAAGAACGTTATTATCACTCGTAAGCCCATCCATCTCCTCAAGCATTGTGCTGAGTACCCTTGCAGCGGCCTCATCGCCACGCGCATATTCCCTGCTTTTCCCGATTGCGTCTATCTCATCAAAGAATAACACTGCAGGGGCATTCTTCCTTGCAATGCTGAATATCTCAGAAACATTCTTCTCCGACTCGCCAAAGTATTGTGAAAGCAGCTGTGATGCTTTCACGTAATAAAACCCTACCTCAAGCTCTTTTGCGAGCGCCCGCATAAGCATTGTCTTGCCGGTCCCAGGCGGGCCAAACAGCAAAATCCCTTTTGGCGGCCTGATTTTATACGCAACGCTTATGTCCTTTCTCTGTAGCGGCAGCAGGATGGCTTCCCTGAGCTCTTTCTTTACACTCTCATAATTCCCGATATCGCTGAGCTTTGTTGTGGATGCCAGGCCAAGGTCTTGCACGCCAAACTTGCTAAACTTCTGCTCTTTTTCACGGAGCACTGCACCCGTCTGCCCAGCAATGCTGAACTTCTTTATGTCAAGATAATAGACAAGCGCAGTTGTGAGTGCCACGTATATGATTATTTCCCAATGGAATGGGCTTTGGGTTAGGGCCGCAAGGAAATAATGCAGCGGTATAAACAGCCAGAACACAACAGTGGCGGCGGTTTGCCTATAGCTTCCGCGCAGGATGCCTGGCACAAGCGATGCAAAATACATTATTGCACCAATTGCAGCAATCTCAATAAGCCCTATGTCACCAAAGAACAGGATTATCGTTGTGCCCATCGTAAGGCTTAGGAGGGGGTTGAGGTATGTGAACACATCAGGGCCGAACATCCCCACAAACGCCTGCCCAACTGCCCCTGCCATGCCCGTAATGTCAGCAGTGCCTTTCATAGGCATTAGGATTTCCTGAGGTATGGTGCTCCTTAACCCTTCGTATGCTGAGTGGTTGACAACCATAAACGCCCCATTGTCAACGTTCCACATTGCAGTAAGCAGGAGGACTATATACACCGCAGGAAGTGTTACGAGAAGGCTCCTTTTTGCGCCAAGCCGGAGTGCGGACAGGAACATCACAGGTATGATGATGCCGCCAAGCATCCCCAGCCCCTTTGCAAACGGTGCAAATATTATTATCTGCAGTATGGCAAGGATAAACCAGTAGTTGAACGCCGTCACAAGGCTGATTGAGAATGCAATGGTGAATATCCACCCAAGCACTGGCGTTTGGTATGCCACAGCAACAAGCCCAAACAGCACGCCCACCAGTGTGCCAAGGACAGGGTTATAGTATCCAACCGCTGCTGGGATGAGTGCGGCAAAAGGCACAGCAATTAAAGGGAATATGGGGAATGCGAGCAGCACGGAAAGTGCCGCAAGGTATATCAATATCGCAGATAGGAACTTCTCATTTTTTTCAAGTGTGGCAACAATGGCCATCACTTTCTCCTTATAAAGGCTCCTGCCCTGCTGCATATACTATAGGATTGCACCTGAAATTTATAAATAAGAAATATGGTTGGTGGTGCAGTGACCACATCAGCGGCACACGTGCACCACACAACACTTTTTTCTCTGGGAGAAATTGCCGCTATATCGCAGTTGCGGCAATATCAATGTCTGTCTTGGTCAAGCGGACCTTCTTTGTGGCCCGCCTCCTCTTATCTTTCGTGGTCATGGCAATGAAAATCGCCTTCTCCACGATTTTTCCCGCCTTGTCCTCAATGATTGACACGAGCTCCTCAGTGGCGTCCTCATCTACACGGATTTTTGACGGCGTGTTGCGCCGTATAAGCTTTTCTACGTCATACCTGCTTATGTAAGCCATATCCGATTACCCCCAAACACACAGCTTATCGTTGCGTAATGCCTCTTTTTAAATCCTATGGGTCCCACGACGGATGAAATATGAAAATGAAAAATGATTGCGTGTTTTTTCAAAAATCTCATTATAATTCACAATTATAGTGCAAACCGGTTTTTTAACCAGCGATTTTCCCTTTTGGCGCGTTTTGGTTGAGAATAGCGGATCTTATACCCAAGCAACAGGAAGAAAGAGAAGAACCCTAAATCACCAAAAACAGCATTAATTATGCATTATTTTATGTTATCCAACTCCTTTTTCATAAGGTCAACGAGCTCCTTTGCCCTTTTCTCACTTTTTGCCTCCCCAAAAACCCGTATGAAATTTTCCGTACCGCTTGCTCGTGCGATGCACCAGCCATCATCAAAATCCAGCCGTACACCATCAATCACGATTGCATTCCCAAGCCCTCTCATTTTCTCCTGCAGCCTATTTATTTTTTCAAACCTTTCAGGCCCAGCTTCAATTTTTTCTTTTACGTTAAAGAGCTTGGGCAGGCTGTCTACAACCTCGCTTAGCTTTTTCTTCTGCTGGACGAGCATAAGCGCAATCTTAAGGCTGCTCAGGATTGCATCCTTCCCAGGGTGCACATCGGGCCATATAATCCCCCCAACCTCCTCGCCACCCATGGCATAGTTTGCACCCTCCCTTTCCATCTCTTCCGCAATGTACGGCGCACCAACAACAACATACTTCACATTTGCACCGTGCCTTGCAGCAATCTCCCTGATAATATTGCTCGTCGCAACTGTTGTTACAATATCACCGTGCCCAGGCAGATTTTTTGTATCATTGCCTACCATTGCAGCGCGCTTTCTTTCAAGCTCACCATACCTTATATCAACAGCAATCGCAAACACTTTGTCACCGAGCACATAGTTCCCTTTTTCATCAACAAGCGCAAGCCTGTCCCCGTCACCATCATACGCAATCCCAACATCGGCACCGACAGCCTTCACCGCCTTTATAAGGTCCTGCACGTTCTGCTCCGTAGGCTCGGAATTCCTGCCTGGGAAAAACCCATCCTCTTGTGCATTGAGCGTTATCACCTTTGCACCCAACTCTTTGAACAGGCCAGGTGCAACCCTTCCAGCAGTCCCATTCCCGCAGTCAATAACAACCCTTAGCCCCTCAAGAGGCTTGCTTTTATCTTGATTGTGTATGCCTTCACATTCCTCAAAACTGTGCTGTGCAATGCACCCGCTTCTCAAAACGCTTATGTACTCGTTAATCGCATTATAATCCCTTTCCACAGGCGGTATCTTATCCCAAGATGTCTTATCCCACAACCCTTCCTCGTAAATCTGCTCAATTTCTTCCCCCCTTTCCTTTGTAAGGGCAACCCCCCTATCATCATTAAACTTGAGTGCAACCCACTCAGGCGGGTTATGTGATGACGTGATTATTATTGAAGGCAGCCTTCTTTTTTTGCCCAGGAATTCAACACCTGGGGATGGCATTATGCCAAGCAGCACGGGCTGTGCACCTGCCCATAACAGGCCGCTCACAACTGCACCCTCAACCATCTCACCAGTCGTTCTTGTATCCCTTGCAACGAGCACCCTGAGAGGGTCGCCGCCACTGTTTTTATAATTGCGCGTGCGTTTTGCCCATGTTGCAAACGATGCGCACATCTTTGCAATAAAATCAGGCGTGACGCTGCTTAAAGTCCCACGTATCCCATTAGTCCCAAAATACCTTGCCATAAAACAACCTTTACATCCCCAGCTTGCCCAAGGGCCGCATAATAAACGGGGAAATCATGCCTGGCCCAAGTACAATACACTACAGGCTAGCACGTGGCCATTACGTGGCTATGGCCCTTCAAAACTGCACTTTTTGCACACATACCTGACCATATTGCTCTTGCACTGGCTGCACCTGAAAATCTTCTCACCGCATTTTGGGCACTTGATTTCAGTATAATCGGTTGTGCGTGTGCCGCATGAGTCGCAAGTACGTATCATGGTAGTGTTTAGGCCGAATAACAATTAAAAACCTATTGAATATAAAGGACTTCTATGGAGTGCTCTTTCAGGGGATTGTATAACAGCCAGCTTGCAGGCCGCATCTCAAGTACAGTGTCTTCGCTTGGGCTGCAGGGGATAGTTGCGGTTGCTGCTGATACAAGGCCCTCGAGCCACTCACTTTTATCTGCCGTGTCAGCTGCCCTCCTTGGCAATGGCAACACCGTGCACAACCTTGGCATCATACCAACCCCCACACTAGCATACTACTCAAAGGCCCATGGCTGTGTGGGCATTATGATTACAGCATCGCACAACCCTGAGCAGGACAACGGCATAAAAATATTCCTTAATGGCAAGGAGGCGCTGGGCATTGCACCTAAGCCACCAGCACCACCTTCAGGCACTATAATAAGCGTAAACCCGCGCACACAGTATTTTGATGCCCTTCTCAGGCAGGTTGACTTATCCCCTATAAGGAAATCACACCCGAAAGTGATAGTCGACTGTGGCAATGGGGCGGGCGGCGCATTCACGCCGTTCATTTTGCGTGCTGCGGGTGCACACGTTATAACAATTGATGCGGAGTGCTCACACCCTTTTGCAAGAGAGCCTGAGCCTGAGCACCCAAGCCTTTCATACCTTCCTTCACTTGTCAGTGAGACTGGCGCGGACTTTGCAATCGTGCACGATGCGGATGCGGACAGGTGCCGCATAGTAACAGCAGATGGCATGATGGCCCAGGATGTGCAGCTGCTCAACGTTGCAGCCGCTTTGTGCGGCCAGGGCGATACGCTCGTGACGACAGTTGAGGCTTCACGAATGGTACAGGATGAGCTTGAAAAGGCCGGTGTGCGCACAGTCGTAACGCCTGTGGGAAGTAATTTTGTTGCGCGTGCCGTTGAAAGTTTAGGTGCTGTGTTTGGTGGTGAGCCGTGCGGTGAGTATGTGTTCCCAAGGCATATGTACTCTGCTGATGGCATTCTTGCGGCACTTGTGCTCACCAGGATATACTGTGAGCGCGGAGGGTTCGCAAAATATGCCACATACGCAACTATACGCAGCAAGATTGAAGTGGCCAAAGCAGGCGGCAAGGAGCTTGCAATCAGTAAGCTCAGGGAAGCTCTTGTGCAGGATCCAGGCGTGAGGATTATCAGTGAGCAGGATGGCGTGCTGTTTGAGTATGGCAGCTCGCGTGTGCTCGTGCGAAAGAGCAATACACAGGATATAATCCGCATAACGTGTGAGGACAAGGATGATGTGAATGCAAGAAAGTCCCACGATTGGGTAAAAAAGGTTTTGGAGGAAAGATGCTTATAACAATGTTATATGCAGAAAGCGCTGTAAGCGCGCAGCCCAAAGAAAGTGGTGTTTGTGATGAAAGGGGTAATACTTGCAGGTGGGAACAGTACACGGCTGCATCCCGTAACAGAGGATATATCAAAATGCCTGCTCCCGGTAGGTGGGAAGGCAATAATAGATTACCTGCTGGGCCATATGGATGCGCTGGGGATAGCTGAAATAGGCATCGTCGTAAGTGATGCGAGTGCCGCCAGCATTAAAGAGCATGTTGGCAGCTCTTTTGGCAATGCGAAGATAACGTATCTTAATCAGGATGCAAAGGCAAAGGGGTCCGCAGCAGCCGTCCAGGCAGCTATCCCGTTCATAGGGAAGGATGAGGCGCTCATAGTTGCGGGCGATATTGTAGTTGATTTCCAGGATGTCAAGGAAGTGGTGGGCTTCCACAAGAGGCACAAGATAGAAGCTACAATGCTCGTTGCAACAGTTGCGGACCCGCGCAGGTATGGGATTGTTGAGCTCCACGAAAAGAAAGTATTTGATATAATCGAGAAGCCGGCAGAGCCAAAAAGCAGCCTTGCAAATGCGAGCGTGTATGTGGTCGGCAGGAGGTTCATCGATGAGATAAAAAGGGTGCAGCCAAGCCAGCGTGGTGAGCTTGAAATCACAAGTGCGCTTTACGAAATGTGCAACGAGGGCCTTCTTTATGCCATCCCGGCAAAAGGGTACTGGAATGATATAGGCACACCGTGGGACTTGCTTGCTGCAAATGAGCATTATATGGGCAGGATTAGGAAGCGTGTGGAAGGCACTGTAAAGGACAGCACCATAATTGGCAATGCAGTAATTGAGAAAGGTGCCCACGTGCTTAATTCTTATGTGGAAGGTCCGTGTTATATCTCAAAAGGTGCGGTTGTTGGCCCGTTTGCACACATCCGCAAGTATACTTATATCGGCCCCGGTGTTGAGGTGGGCGGCTTCTCAATAGTAAAAAACTCAATACTCCTGGGCGGCACAAAGGCAAAGCACTTAACGTATATAGGTGACAGCATAATAGGCCATAACTGTAACTTTGGCTCATCAACACAGCTCGCCAACCTGAGGTTCGACAGGAAAGCAATTTGCATGTCTGTGAATGGCAAAGAGTATGATACGGGCAGGAACAAGCTGGGGTGTGTTGTGGGCCCTAACGTTAATTTTGGCGTGAATTCAGTTGTGCTGCCTGGCAAGAAGATAGGCGGCGGCTCAATAATAGGGCCGGGCGTCATTGTTGCAGACGATGTGCCGCCCAAAACACGTGTCCTGGCGAGGCAAAATATTGAGCATACCCCCATAGATACAGGGTAGGGCACGGCACAAAAGGTTAAATAATTCCTCTTTCATTATGTTAGAAACCCGCGAACGAGAGGTGTAAAAAATGGCAAACGAGAACGTGGTCTTTGTTGGAAAGAAGAACATAATGAGCTATGTGCTGGCAGCAGTTACACAGTTTAACAGTGGCACGAAAGAGGTCGTGATAAAGGCACGGGGCAAGGTAATCAGCAGGGCGGTTGATGTTGCAGAGATTGTAAGGAACAGGTTTGTCAACGACGCAAAAGTCAAGGACGTGCGCATAATGACTGAAGAGCTGACAAGCGAGGACGGCTCAACGAGCAAGGTCTCTGCAATCGAGATTACGCTTGCAAGGCAGTAGGCATTAGGGTGTGCCTGTAATTAAATGGTGGTTGTGTGGTCTTGGACGAGAATGTTAAGAAGATAATATTGGGAAAGCTTAAGGAATGGGAAGGCGAAACGATTACAGTTGCGAGGCTTGGTGAGCTCCGTGAGCTCATAACCAAAAAGACGGGCAAACATAAGTTTGTGCCTTACACAAACATACGCAAGTGGATACGCGAGGTCAAGAAAGAGTCAAAGGCCATGGAGAAGGCAAGGCCTGAGAAAGGCGGGAAGGCACAAGCAGTACCACAGCCAAGCACCCCGCAGATACCAAAGCACACAGGGCCTGTTGTGGTTGCAATGCAGCCATCTGCGGATATATCCTCAAAGGCAGTAATTTCCCCGTTTGCGGACCGTGTCTATTTCCAGAACCTTACGTATGAGCTAAGCGCGATGCGCAGGAACCTTGAGAGGATAAGCAAGCAGCTCGATGAGCTGGAAGCACAGCTCAAGGAAATGGGTGGGAAATAATTAAAACCATTAAGTTTCACTATCTATTTTTGGTACTTGACCTTTGTACTCATCTAGTACTTCCTGATAAATATCTTCTAATTTTTCAAGCACTTTTTTGTCTTTAATATAAAGAGGCAGCTCATAGTAGATTTGTGAGTAGAGCATGAGTGCTTTGGTAGTATTTTTGTTGATGTCATTAAGTCTTGATTTTATATCATCCAGCTTGTCGACAACTTTTTCTTCTTCTTTCTTCATTAGGCGTATACCATCAATTATTATGTTGCAACTTTCTATTTCATTAGCAATCTCTAAAATAAGTTGTATGGCATTTTCGCGCAGTTTTTCGTTTTTCTCAAATACCTCTATGCTTCTTTCCATAAGAGTGCTCAAGTACTCTATTTTATTCTTAAGCAATTCACTATCAATATCTTTTATATCTAAACCTTGATTTTTAACTTCTTTAATTTTTGAAAGAACATTATTTATCTCATCATCAAGTTCTTTTTCCATGCTGCTGAT
>JAOAKK010000023.1 GCA_026413685.1 Microcaldota archaeon | reverse complement strand
GTATTATGTATTGGGACAGTGCGTATGATGTCTGTGATGCATCGTTCATAATCTCCTGCATCTCAGCAAACGTGATAACCCTTTTCTCAGGCTCGAGCACTTCACAGTGGACCGGGCCGTATACCAGGGCGATCTTAACAGCGCTTCGTGCATCTTTTGTGAGGACTTTGATTGAGCCAGAAGTTGAGTATAGAGGCTTGCCGTTAAGCTCTTCTTCTATTGGCGGCTCAATCTCACCTATCGCGTATACCACGCCATCCTCTTTTGTTATTTTTGCAAACAGGTCGGTGAGCCTGTTCTTGACGCTCTCCTCATCGTTAGCGTGCGAGTCAAAATACATATTGAAAAGTATCCCACCCTTGCTTATCACATCATCAGTAACCTTTTTGACGTCCTTATGCATGCTTTCCATTAGCCGCCTAATGAATAAAAAGGTATTACTGGCCCTGCATATGCCCTTCCCTGTGCGCTTTTGGCCATTCGCTTTGATAGGAATCTTTATATATAAGTATATACCCAACACTACCGTGGCAAGAAGCACACTCAAGATAATTAGTGCAGCATCACTCGCAGTGCTCGGTGCTGCAACTGCTGGTGTTACTTATAATACGCACTCCCACTTTTCACAGGCGATTGAGCAGCGCGTGCAGGCTGAGAAGCTCTCTGAGGACCTGCAGCTTGCACGCGAGAAAGCCCGCCTCCCAGAGGAGCAGTGCAGGAAGAAGAGGGAGATTGCAACAGCACATTTCAGCACGCTTAAGGCCAGCCCAGACAGGCTATACAGCAGCCGTGTATGGCTTTACAATTCAGGCAAGAATTCAAAATGCGGCTTTTTCTACCCGCAGGGGCAGGGGTATGTTGTTGTTGACCCGTCAGGCAGCTGCGGCAGTGCAATATTCCATGCAGATGCGCACAAGCTTTACAATGACATTATGAGGTTCATTAAGAATGACCCTGCGGCACAAAAGATCTTTTTTAATATGCTCTCCAAGCTTATTGACAATAACCCGCAGGCTGCTGGCGAGATATACTTCTCAAATTTCAGCCGTGACGGCCCAATACCTTCCATAGGCCCAAAATGGGGTGTGTGGCTGTCGGAGCGTGCACAGCAGTCAAAAAACATATACAATAAGCTTGAGTACCTCCTTGTGGATAAGAAGGAAGCGCAGAATACAAAATCAAGCACTCCAGCATCTCAAGCTGCCGGTGAGGCGGAAAGTGATACCGCACTTTATAACGCAGAGCGTGCACTCACAGGAACAGGGTTTATGGGCACTGGCACGGGTGTTGATATTACCGAATCGCAGCGTGATTACTTTGGCAGGTTTGTGCGTGCACTCGAGGACTCAGCACAGGCTGTAAGCGACAGGAAGGCTTATGCACAGCTGATGCGTGAGGTTGAAGTGCTTAAGAAAATACACGAATGGGCAAAAGGCAAAGGCGCAGATTTAGCCAGGCAGGCAGAAAGAGGCAGCGGCGCTAAGCAGGCGGCCAAGCAGAAGAAGGAGAAACCCACAGAGGTTGAGACACAGTTCATCAGGATGCGCAGCAGCATGCAGAATGCGCTCGGTTTGCTCAGGCAAAGCTCTCCGGCGGCTGCGGCATATCTTGAGGATTGGCTTGCATCCAAGGCAATGCCGGGCCTTCTCCAGGAAATGTTTGCGCGCGTGTATGAAGGCATGGTTATGAAACACACGGGTGCCCCCAGAGACAACAAGGTGGCACCTGATAAGGAGGCTCTTGCATCTTTGCTTGAGTTTGCAAGCCATATGCACAAAAAAGCCGACGCCGGCGAGTATAAGGATAACGATGGTGCGATGAAGGTTATAATCCACCTGCATCGCATTGTAAGCCATTATGCTGGCAGCACATCATCACAGGTGCAGGAGGGTGAGGCGACAGGATTATTCAGTGAATCGCCTTGCTTTACCAATGCTGAGAGTGCAATCATTGCAGCAGAGATAGAGGAAGTAGCACGCATGCACAAGAGGAACATTGATGTGCTGAATCAAGTGCCGCAGCAGAAAGTATTTCACATAAGTTATGCGCTTGTTGCCATTATGCTTATGGGTGCGGCGTATCTCGCATACACTTCCGGCCGCAAGGATGACTAATTGCAACGGGCACGGGCGCTGCAGCTTGCTGCTAGCGTTAAGTTTATATATAGTTTTATGTCTTAATTAGGATGCTGCGCATGGATGGCCACAGGAGTATCGTAGCGCAATGATATGTCTGCTTGGGGAACCAAGCGGGTGCGCCTCCCGTTAACACGGCCGTGCGCATGGTCGACAGTGCGCAGCATAGGCCTTTTCTTTCTTGCTCGCAAGAAAGAGCCGGCCTTTGTGAAGAAAGCTACGAAGAGAGATGGATGTTAACGGCCTATCATAAGTGGGGGCCAAAATGAAAGTTGATGTCAAAGTGCATCCGCACTCAAAAAGTGTCATGCTAAAAAGCGGCGATGTGTGGGATGTTTATCTCACCGAGCCGGCCGAACACAACAGGGCGAACAGGCAGCTCTTAAGTGTGCTCAAAAGCGCGCTTGGCTGTGATGTATCGCTCATCAGCGGGCACACGAGCCGGAAGAAGACGGTGCTTCTTGGCCTTGGCGAGGAGGAATACAATGCGCTCAAGGAAAAGTACCGGCATTAACGATGCAATAACCCGGCTCATAACTGACCTGAATGAAAGGCAGGTCATTGTTGAGGGCAAGCGCGATGTTGCTGCCCTTGCAAGGGTTGGTGTCCGCGCAAACGTGTTAACGCTTGACAAGCTTCAGCATATGAGATGTATCCCGGGCGATGATGCGGTCATCCTGACCGATTTTGACCGTGCAGGCAAGGCAAAGCTTAAGAAAGCCGAGTCGGTCCTTATCGGGAAGGGGATAAGGATAGATGCAGGCCTTCGGGAACGTTTCAGGCGGATTTTTGGCATCACCACGATTGAGGAGCTGCCCCGTGCTTTTGAAAGGCTGGTACGTGAGCATTCATAAGAAACTGAAAAGAAAGGTGATGCAAGATGGGAAAGATATACATAGACACTATCAAGTATATGGTATATGCTGACTTTGAGATAAAAGGCCTGGTTGAAAAGCCGGACGTTGTCGGAGCAATTTTCGGCCAGACAGAAGGATTGCTTGGTGACGAGCTTGACCTCCGTGAAATGCAGAAGAGTGGGAGGATTGGCAGGATTGAGGTTGAGCTGACACCGCGTGATGGGAAGAGCATTGGCAAAATCCTGCTCCCCTCAAGCCTTGACATGGTCGAGACATCGGTGATTGCAGCTGCGATTGAAAGTGTTGACAGGGTAGGGCCGTGCGAGGCACGGATAAGCGTCTCGAAGATTGAGGATATGCGCAGTGTAAAGAGGAAACAGCTCGTATCACGTGCAAAATCCCTGCTCAAGACGCTTGTTACAGAGACGCTGCCTGAGAGCAAGGAGATACTTGATATGGTACGTGACGAGGTCAAAGCATCAGGTGTTGTTGAATATGGCCCTGAGAGGCTTGTTGCGGGCCCTGAGATTGATACGTATGATTCCATAATTGTTGTTGAGGGCCGTGCGGATGTAATAAACCTGCTCAAGAATGACATAAAGAACGTAATCGCGCTTGGCGGCGCTTCAGTGCCTAAGACCATCATCGAGCTCAGCAAGAAGAAGGAAATCACGTTATTCCTTGATGGTGACCGTGGTGGCGACATAATCCTTAAGGAGATGCTTGCTGTTGCTGATGTAGATTTTGTTGCAAGGGCACCTCCAGGCACGGAAGTTGAGGAGCTGTCTAGGAAGGAGCTCATCAAGGCGCTCAGGAGCAAGGTGCCTGTTGAGCAGGCCGAGTCGCAGTTCTATGGGCGCACGAAACGCCCGCCTTCACGTGATTTCCGTGAGAGGAACAAGCGCCTTGGCGAGGATGATATGGATGTGCAGGCCGAGAGGGCCCCTTACAAGCGCCCTGCGTATGAGCCCCAGGAGCAGTATGCAGTGCGCAGCGAGCCCAAGCGGCAGCCATTCGTGCCTGACACCCAGCCTGATGAAACTCATGTTGAAAGGCCCGCAGAGCGCCTTGAAAAGAGGGAGTTTGAGAGGCCGCAGCGCTATGAGCGTGCTGAGCCGGCTTTAGCAGAGAAAGCCGAAGTGCAAGAGCCTGCCCAGCCCGTACAGGCAGAGATGCCTCCCGAGCTCAAGTCGCACCTTGACGAGCTTAATGGCACGCTGCGTGCAAGGCTCTTGGGCGAGGGGAACGAGCTCATAAAGGAGCTGCCTGTCCGAGACCTTATAACCGAGCTGAACAGCAGTGAAACCGCACCTGCGTCAATAGTGCTCGACGGGATAATAACACAGCGGCTTCTTGACCTTGCAGCGAGCAAGAAAATCAGGAGCATTGCAGGCATTAAGGTTGGCAGCATAACAAAGAGGCCGGCAACAGTCGCAATATTCACGTCACAGCACTAGGATGGCAGGTGTGCGCTTGAGGCTTTATTTTGTTACCTCAAACATGCACAAGTTCCGTGAGGTGCAGGAGATGGTTGCACCCCACGGTATTATGCTCGTGCACACTCCACTCCATTACCCGGAGGTGCGTGCAGAGTCGTGCGAAGAGGTCGCGCGTGAGGCGGTGCGCAGCCTTGCACGCGTGAGAGGCCTCAAGAGGCCTTTTATTGTTGAGGATTCAGGCCTTTTCATTGATGCGCTTAACGGATTTCCGGGCACATACTCTAAATGGGCATACGAGAAGATAGGGCTTAAGGGCATACTGGCGCTTATGAGAGGTGCCAGGGCAAGGAGTGCGCGCTTTGTCTCTTCAATAGGATATTACGATGGAAGAAGGCTGCGCGTGTTCACTGGCACCGTCGATGGCACTATTGCAAAGAGGATACGCGGGGAAAGCGGGTTTGCATACGACCCGCTCTTTATTCCAAAGGGTTATAAATTTAGCTTCGCTGAAAATATGACGCTCAAATCGACGTTGTCCCACCGTAAGAGGGCAGTCGAGCTGATGCTAAAATCAATACTGATGAAGTGATAGGATGGTAAGGTTGCATACACGAAAGGCCGGCAAGGCGAAACGCTCAAGAAAACACTATCCTCGGGAGGCCCCAGCATGGTCGGAAACCCCGAAGGAGCAGGTTGCTGACATAGCAGTGAAGCTTGCAAAGGAAGGAAAGGACCCTGCGCTGATTGGTGTCATATTACGTGATACGCACGCAGTTCCTGATGTGAAGGCAGCGACCGGCAAAAAGCTCACAAAACTCCTGGAGGAGAAGGGGATACGCAAAGAGTACCCTGCCGATTTGCTTGACCTCATCAGGAGGGCTGCAAGGATGAGGAAGCATCTCAGCGAAAACCGTTCTGACAGGCATAACAGGACACGGCTTCTCAGGGTCGAGTCGAAAATCAGGAGGCTTGTTTCATATTATAACAAGACAGGCAGGCTTAATAACTGGAAGTATGACCCAGAGCAGGCAGCATTATTGGTAAGGTAAGGTGACGTGGATGGCAAAGTCTGACAAGTTTAAGCTTAAGTCGTGGTATGGTGTTGTGGCACCCGCCATATTTGATGAGAAAAAGATAGGCGACATTGTTGGCTTTGATGATGAGAGTGTACTTGGCAGGGTAATAATTGCGAACCTTGCAGAGCTTACAGGTGAGATGCCGCACAGCTACACGCGCATTAACCTTAAAGTTAAGGACATAAAAGGCAAGACTGCGTATACGCGGCTCATCGGCCACGAATTGCTCCGCAGCTACTTGAGGACGATTGTACGCAGGCGAATGTCGCTGGTTGATGATGTTGTGAAAGTCCGCACAAAAGATGGGGTGGACGTTGCGGTCAAGACGGCTATTGTAACGGCGAATAGGGTAAGCCAGCCCACACGCGTTATGCTGCGCAAGATTGCAGAGGAGATAATACGCGATAAGGCATCAAAATCCGATTATGACTCATTCATGCAGGAGGTATTATTCAGGAAGCTCGCTTCAGCCATATACACGAAGGTAAAAGTGATTGTGCCAATCAAGCGCGTTGAAATAATCAAGACCGAGCTTATCGAGCAGAAAAAGAAAGCCGAGAAAGGCGCTGAAAGCGCAGCTCCTGCGGAAGCCCAGGGTGAAGAGCCTTCCGTGGCATAATTTTTCTTTTCTTAACCTTAAGCCCTTATCCTAAAATAGGCTAAGCCAATTAACCTTTACTTCAGATTTTCCTTTCCCGTTGTATGCAAGCTGGATTTCAGCGGCGTCACCCCTCTTTGCAGGGCCAAGCTTTACAATGTCAGTATTCCCTGCGCGAAGGTGCCCTTTGTGCTCGTGCACATGGCCGCAAATGAGCAGAAACGGCTCAACTGTGTGCATCAGGTTCAGTATGCTTCTCGAGCCGATGTGCACATCCATCCCAACATCATCGAAATACCCAAACGGCGGGGTATGTGAAAGCACAATCGCAGGCTCTTCAAGCCTCACATCCTTAATCTTGGGCCACAGCTCGTCATCATAATATTCGTATGGCGTATGGAAAGGCCCCCTCAACCCGCCACCAACACCAAAAACAGTATATTTCATTGTTAGCTTTGCTGCCTTATGCTCAACATACCCGCTTGCGCCTGCAAGCACTTCACGCACCGCATCATCATCCATATTCCCAGGTATTACAAACGTTGGGATTTTTTCGAGCATATCGAGCAGGCTTAACGCATATGGTGCATCGCCATTATCAGCAACATCACCTGCTATGAAGACCACATCATACTTTCTTTTTGCGAGCAGGCTCCTTACACCATCAAGCACGCGCTGCTCACTGTGCAGGTCGGATAACGCGAGCGCTTTCAACCTAAAACCTCCCTCTTCCTTTTTTTGACCTGAACTTGCCGCCCCTGCCGAAACCGCGCTCACCGCGCTCCTCACGGATTACCTTCTCAAACCGCTCCACACTCCTGCGCTCCCTGCGCTCAAACCTGCTGTGCTCTGCACCGGTAGGCCTGTTGCCGCGCGGCTGTGAAGCCATTCCACCGCGCCTGCCAGCCTCAGCGAACCCCCTACGGAACCTTTCCTCCTTTTCACGCTGCTCTTTCTCGATATCCTCCTTGGTTGCCATTCCTGATTTCCTGATGATTTCGGCAATCTTCTTGTCAAGGTCTTCCTTAAGCTTGGGTGCAATGAAATTATGCGTATACGTATCAGCTTTTGCAGCAATTGATATCTTTGCCGCAAGCAGCCTTGCAACTTTGCCACGGTCAGCCTTCTTTATCCCGCGCATTGCAGGGTGTAGGAATATTATGCCGTGCTTGGGCGGCTTGGTATGCTTTAGCAAGTGCATGAACAGCGCTTTCTCAGCACCCATCACCTGGATGCTGCTTGCAGGAAGCACAGCAAGCCGTTTCAGGCCTTTTGCACCCACAATCAGCTTTGTTGCAAGCGTGCTCCCAACAAGATAAGAAAGGTTGGGCGCAATTTTCTGCACGGTCTTCTCAACGTAATCGTTCAGGTAGTCGCGCACCTCATACATCCCCCTTAGCCTCCTTGCATACTCCTGCAGTGCGCGCAAATCCTCGATAGGTATCCGTGAGCCCATCGATTCTTTTCTTGGCAGCAGCTTTGCAGCCTTCTCGCTGAGCAGCCTCTCAGTCTCGGGCTGCTCTTTTACATATTTCTCAACAACCTCAAGGTACACTTTCCTGTCCTCAGTGTCAGGAAGCTCAGGAAAATAAATCTGGTACCAGTTTCTCACACTCTCAAACATCTCATTCAGGACTGCATCAATCGTATCAACTGCTGACGATGCATGTATCAAAAAATCCTCGGTTGAGTATGCCCCTCTCAGGCCTGATTTAACTTGCTTTAACAGCTCTTCCCTCGTGACCATATTACTACCTTCCAAATTCGTATTTTAAAGGTTTATAGGGGACAAATTAATTAACTTTGTGTAGCTTAAGTTTCCCATGCACGAGAAGCTGTTTAACATGATGGCACGCCGCGCCGTCATAATACCAACATCCGAGATTTACAATCCAATAGCAGGATTCTATGACTACGGGCCGGTTGGATTGCTCATAAAAAGGAAAATTGTTGATATGTGGAGGGAAATCTTCATCAAGGAGGATGGGTTTCTTGAGATTGACGGCTCGACACTACTTCCTGAGATTGCACTGAAAGCGTCCGGCCACGTTGACCATTTTAATGACCCGCTGACAGAATGCAGGAAATGCCATAGGAGATACCGTGCAGACCACCTGCTCGAAGAGGCCAAGAAGATTGATGCATCGCACATGACAAATGAGCAGATGACTGCTGCAATACGCGAGAACGGGATAAAATGTAGTGTATGTGCCGGTGAGCTTGATGAGGTCAAGCCGTTTAACATGATGTTCAAGACATCAGTGGGTGCAGTTGACGGCAGCTCAATCACGTTATACTTGCGCCCCGAGACTGCCCAGAACATATTCATGGATTTCAACAAGCTTTTCAACACGCACGGTGCAAAGCTGCCGCTTGGCATTGGCCAGGTTGGCAGGTCATACAGGAACGAGATCTCGCCGCGCCAGGGGCTAATACGTGTTAGGGAGTTTGAGCAGATGGAGGTGGAGTTTTTCTTTGACCCTTCAGAGGACGACTCACAATATCTTGAGCAGGTCAAGGATATCGTTGTGCCGCTGCAGACGCGTGAGCAGCAGAGGAGGAAGGAAAATTTTGATTTTGTATCGCTTGGGAGTGCATACGAGAACGGTGACATCCCCGTGCGCACAGTTGCGTATTTTATGGCGAAAGAGCAGAAGCTTCTCAACGCACTTGGCATAATGAATTTCAGGTTCAGGCATTTAATGGAAGATGAGACGCCGCACTATTCTGGCGGCAATTTTGATGTTGAAATCCCAACAAAGTTTGGGTGGGTTGAAGTAATAAGCCTTGCATACAGGACGAATTATGACCTTGCACGGCACAAGGAGTTCTCAGGGAAGAACCTTGAGGTTACATTCAATAATAAGAAAGTGCTCGCGCATGTTGTTGAGCCTTCAATAGGGCTTGGCAGGCTGTTCTGGTGTGCGCTCGAGCACGCCTATGTTGAGGATAAGGAGCGCGGTTGGGACTGGCTTAACCTGCCACCGCGCATTGCGCCTTATGATGCATACATCCTACCGCTTATGAAGAAGGATAACCTGCCAGAGAAGGCCAAAGAGGTCTATGCGCAGCTGCTCACGATGTTCGATGTGTATTATGATGCGAGCGGGAGTATTGGCAGGAGGTATGCAAAAGCGGATGAGATAGGTGTCCCCTACTGTGTTACGATAGATTACCAAACACTTGAGGATGAGACTGTTACGGTGAGGTTCAGGAATGATGGGAAGCAGGCGCGCATCCCTCTGGACATTCTCGCAAGCGAGCTGATGCGGTTCAAGTATAACGGCACGGTTGAAGGCGCAAAGAGCGGGCTGCCTCTCATTCAAGTGCAGCAGCCAAAAGATGAAGAAGAGGGGAAATCGCAGTAATCTGCGGCATGGAAATGTTTTAAACACCTGTGTTTCCTTAAATACCCTGTGGTGCATGATGGCCAATAACAACACTAAGATTCCCTCGCAGAATTCTTGCAATGGCAGTGGAATATCAGATGTGAATCGCAGCAGCGCATTCCAAGCAATAGCGCCGCTGGCTGGTGATAAGGCAGGCCCACTCAAAGAGCAGCTTTTCCTTGGCATCCGTAATGCCTGCGAGCAGCAGGTTATGCTTGCGCTTAAGAGCGGTGCAAATGCAAACTGGTGCGATGAGAACGGCACGCCGGCGCTAATATTTGCAATCAGGGAAGGCAGCTTGCCAATAATAAGGTTGCTTGTTGAGAACGGTGCAAACCCAGACACCATACATAACGATGAGACTGCGCTTATGTTAAGTGCAGGGCTGCGTGGTAGTGAGGTTGCAGCATTGCTTTTAAGGCACGGTGCAAACCCAAGCCTGAAAGGCATCCAGGGGTTTACTTCATTATCTTATGCAATCACGTTCGGCAATGAGGATATGGTTCGGCTGCTTGTTGAGAATGGTGCGGATGTGAACAGCCGCTCTGTTATTGGGATGACACCGTTAGCGCTTGCGCTTTCAGGCAGGAAAGTGAGCATTGCGCAATATTTGCTCACTAAAGGTGCAGACCCAGCGCTTGCTGATAACCTTGGCATAACACCTCTTATGCGCGCTGCAGTAATTCCCGAAGAGCTTGGGCCGGCAGTGCTTATAAAAGAGCTTATCTCGCGCGGTGCAGATGTAAACGCACGGGATAATGATGGCAAGACCGCATATTACTATGCGCGCAGGCATAAGAGGCTATCAAACGCCAGGCTCTTGC
>JAOAKK010000022.1 GCA_026413685.1 Microcaldota archaeon | reverse complement strand
TCGCCCGCCTCAAAAAATGCCTGGCGGCCATCCATCTTTTCTTCAATTAAAAGGCGTGACTTGAGCAGCCAATCAACATCCTCCTTTGGCATGTATTCCTTGCCTTTGACCGCAGGCCCAACAGGAAGGCGCTTAGGCTTTGGATAAATAAGCTCATTAAATTCCATACGCTATATGAAAAATTTCAAATATATAAACATTTCTGACTGCACATTCATACAGCCCTTGGATTGCTTTGCTTCCTATACTCATATACTACCGCTTGTATTGAAGATATGATTTTCTTTCCAACCTCGTGCTTTGGATGTATGTTAATCGACATCGCATCGTCTTTTGTTTTTGTGCTTGCACTGCTGCCAAAATCATCCTTGAGTATGTCCACGCTCTTCAGAAATGAGAGCACCGCCTCGGCTTTCTCACCGCAGTACCTCCTCAAGTTGTTTCGTATCACGGAGCCGCGCCTGTGGATGCCCATAACCGCAGCGTTGTTTTTCCAAAAATCAAACCCCCTGCAAATAGCTAAAACCACATCTATGCCGCGCAGCCCTTTTGAGAGAATATAGCCCTCTGTTGAATCGTCAAACTTGATATCGGAAATTAAGTCATCTACTGTCTGCACCCTGGAAGGCGCCTCAGCATTAACCGCTGTTTGCGCTTCATAGGTTATTTTTTTTTTAACGTCATCACTGCCTATAACTGCCACACCTTCTACGTTTGCAAAGATGTAAGAAACATCTGCATCGATTGAGAGCACAAACGCCTGCTTAAACAGCTCCTTGACTGACATAAGATGTGTGTATATTGCTGCTTCTCCAGCCCCAACCCTGCAATTGCCACCAACGCTGTGAAGCTTCATCTTTTCGCTAAGCCCTGCAATTATTTCATTGCTCACATCAACATTCTCTATTGTAATGGTGGGGTTCGCCTGTGAAATTGAATGAAGTGTTGCAATATCTGCCAATACCATGCTGCGGTTAACGTGGTTAAACTCTGCCTTCATGACATTCCTCTGGACTTCATCCAGAACGCTTTGCATAAGCACAACAGTAGCCCTCTTACTTAAATGCAGCACCAGATCAGATACTTTCATCTCAGCATCGATTGCGCTCAGCATATAGCACGCATCAGGGTAAACAACCGTCTGGTCACTGTGGGAGTTAGACATCTGCCTTTCTACAAGCGTGTTAAGCTTGGTGAATGCATGCTCTTGTTTTGATTTACCAGTATTTATTTGTTTCTGCTGCATACATTCTTTTTATATTTTGTTATATAAATACTTTTTTATTTCAACCTTTTAACCAGCTCTTCCTTCCTTAAATCAGGAAGAGAAATCCTATTTACTTTATAGTATAAGTTATCATTAGGTGCACGCGGAATAATGTGAAAATGGACATGCCTTACAACAAGATGGCTCTCGTTAAGGAAAGGGGCCCAATTCTGCCTTATCGTTATCCCACTAACACCCAGCCTTTCAACAAGGCGCTTTTCCATTTTCTTTACAAGAGCCATTGTTGAGCATAGCGTTTTTGTATCCATCTCCATTATGCTTTCAAAATGCTTCTTAGGGATTACAAGGAGATGCCCCTCAACGTATGGGTGCTTGTCATGAATAACATATGCATACCGGTTAGATGCAATAACCACATCTGTATTGTTGCAAAACGGGCACGATTGAGCAGCCTGCGCGGGAATGCGCGCATGATTGCGTTTTGCTGCAGTGGCTTTTTCCTTTTTAGCCATCGTATCACTCAAATTCCTTGAGCAGCCCTTTGGCATCAATATCCATAATATCCTGCCCAGCAAGCTCTTTCTCTTTTAGCTGCGGCAGCTCGTCATCATATGTCGGCCTTTCCACCTTATAAAATATTCCTATAGGCACCTTCTCATAATTCGAATGCATATCCTCGAGCGCCTTCTCATATGCCTTAATCTTGTTTGTTATGTCGTGCCCCTCCTTGTTCAAATCATAAAGCCGGCCCTTATACCATTCAGCAGTGTTTACCTTGTTCCAGGATGGGCACAGCTGGAGCACATCAACAAGCGCAAACCCCCTATGCTTGATTGCTTCCGTTATCGTGCTTATCATATGGGGAAGATTGCCCGTATAGGTGCGTGCAACAAACGTCGCATCACTCGTAATGGCAAGCGCAAGCGGGTGTATGGGAAGCTCAATCACGCCGTGGGGCGTCGATTTTGTCTTCATCCCTTTCATCGATGTGGGCGACGTCTGCCCCGTTGTAAGCCCATAAACGGAATTGTTGTGCACAATATACGTCATATTGATGTTCCTGCGGCAGGTATGTATTAGGTGGTTGAGCCCAATCCCATACGCATCACCATCGCCAGCCATCCCTATAACTGTAAGCTTGCGGTTGGCAAGCTTAACCCCAGTTGCAACGGGAAGCACACGCCCGTGCAATGACTCAAACCCATACGTGCGTATGTAATGCGGGCTNTTGCTTGCACACCCTATGCCCGAGACTATCACTGTATTATGGGTCTCTGCACCTGCTTTTGTGAGTGCTGCCTTTAACGCTGAAATTATGTTAAAATTCCCACACCCAGGGCACCATTGGGGCACTTCCCTTGTTGCCAAATCTGTGATTGTTGCCATCATAACCACCTACCTTACAAAGGATGCCGTGTAAAATTCTACCGGCTCCTTATCAACAACCTGCACATCCTTTTCCTTACCCTCAAGGATCATCCTCACGCCTGAGCATACGTTCTCAGGAAACAGCTGCCTCCCGTCATACCTCAATATGCTCCCCACAAATGATACGCCCGCATGCTCCTTGAGATACCCACCAAACTGTGCGGTGCTGTTGTTTTCAACAATAACGAGCTTCTTCGCAGCCTTGAGCATGCTGATTGCCTTTCGAGGGAGAGGGTGCACGTATGCAAAATGCAATGCATTAACACTCTTGCCTTCAGCGTTGAGGATGTCAACCGCCTCAAACACAACGTGCTTTTGCGAGCCCCAGCACACAAGAGTAATCTGTGCATCTGAAGGGCCATGTTGCGTTGGCGTGCCCAGCTCTTTCTCAAGAAGAGCAATCTTCCTGGCACGCTTGTCAACCATTTTCTTTCTTGTCTCAAAATGCTCGGTTGAGAACGTATTCTCCCAGTGCTCATACGATGATGATATGTGCTCGCCACCAACAACACCCGGGAAAGGCCGCGGTGAAACGCCATCCGCTGTGATCTCATACCTCTTGAACTTCTCTTGAGGCGGGAGCGGCTTCATATCCTCTGTGATGATTTTGCCACGCTCGATTGGGATTTTTTGCAGCTCGGTGCTATCGGCTGTGCTGTAGCTTTCAGAGAGGAACTTGTCGCTAAGTATTATTACGGGAAGCTGGTACTTCTCGGCAATGTTAAACGCCTTTTGAGTAAGGTTATACGCTTCTGCAACATCACCAGGCGCAAGCACCACACGCAGGAAATCGCCCTGAGACGCGTGGATCGCAAACCTTAGGTCTGCCTGCTCGGTCCAGGTTGGCATGCCCGTGCTCGGCCCAGTCCTCTGTGAGAGCACAACCACTACGGGTGTTTCTGACATTGCAGCCATCCCAAGCGCCTCAACCTTGAGTGAGAACCCCCCGCCGGAAGTTGAAGTCATTGAGCGCACACCTGCAAACGAGGCACCTATGGCCATGTTCATGGCCGCAATCTCATCCTCACAATGCTTTACAACAATATTATGCTCAAGCTCTTTTGAGGCCATGTAGTGCAGGATTGAGGATGCTGGTGTCATGGGATATGCAGCAAAAAACTTGACGCCCGCCTGTATGGCACCCGCGCTTATTGCCTCATTGCCCGTCATTACGAGCTTTCGCACAGCACCCTCCCTTGGCCTAAGCTTATGCGGGAATTTTGACACATCATAATTCTGCATGATGTAGTCATAGCCGTTTTTCGCTGCGTTGATGTTAATATCAACAATCTCCCCGCCTTTCCTGCCAAACATCTCCTTTATGATTGTGTTAAAATAATCCAATGGGTACCCGAGCAGTGCCAATGACGCGCCCATCGCAACTGTGTTGCGCATCAGCATATCACCGCCTGCCTTTTGCGCAAGCTCGAGCAATGGGACATCATATAGCTGGATGCCTGGAGGTATCTTCAGGCCTTCAATGCCAGAGTCTTTTGAGTCATAAATAATCCCACCATTGCTGGACATGTGTGGTGCGTGCGCTTCCACTGCAAACTTGTTCAGCGCAACAACAAGGTCATTCGTAAGCCTTGGGGAGAATGTGTGCGTATCTGAAATTCGCACCTGCGTCGTGTTATGCCCACCCTTAATCAGCGATGGGTACTCAGCATAGACGTGCGCATAATAGCCAGTCCTCGTGAACACCTTCCCAAAAAGTAGGCCTGACCCCATTATGCCAAAGCCCGCCTCACCACCTATTTTCCAAATGAATTCAGCCATGGCTAAATTTAGGGAAATAATTTATAAAGCATAGAAAAATCACTTCGACAATCGCAGTAAATCGCACAAAAATATATTAAAACAAAACGATCAGTCCTGCTTGGGGATTAATGGCGGTGCAATAAACTCAATGACTTTCTTGTCAAGCACGTTCCTGCCATCCTTAATAACGAGCGTATAAACAAGAACATACGTCCCAGCCCCCCTATAAAGCCTTTCCGAGCCGAGCTTCCATTTTCTGCCAGAGATATTCTGGTTCAATATGTCCCTGTAATCCCTCACAAGCTTGCGTGCCCTGCGAAGGTACTTGAAATCAACACATTCAGGGCTTTTCATCTCGCCTTTTGTAAAGCCAATCCCTTTGGGCTTCTTCTGCTGGGAGTTCCAGAATTCCTCAAATGAAAGCACTTCACCGCTCATCAGTTTTTCACCATAATAATTATGCTAATAAGATATAAAAACGAATAAGGGGCCGCAAATGCAATTCAGGCACGGTGCTTGCACTTTTGCTCGAATTTGTAAACCGCATGCTCGGCACATTTTCTCGTGCTCTCAAGGGCCGCAGATTCAACAAGCGCGTAAAGTCCTTCTATATCCCTGAGGCGGTAAAGCCCCCATACTGACGCGCTGGCAACCTTTTCATCAAGCGAGCGCCCGGCAACCTCGCGCAGCACGCTGCGCTCCCCCACATCGGCCAAAAAATTAAGCAGGATCACCTTGCTTTCTGTGCTGAGGCAAGCACTTCCGCCCACCTCACTGCTTAAGAAATCAGATGCTGATACAGCAAGCTCATCAAAGAGCATTTTTCTAGCCTGGTTATAAAGGCTCGCCTCACATGATGAGAGCTGCGGCTCAAGCTTTATGTGCTTAAGCAGCTTGCTGCACGCTGTAAGCACGGTATTCCTGTCTTCGGATACGAGGCCTAAAAACATCTTTTCGTCTGTAAAGAACTTCCCAAACTCGGCCTTTGCACACTCATTATTATTGTGCGCATGCTGGCGATCGCTTGAACGCCTAAGATGCATTCTAGGCATATCCTGCTTGCTCATAGCTCCACCTGGAATGTATTTTAAGGAAAATAAATTAAACCTATCATTTGGCTGGCAATGCCTGAGAAAATATTTGCAGCCCGATTGGATGCAAAAAATATATTTAAGGATTGCCGCAGAAGCTCTTAACGGAGAGGAGCTTATGGACACTAAATACCTAATGTTGGTTTTGCTGCTCATTGCAGCGCCTTTTGCGCACCAGCCGCGCTTTGTGATAGGCTATAACCTTACCCTTGAAAACCCATACAACGTGGTTGCGCCCGAGGTCTCAAAGGCATATTATGGTGAGCTGTCGGGCAAGCCAGATTATTATATAATTGTAGCGAAAGACCCGTTTGACCTTTACGTTCAGGTTAACTCGCCACTTGCCCCAAAAGAGGCAAGAAGGTTCTCATTTGAGATCTTAGACTCATCAAAACAGCCCATCGTGTCTGTGTATGAGAACCAGTCTAAGTGGGGCCAATGGTTTGAGCCGTTTGGCGGCGACTGGTACCTTACAGGGCCGGAATACAAGGCACGAATGCCTGCGGGCATATATTACGTAAAGGTGTACAACGAAGAAAACCGTGGCAAATATGCGCTTGTGGTTGGTGAAAAGGAGGAGTTCCCGCCTAACGAGGCCATAAATGCAATCTTGCTCATCCCCCCTATGAAACAGGCTTTCTTCGGGAAGGATGTCGTGATGGGATTTTTGCATCTTGCCGGGATAGTGCTGGCGCTTGGGGCAGTTTCTGTAATATTCCTAAGCGGCTCGGTGTTCTCACGCACTGGAAAAATGAGCCCTAAAGCTGTTAGCATATACTATGCAACACAACCTGTGCTCATAGCAGGAGTAATCATCACAGTAATAACATGGATGCTTATGTATTCACAGAACCCTGAGAGCATCATGGCAACTGTGAAATCAGTGGTCCTGGGTGTGCTCGTGCTTCTTGCACTTGCACTCGTATTGCTCGTTAACCCAAAGCCAGATGAGAAAACTGAGAGGAGCAACGTGAAGCTGCACGGCCCAATCGTGCTGTTCTCATTCTGCGGTTGGTGGCTGCTATTGCTCCTCACTGTTGCAATGGTATAACATTTTCCTTCTTTCACAAATCAATTAACAGGCGTCAGGCAACAGGCCTGAACTTGAACCCATACGTGATAAGCCCTTCCGGGTTATCCTCATGGATTTTCCTGAAGACCATCTCAACAGGCTGCCCTACCCTTACACTCTCAGGGTCAACATCAACTACCTGGCCGGTTATACGAACCCCTTCCTCAAGCTCTATGATGGCCAAAACGTAGGGCACAAAAAACTCATAGTCCTCAGGGGCAACACGTATCACCGTATACGTAAAAATCTTGCCCCTGCCGCTGAATGCATACGGGATGATCTTTCCCTTTCTCCTGCATTTTGCACAGATTTTCCTCTCAGGCATATAATAAGTGCCACATGTCTCGCATTTTGTACCAACTAAATTATACCTTTCCTTTGTTTTTCTCCAAAGCAATGGTAATCCTGGCTTCATTATCAAACACCACCTGTTTATCCTTCAGCTCTTTCAAGCCTAACAATCATTTGCCTAGTTTGGCTTTTTCAGGATGTGCACAACACACGTTGCACCCGACCCGCCAACATTATGCGTGAGGCCGTACTGGGCACCATTTACCTGCCTGCCCTCAGCCTGCCCACGCAGCTGCCATGTCACTTCAACAATTTGCTTCACACCTGTCGCGCCGACAGGATGGCCGCACGCTTTAAGCCCACCAGAAGTGTTGATTGGGATTGTGCCATTTAGTGCCGTCTCACCGTTAAGTGTTGCCGGCCCACCCTTTCCTTTTGGGAAGAACCCAAGATCTTCGATTGCCATTATTTCCGCGATTGTAAAACAGTCGTGCACTTCCGCAACATCTATTTTATCTGGGGTTATGCCAGCCTGTGCATACGCTTCCCTTGCAGCAATCTGTGCAGCACGAAGCTCGGTGAGTGATTTCCTATCGTGGAGCGCAAGCGTATCGCTTGCCTGTGCACTTGCAGCAACCTCAACATAATTATCCGTGTGCTTTTTTGCAGTCTCGATATCCATCAGCACAACCGCTGCCGCGCCATCCGTGATTGGCGAGCAATCCAGGACTTTGAGCGGGTCAGCGACTTTCTTTGACTTCATAACATCTTCAATCGTAATCTTTTCCTTAAATTGCGCATACTTGTTGAATGTTGCATTGTAATGGTTCTTCACTGCCGCTGCGGCCATCATCTCCTCGGTTGTGCCATATTCAATCATATGCCTGCGCGCCATCAGCGCGTAGAGGCCCGGGAATGTTGCACCCTGGAGCAGCTCCCATTCCTGGTCGCCTGCACCACCAAGCGCCGTAACCGCCTCTGCTGTGGTCGCGTCGGTCATTTTCTCAACACCGCCGACCACAACAACGTTGTATGCACCTGAAGCAACCGCAAAATATGCATTCCTGAAAGCCAGGCTGCCGGATGCACACGCCCCCTCAACACGCGTTGCTGGGAGCGGGTTTAGCCCCATTGCATCCGCAATCAGCGCAGCCACGTGCTCCTGCCCTATAAGCCTGCCCGAGGCCATCGTCCCACCATACAACGCCTGTATTTCTGACCCTTCAAGGCTTGCATCCTTGATTGCCTCAACACCCGCCTGCACTACAAGGTCACGCAGGCTTACGTCCCAGAGCTCGCCAAACTTGCTCATCCCAACGCCAACAACTGCAACTTTGCGCATAATCATAAACCCCCTGTGGTACTATATCATATATTTGCAAACCCACCATTACATTATAAGCTTCTTCCTGTGCTTTGCATAGGTCCCATAATCAATGTAAATCTTATGCTTAATGACTTCCAGGACAGGCAGCGGGTTCCTCTTATCCAGTATCTTATCCGTGACCTCAATGTGGAACGCATCACTGCCAGCACCGGAGCCAAAAGATGTCACAAGAATCTTATCACCAGGCTTTGCAGCATCGAGTGTTGCCGCAAGGCCTATCATCGAGGCCGCCGAGTATGTGTTGCCTATAAGCGGCGTGATCAGCCCGGGCGCAATCTGCTCAGGCGTAAAGCCAAGCTGCTTTGCAACGGTGCGCGGGAACTTGCCGTTCGGCTGGTGGAACACCGCATACGCGTAATCTGAAGGCCTTGTCCCCATCTTCTCCATTATCCCCTTTGCACCGCTCTGGACGTGCTTGAAATACCCAGGGGCGCCTGTAAACCTGCCACCGTGTGACGGGTATATTGCGTGCTCACGCCTCCAGAAATCCGGCGTGTCCGTTGTGTATGCATATATCCCCTTAATCTCAGCAATCACGTCTTTTTTGCCCACAATGAATGCGCCCGCACCCGCACCAGCGCTGTATTCAAGTGCGTCACCGGGACTACCTTGCGATGTGTCCGTGCCTATGCCCAGGCCGTACTCAATCTCGCCGGACTTTAGCAGCGCATACGAGTTTATTATGCCCGCGGTACCACCCTTGCACGCAAACTCGTGGTCAGCTGCGAACAGCACGGGTGCTGCGTTTATGGCCTCTGCAACAATCGTTGCGGTCGGCTTGACTGCGTATGGGTGTGATTCTGACCCCACAAAAATCGAATTAATGAGCTGTGGGTTAATCCCTGAATGCCTGACTGCACGCCTGGCAGCCTCAACTGCAAGCGTTGCCGCATCCTGGTCGAGTGCTGGCACGGATTTCTCCGACAGGCCAAGGCCGTTTACAATGCGGTTTTCCTCCTCGCCCCACACGCGTGCAATCTCGCTCGCTTTTATCCTGTATCGTGGGACATCAACACCATAACCAACGATTCCTATTGATTCTGCCATACGCAAAACACCTTATCCAAATCAAAGCTTCTTGAGTGCTGCCTCAATCTCATCGATAGGCGCGCTTGTGAGTATAAGCGGGATGCGCTCCTTTTGTGCAAGTGCAACTGCAAGCTTGTCAACCTTGCTCTCGTCAAGATTATGGAGGACAACGAGGGATGGCTTTATAGGGTGCACCCTTATAACTACCATTGGCGAGCGGCCCGTGCTCACATCCGTAAATATGAAAGCACGCTCTTTTGCGTTCCCAAACAGCTTTGGGAAATCTGATGCCTGCATTTCCATGATTGCGTGGATTGACTTGATGAATGTGTACCCATAGACGCGTGTGCGCTCAAGCATCTCCTCGTTTGCGATCGCCTTGCCCTCCACAAGCTTCATGAAATCAAGGCCGCTGAGCGAGCTTGCAAACTCGTGCACATAAAAGAAATCGCTCTCGGGCATTTCACGTGCATACCTGCTCACAACAGCCCCGCCCTTTGAAAGGTCAATCTCAACAAGCGCAGTGACAAACCTCTTGATTACAGATATGCCTGGATTTTTCCTGCGCTCTCCCTCATAGTCGCTTATTGTGGATGAGCTTATGCCAAGAAATCCGCTCAGCTCTATCTGCGATACGCCAAAAAGCTCCCTCCATTTCTTCATTGTCTTGCCGGGGGAGTTAGAAAACACTATCTCGCTTGCTATGTTATGCGCTAGCTGCTCATAACGCTTCTCCATGGGGCTATTCATCCATATAACATTTAAAAATATATCGAAATGTGCTTCGTCAATTGACTAAATCACTAATCTTGCATATGCACGTCTCCGACACCCTGCTTCATGTACATATTGTATATTATGATTGCAAGCTTCGGGGCAAGCGACACTGCATCATACCATGGGTGATATTTTGCAAATTCAGGTGGGCGCGGCACTGAATCTGTGGTTATCAGCTTGAGGAGGTACCCTTTGTTATACAGGCAGTCTATATTCTCCAGGCCCTTATCACTTAAAAGGAGGTGTGGTGCAACCACCACGGCACCCTTACAATAGTATTTTTCGCACAGCTCGGAGATGAGTGTCGTGATTGTGCCAGCCGTATCAACTATATCCTCAAAAATAACCACGTTCTTGCCTGCAACGAGGGACGGCTCCGTGACTATAATCATGTCAACCTTGCTGCTTGTGGTATAGTCACGTATCTTGAGCGCCGGGCTCAGCCTGAGATGCGTATATTTCTTGCCGATGTGCTCAGACCTCTTGAACGCGCCTGCGTCTGGAGGTATCATAACAAAGCTATTCAGATAATCAGGAAACTGCTGCTTGAACTCGTTCACGAGCTCTGATGTCGGGTAAACGTTATCAGCGTGCTTTCGCGTAAACCCTACAATGCTCTGTGAGTGCAGGTCAACAAAAAAGAATGAGTCTACACCCACCGCCTCAAACAGCGTTATCTGGGTGCGTGCCGTCAGCCCTTCACGCGTCCTGCGGTGATCCTGCCGTGCATTGCCATAAAATGGTGATATGAGGCACAC
>JAOAKK010000021.1 GCA_026413685.1 Microcaldota archaeon | reverse complement strand
GGAACGAATAGCACAGTGCTTTCTTATATGGAAATCACACCAAAAATATCCGTAGTGCGCAAGTATTTTGATGATAAGAAATGGATGATTGAGAGGCTGGGCATAAAGCATTTTCTCAGGTGAGAATACCTCCATAAATTGAATAAGCCAATGCGGCCGCCGGGATTTTCAAAAGGCCATTTTTATGGTCTGTTTTTGAACCCGGATCATAAGCTTTCTTGCGAGCTTCTTTAGGCATCCCGAAAGAAGCTAACATTTTCTTGCGAGCTTCTTTAGGCATCCCGAAAGAAGCTAACATTTTCTTGCGAGCTTCTTTAGGCATCCCGAAAGAAGCTCTTGGAAGGCTCATGTCCTAACCAGGTTAGACTACGGCCGCAGAGGAGTAGATTTCATCTACTCCTTTTTTTTACCCACGTGATTTGCAACTGATGGGCAATATTTTTTAATAAATAAGTATTTTAAAGGAACAAAAAAATGCAGGTTTTATATTTCCTAAAATAAGAAAAAAATGGGGCTGCCCAGATTTTCATTCCTTTCTTAACTTTTGCTATTTATGGCCTTGTTCAAAGACCTGTTTGAAGGAAAGGACTTTGAACTGGGGTCTCCAGCTTTTTCTTATGGGACGTGCATTGCCTTCGCAAATAACGTGTGATTCGCGAAGCGAATGCACATTGGGATTCCTCCCCCACGCAACAACCTCCCAACCACATAAGAGGGGGTTGGGTCTTATGGGAGGGGGATTCCTCCCCCACCCATACCCGAAGCTGGAAGCATACCAGGCTAGCCCACAGCCCCTTACATTAGCTTACTTTCCAGAGCTGTAAGACACAATGTCTTGCTGGATATCTCTTGATTTGGTGATTATATTTTTTAAATAGTTTGACCTTCTTGCGATTTCTTCATATATCTTGCTCTCATCAACACCATTCGCAAATGCAATTTCTTCGATTATTCTTGATTTTGCAGGGGTTCTTACAACAGTATCCTTTTTAGGGTCATACAAAAATAGGTGCTTTATCACTATACCACCCCTGCTCTCAACAAGCTCGCATACTTCAACAACTTTTCGTGTTTCTTGTACTTTTCCACCACCATTAAACTTCAGGAATCTCCTCTGCACAATCACCAGGTCGATAGCGTTGAAATCTGAAGGCATAACTTCGTTATAGCGCAAGCGTGACACAAGCTCCTTAGCACTATGTGCGTGCATCGTTGCATAACACCCACGCGCTTGGCCAGCGTTCATGCTTTCAATCATAGCAAGTATTTCTTCTTTTGACCTGACCTCACCTATAATAACCCTATCCGGCCTCATTCTTAAGCTGTCCTCAATCAGGTCTTTCATTTCAATCCCGAGCTGCGGGTTTGTTTTCATTTTTATTTGATGCTTATGGGGTATCATAATTTCAGGTGTTTCCTCAAGCAAAATGATGCGCTCATTTGCCGGGACAAACGAGAAAAGCGCATTCAATGTTGTTGTTTTGCCAGCTGCCGTGTTGCCACATATTATAACATTCTTATCGTTTTGGAACACCGTCCATAAAAATGCCAACAAGTCATAACTATACCCGGTCCGTATAAGCTCCCGTATTGTTAAGGGAGATTTCTTGAATTTCCTGATAGTAAGCTCAAGGTCCGAAACCGGCTCTATTGTAGCGTGAAGCCTTGAACCGTCTGGGAGCACAGCGTTAAGCCGCGGGTTTTGCAACGTGATACGCCTCCCAATTCCTCTTGACATCTTATTGATTATGTCAATCAAAGCCTCTCTCTCAGTAAACATAACATTCGTATCGAGCCATCCCTTTTCACGATGGAATACAAAGATAGGGTTATCAAGGCCTATTACAGCGATTTCTTCAAGATTATCATCCTCAAGAAGATATGTGATGGGCCCGAATGCATACGTCGCGAGGTAAGCAGCATCAGCAAGATATCTCAGCTGGTCCTCTTCAGCCTTGATTCCATTCCTGTTGAGATTTTGTATGAGAAGCTTGCTTACAAGCTCTTTAGCAGCTGTGCCATTCTCAATAATTTCATCCTTAACAGTATCGCTGAATTCCTTGCACACCTCATCAATAACAGCAATTTCATCATTACTGAGCTTCTGCAAAGGTATTTTGTACTGCCCAGTATCAAGCACTTTCCATCCTATCCACGCCATCGTTTCACCATGGTTTTATTTTCCAAACCTTCTTTCGCGTGTTGCATACTCCTTAAGTATCATTTCAAAATCCTCTTTTGAAAAGTCCGGCCAGTACTTATTTACAAAGAAAAGCTCGCTATACGCACTCTGAAGTGGAAGAAGCCCCGATAGCCTATACTCACCGGAAGTCCTCACAATCAGGTCCGGCGGCTGCAAATCTCCAGTCCAGAGGCGTGACATTATAACATCCTCATTTACCTGTGTAATTATGCCTTTCTTATAATCCTCTGCAACTTTTCGCACGCACTCAATGATCTCAGGTTTCCCGCCATAGTTCAGCAGGAAATTAACACGGTACTCCCCATTCTGTGATGATTCATTTTCGGCCTTGCGTATGTATTCGCGCAGCCTCTCTGGCAGCTCATCTATCATGCCATAAAACTTTATGCGCACTTTTGGGTATTTGCTTTCATTTCCGGCTTCCTTCTCCTTTTGTGCACGCTGCAGGATATCCATAAGCTTCGTCTCAAACAGGCTCATCAGCCCTTCAACTTCCTCTTTTGTCCTGTTCTTGTTTTCAGTTGAGAACCCCCAAAATGTTGCATTATGAATATTGTGCTCTTTGCACCACTTAAGCACTTCGCCAATCAGCTCAATCCCAGCCTCATGCCCTTTAAGCACATCAAGCCCACGCTGCTTTGCCCACCTTCTGTTCCCATCAGGTATAAACGCCACGTGGTCAGGGCTCTTGGCAGTGCCTCGCTGTGGGCTTATAGGTGGCTCTTTTTCTTCCTCATGGGATGATTGAGCTGATGTAATCCATATCACCTTTTTCTTCAATATACTTTGCAATGCCTAACGGCTTTCCAGCACGAATAAGCATCTCAATCATAATGTCTGCTGACAGGTTGTATAAGTATCTTATGTACTCGTGCTTTTTTAACTCTTTGATATGCTTTTCCATACTCCTGTCAAATTCGTCGATCTTATTTTTTGCGATGCATTCCGCTGCCACCTTGGCAGAGATGGTCGAAAAATACACCCCACCTCCACTTGTTGCTTTTGAGAACCCCCCAGCACCGCCTATTAAGATTACGTTGTTCTTTGCATTGCACTTACGTGTGCCGAATGGCATCACGCCCCCAAGCCTTTTGAGTATTTTTTGCGGGCGTATGCGGGCCATTGAGAAAAGCGCCCTCATCCGCCCTGTTACTAAATGGCCTCCGGATACGCCAAACCCGCATAGTGCAATACCGTCATCCAACGGGGCAACCCACCCAAAAAAGCCAGGGAAAGCCTTTTGTGATAAATACACAGAAACCATGCCTTCATTTATTATGTCTTTAGACCGGACGAGCTCCTGATATCCAAATGCATATTTCTTTATGGGCTCAAACCTTTCTATCTGTGCCACGGTGGAATTGGCACCATCGGCGCCGATTATGATTTTACCCAGGTAATCCTCTCTAGCCTTAACCTTCCTGCCGGTTATGATATGGGCACCTGCTTTCTCAGCCATTCCAACATATAGCCTGTCAAGCTCTGCCCTATCAACAATATACGCCTGGACTGATTTTTTTCGTATGGTTAATGTTTCACCGTAGGGACCGTGGATATGTACACCGTAAAGCTTGTTTATTATGCATTTTTTATATGAAAACCCGCTTTCTTCAAGCCCTTTTACAGAGATTATACCAGTACAGTGCTGTGGAATGCCAATTTCGGCATCTTCCTCAGTGATTACAGTATCAAGCCCTTTTTTTGCCAGGTGGTAGCCGGCAACCCCTCCACTTACACCTGCACCGACGATGTGCACGTCGTAATTCATCTGACCACTTTTGCAATAATGTTACCTTTTCTAGCTTGTAAGCATAGGTTAGTCGCACTATTTTTCATGTATGGGCTCTCCAAGCAGCATTTCACAACCGCTAGGCAGCGCCAACTGCCCTGCACCTACGAGCTTAACATACCCTATTAATGGTATGGTTAGCCAGGATCGTCCAAGTACCTGTGATGAGTTAACTATTGAATTTGTGCGCATATACCTTATATCGTAAGCTTGGACATCAAACATAGGGTTGTTATCCCCTTTGATTAAGTAGTAGCTTTCCCCATCAACGCGTATCCTGAGTATTGCCCTGTGGATTATATCACCAATTTCTGAGAACAAATCATCGGGTTTTGGCCTGTATACTATAATATCCCCGCTTCGGTTTACAGCGTTTACATATCTGCCAGCTATTGTTACACCTTCTGTGCACACAATTTGTGCGGGTTTCCCGCTTACGGTTACATGGCAAAATGAGCATTTGTATTGCAGCACTTCACCAGTTGCTTCCAGGCCGGTCTTTGGATTGATTGAGCAAGGGCGCACAGTTGCTCCATCATCTGAGCACTTACCGCATACGTAATGCTCCTCCCCGTTTTTGAGTATTGTGCTAAACTGTTCTCTTGTAATCGTAATCTCTTCTGTTTTTATAGGTGCGTTCTGGAGGAGAACTACATCACCACGCTGCAACGTGTTTAGCATGCTGCACGATACAACGGCGTTGAATGGTGATGAGGTCCCTAGCAATACAGATGCAATGAATAGGACCACAAGCGCTACAGCAATGGCAATTGCAATTTCACGGAGCTCATGCATTATTCCCTTTTCTTTTGCACTTTCAACGCTTTCAGCAATGACCCCTAATATGAACATCAGGGCGGCACCAACCGCAAGAAAATCAAGCCGTATAACTACAAAAAGCAGTGCAAGCACAATGGCCAAAATATAAAGCCATTTGCCCTTGTTTGCCTTTTCCAGGAGTGTTTCCTTATTTTTCATCCATTAGCACCTTACAGGCCCCTTCCCAATTGACCGCGCAATTATATCTGCGACACGCACAGGCTCATATCCTATCCCACGGACAAGCCCAACAGCGTCACTATAACTTAAGCCGGCATAAGAAATATAATACCTGCCAATCTTGTGTATCTCCTTAAGGAGCCTTATCCGGTGTGGGAATTTAGCCGAAAGGGCATTTTTCAGGCTGTTGTCATGTATCCTATTATTGGTTATGCATATCACACCGCAGCCAAGCTCTTTGCTTACCTTATCTATGTCAACAATGTTAAGGCCGGCAAGCGTAATGCTGTGTATGAAAACTACCTTCCCTTGCCTTGCATACTTTTTCTTGAGCAAGCTGCAAATCTGCTCTGCAGCATCATCTCCATCTACCGTAACTGGAGACAGGAGCACATCTTCGACCTTGCCATAGCGCATCACAACAGCTACCAGGCAGGTTTTCTTGTCTCCGCGCCTGAACGGCGTATCATCAATCCCGATAATGCGGATTCCCTTTTTCATTTTGAGAATGAGCTTTTGATATCCTCCAGTGTGGTTATTGCCTCTTTGAGGGCCTCTTTCAGGACCTTTCGTGCATCATTTTTCTTTGTTTTCAGCACAAGCAGTGGAGGATCCCTGCTTGGGTGCCCAATTACATATGTAACAAACTCCACATCCTTGTTATCATTAAGTATATCCTTGAGTATTGCCGGGATGCTGTATTCCTCACCGATGAATTGCACTTCTATGTGGTTTTTCTCATCAACAACAAAATTCAGCTTCATAACATCACCTCTATATACGAGGACGCAATTTTCCTTGCCTCCGTCCTATTGCAGTTTTGGCAGAACAATTTATTATCCTTATTTAGCACGAGCGGCCTTCTGCACGATGAGCAAAACGCCTTCACAACGCCCAGCTCTTTCCCTTTCATAATGACATCAATGCCGCCGCGCTCAATCTTCGATACCTCCACTTTCACAATATCCCCTACACGGACCGCTTCAGACATGTTTTTCATAAATACGCCGAAAGACTTTACGCCCTCAATTCGCATCATTGCAAAATCACTAACAAAATTTACTCTCTTGCCGCCATGCTCCTTTTCATAATCAAAGATTGTCATCATTGCGTGTGTTTCTCCGACGCTATCAATCACAGCATAAGCCCTCTGCCCAACTTTAATGTTTTCAGCTGTTGCAAAGCACGGCTTGATGCTTATCGTCCTCTTCTTCTCATCTATATCTTTGCTGCCGCAAAGTGACGCACGCACAACCTCATTTTCAGTATACGTGCCTTTTCCAGCAGCAAATTCAATTTCTTCCCCAAGCGCGTTGCCCGGTGTTTCCATGGCTAGTTTAAAGTTATTAGGTTTAAATACTTTCTAAAACAATTTTAGCTGGATGCCACGGAAAACCCTTATCTTGTGCATTGACAGGGATGCTGACCTTAAGGAGAAAGTAAACATGGTCGGCCCGATAATAGGGAGGGCACGAAATATTGATGCAGCCAACCGTCTTCTGCTTGCCGACCCTGAGGAAGTGGACGGGAATACGATTTTTGAGGCTGTTAGGCTGTTTGACTCAATGAAAACTAACGGCGAGGATGTTGAGGTTGCAACACTTACAGGAGATCCTTCACGTGGATATACTGCAGACCGTGAGATTGGTGAGCAGCTTGATAAGGTCCTTACAGAGTTTCCTGCAGAATCCTGCATTTTTGTAAGTGATGGTGCGGATGATGAGCAGATTTTGCCAATCATTAACTCACGAATGAAGGTTGACAGTGTGCGCCAAGTCTCAATGAAACAGTCAAAAGAGCTTGAGAGGACATATTTCCTAATTTTGGATAAGCTAAAGGAACCTTACTTTGCGAGGATGTTCATAGGGCTGCCGGCCCTTATACTGTTGGCGCTCGTCATAAGCTACTCGCTTGGGTTTGAGTGGAAGCCGGTAGCCGCAATTGTGGGATTATACCTGCTTGCAAAAGGGTTTGGTGTGGAAGACAGGATAATATACATGCTTTCGCATTTCAAGGTTAGTGCGGAAGAGGTGAGCACAATTGCATATGTTATTGCAATGCCGCTGTTTGCGCTTGCGCTCTGGCTTTCAGCGGATGATTACATAAAGATGTCCGCTTCTGTCGACAACCTGAAAGCAATCGGCCACAGTGTGCGCTCGCTTGTTATTTTCATAGCACCGCCCCTGGTCCTCGTTTATCTTGGAAAGCTTTACGATAATATAAGGGATGGCAATAACCTAGGGACGCTGCGCATGATGTTTTATGTTATCATGACGGGGATTACGCTATACCTTGTATGGGTGTTTGCAGGCTGGGTTATTGCAGAGGCATATTTCAGTGAGCTTGTTAATGCACTCATTGCAAGCATTATACTCGGCGCAATCACAATGGAAACTGTGCAATACTTAAAGAGGGATACCATAAAAGGTGTTGACCTGCTAGGCAAGGAGGTATACTCTTCCTCAGGCAATTACCTTGGCAAGGTCATCTCTGTTAATGATGAGGACAAGGATTTTGTGTACATTAATCCTTGGAAGAAAAAGCAAGTATGTGATTATGACAAGATAAAGGACATTGATACAAGGATTAACCTTGTTTGAGGTTGGCAACTTATGATACCCGAATCACAATATATCCAATCTTCGATTGTTGTCCGCGATATGCGAATGCCGCAGGAGGTTACGCTCACTAAGGCATCACTTATCAGGTGGCTTGCACTTGCGCTTGGCCTTATTAACCCGAACGAATCCCGCAAGTCGGTGATTGACCTTGTGGAGGTTCTGTTGAACAACCAGCTGAGAAACAGGCGTGGGATGGCTGTTGATGAGATAATGGCTGCGCTTAAGTCAAATGGGAAGGCATGCAGCGAGAAGACTGTGCGCTATCACCTTCTCAGGATGGAAAAGCGCGGTGTGGTGCGCAGGAGCAATAAAGAGTACTCATTCATCATATCAGATTTAGACGATGCAGGCATTGAATCAATCGCAGACTCGTACGATGTGAGATATAAGAATGCCATGGAGAAAATCAGGATTGCGCTTGCCAAGCTCAAGGGGATGTACTGATGGCCCGGGTTTTTGTAACTGGCGGTACTGGAAGGCTCGGTGCGTATGTAATTGAGCTACTTCTGAAAAACGGGTATGAGGTAGTTGCGCTAAGTAGGGGCAAAAATGTGCCGGGGTGTACTACCATAATAGGCAGTGCCACGGATTTTGACTATTCAAAAATAAAAGGATGCTCGCACGCAGTTCACCTTGCAGGCACAACTGACATGTCTCTTCCCCCAGAAAAAGTATACGCTGCAAATGTAGATGGCACAAAAGGTGTTGTTGAGCGGTGTGCACAGGCAGGAATCCCTCATTTCATATTCATAAGCTCAATTTCAGTTTACGGGAAGAAGGATAACCCGGATATAACTGAGAGGACTGCCCTTATGCCAGATACGCATTATGCAAAGAGCAAATTTCAGGGTGAGATGGTTGCTGAGGGGTATTCGGGTGATGTATGCATACTCAGGCCATCGATCATATATGGCCGTGGGTTTGATGCGGGGTTTAAGATGGCGTATGGGCTTATCTCATCTGGGAAGATGCCTATCTTTGGCAGTGGCCGCAATCATGTGCCGCTTGTCCATGCTAAGGACGTTGCCAATGCAATCCTTCTTGCAATAGCCACAAATGCAACCGGGGTATACAACGTGAATGACGAAAACGAGCTGACGCAGCAGCAGCTGATAGATTTTGTTGCGACCCTCACAGGCACAACAAAGAAGCATGTGCATATTCCGACGCCAGCCTCAAAGCTTTTGCTTGCAGGATACAACTTTATGCGTATGCTTAGCGGCAAGAGTGCAATACCTACTGAATTTATAGATATGCTCGCAACTGACAGGGTTGTGAAAACCAAAAAAATACGTGATGAGCTTGGGTTTGCTAACTCCTGCACTGTTGAGGAAGGCATCCGTGAGTTTGTAGGCTATTTATCTGCACAGCGACTTACTTAGGAGTAGTGGTTTAGTAATTTTTGGGCCTGCTTGTAGAATTCGCCTTGTGATTCTTCCCATTCAATTTCGATGTCCGGTGCCAGCTTTGTACGAGTTAGAATTGTTTGGTGAAACAGCTCAAGCCCCGCAATCCTTTTTGAAAGTGTTTCAGTTGGGGAAACGGATGTTGCGCGGGGCATGATATGTATCTTGAATGTATCTTTATTGCATTCCGAAATCATAAGGTTGATTCCCAACCCAGCTGTTACCATGTTGCTAATCAGGAAATCGATATCATTGAGATTATCAGCTGAAACACCATAAAGCCACGTCAGCCTTTCAAGATTATGATAGTTATAGCCATACTTATGAACCTTGTCATACATCCTGCTTTGTACTAGGTGGAAGAAGCCATCAAACAGCTGTGTTATTGTATTCTTTGTAAAATCGTATAAGTCATTTTTATGGATACGGCTTGAGAATGCAGTGTCATACCCATTGCCGATCACTGGCAGGCCGCTTTCAACAAGTATGGGCAAAGATAACGGGTCTGCTATTAAGTTTTCAGCGGATTTGAGTTGTGCATACTTAGATTCTTGCACATTTGAGCATATGAGGTGAATGTGCAGGTGCTTTAAGGTTTGGCCTCCAACAACCCCAAAATTCCAAAGTGCGGTTGCATGCTGGAAATTCTGAATCATCTCACCTGTCATCATAAAAATATCATCAAATTGTTTTTTTGTTATTTTGTGCAGTGCTAGCACATGATCTCTGGGTGCGAGTATGCAATGCTGTGGTATATATGGATATTTTGCTTTAAGAATTCTCAAGCCTGTTTTACTTTCCACTAGTGGCTCTTCAGCAAGCACGCAAAACCTGCAATCTCTCATCCTACTGCCGGTTTTTTTCATTTCTTTTGATGTAAATGAGGCGGTTTTCTCTGGCCATAACGGTGCACGTATCTCATAAACAACCATACATCACATTAGGCAAAATTGGCAATTAAAAACATTTTGGTTTTTTGCGAAGCAAAAACGCGCAGGAAAACTTATATGGACCTGCGCGGAACAGAGCAAATGATAATTTGCGATGGTTTTTTGCGAAGCAAAAACGCGCAGGAAAACTTATATGGACCTGCGCGGAATTGAACCGCGGATCTCTCGCGCAAGGGATGCATCCGCTCATTTTTGACGTGTGTTTTAGTTTGCGGATGCATTTTCCCTAGAAGGGGGAAAGGGATGTGCCCTTTCACCCTTCTGATAAGAGGATATACCTCTCCCAACCAATCACAAGGATAGGTGGGTTGAGAAGGGGGAAAGGGATGTGCCCTTTCACCCTTCTTGTGAGGCGAGCGTCTTAACCACTCGACTACAGGTCCATGTGATCATTTAAGGTGGCTTAACCTTAAAATAATTCACAGTTTCAGCATAGCTGTGGCAACTTCCATAAGAATAAACAGCCTTCGCATAAGCAAGGGCGAGTTTGAAGATGTGATGTCAAAGTATGGCATCAGCCCTGTTGGATGGTATGGTGAAGCGTACATTTCTGAATATGAAAACTTAAGCAAGACATTGGAATACCAGCTGGGATATTTTTACATACAGTCTCTCTCATCGATGATTCCCCCACTCGTGCTTGGCCCAAAAGAGGATGATATCATCCTTGACATGGCAGCAGCACCGGGCAGCAAATCGACGCAGTGTGCAATGCACATGAATGATAAAGGGGTGGTTGTTGCGAACGATGTGTCATACATGCGCTTGAAAAGCCTTGCAAGCCACATCGACCGCCTTGGCATAACGTGCATAGCAATGACAAATTTTGATGGCAGGCAATTCCCAAGTGTTTCTTCATTCAACAAGGTATTGCTCGATGCACCGTGCAGCTCGATGGGGTCGCGCAGGTGTAAAGTCCAGCATTCAGAGGGTAGGGTGAGAAGCCTTGCCAGGCTGCAGAAAGCGCTTCTTCTGCGCGCATTTGACTTGTTGTGCCCTGGAGGCACTCTCGTATACTCCACGTGCACAACCACAGTGCATGAAAATGAGGAAGTTGTGGAATCACTGTTGCAGAAGAGGGAGAACGCATATATTGAGAAGCCAGCCCTTCCTTTTAGTTTTGGTCCAGGTATTTCCGGGAACGATACGCTTGACAGTAAAGTGTGCAGGTTCACGCTTGATGAGTCATTCTTTATTGCAAAAATCCGTAAAAGGTAATCCGATGCGCAGCAAATTCTCCGAATTCATAATGTCGCGGTTCGGCATCAAGCTCAGCGATGAGTTTGTGGTTGAGGAGCGTACCAGTAAGGTATACGTTTACTCAGCATTGCTTGATAGGCTTGGCTTAAAGGTGGTACGGAAAGGCATTCTTGCAGGCAAGCTTGATTCTATATTTGGTATTAAGCCATCACTGGATTTTGTGCTAGTGTTTGGGCATCTCGCAACTAAAAACTGCATTACAATAAGTGATGATGATGTTGTAAGGCTGTTTTCCGGAGAGAGTATCAAATTATCCCAGCCTCAGGTGGGCATTAGTGATGGGCTTGTTATCCTAAAATCAAGGCGAGGGATGGGCATAGGGATAGCATATAATAAAAATGGTGAATTACAATCACTTATCCCGAAGGACCGCAGGGTATAACACAGGAGCATTTTTAATATTCCCACTGCTGAATAATACGTGTAACCCAAGGTGTAAATATGCGTATTGGAAAGGTTGAGCAATACCTAATAGATAAGATAGATGCGAAGAAGGCCATCCTATCTATTGTAATAGACCCTGTTGATTACCCAACACCTGAAGCGGCTATAAAGACGGGGATTGCAGCTGCAGAGGCAGGTGCAGATATGATTGCGATTGGTGGCTCCATAGGTGCACAAGGTGAGCTGCTTGATAACGTGACAAAGGAGATAAAAAGCAACATTTCGGTGCCCGTAATCCTATTCCCTGGAAATGTTGGCACCATAACTAGGTATGCAGATGCGATTTATTTCCTTACACTTATCAACTCAAGAAACCCCTATTGGCTTGGCCAGGCACAAATGCTTGGTGCGCCATTGCTTAAGCAGTTTGGAATTGAATCGATTCCAACCGCATATATTGTTGTTGAGCCTGGCGGAACGGTCGGGTGGGTAGGTGATGCCAAGCTTATCCCACGCAACAAGCCTAAGATTGCAGCTGCGCTTGCAATGACAGGTGAGCTTGCAGGGAACCATCTTATATTCACGGATGCAGGGTCTGCAAGTGAGCTTGGCCCCATACCTGTTGACATGGTGAGATACGTCCGCAAGGCAACATCCTTGCCGTATATGGTTGCTGGCGGGATACGCAAGTTTGAGGAGGCACGTGAGATTATCAGGGCAGGTGCTGACATGATACAGATTGGGACTGCTGTTGAGAATGCAAGCGACATTAAATACAGGGTTGAGACGTTCAAGAAAACCATCGATGATGCGGTTAAGAGCAGGTCAGTACAATGATGCTTGAGCTTTCCATTAGCACCACCAAACAGATTGAGCTTGTAGATATAACTGAAAGTGTAATTGACATAATCGGGAAATCCGGGATTGTAGAAGGTGTTTGTGTGGTGTATATCCC
>JAOAKK010000020.1 GCA_026413685.1 Microcaldota archaeon | reverse complement strand
CATTTGACCCTTTCAAGACGAGTATTTCATACTGCTTTTTCGAATATTTGTCATACGTATCAAGGAAATCCTTGTATGAGCTCTCAAACCTCACAACGGTATTGCTGTGCGCAATCTCAACTTCTGCAATGTGGGAGCTCCCAAGCTGGTATGTCCTGATGCTCACATCCTTGAATCCTGAATGCTCAAGCGCCGCAGCAACCTGCGCATCAGTCATTGGCTGCTTCAGGTCGAGCGTGACGAGCGCACCGCCCTTGAGCTCAAGCCCGGGCTGCACCTGCATAATGAACATTGCTGAAACCAGCACAAGAATAATGGGTATCCCAACAAGCTTGGTATAATCCCCCTTGTATATGTTTGGAAGCTCCATCTAACACATTTCCTCCGTAATTCTTATAATAGATGGGCCAGGGGAGATTTCCAGCGCTTTCCACATACTGAAAAGCCATTTGAACTCCCGGCCTCCCGATTTCCATCTCACAAAGATGAGCTCAACCGGTGCCCAACTACTCATCCTCATCCATTCCATCAGTATATCAGTCGGGCGCTCCACCAGGCTAAGCTACTGGCCCACCGCTCGGAGCTGGAAGTTTAAGCTCAGTAAAAGTTAAAAAAGAGACCCTCGAAAGCCCCAACCTATCCACTGAAAGCCACATTAAAGCCCAAGGAAAAACTTCCTGTTAAGGTGCATCGTGTATACTTTTCTGCTCTCCTCAAAAATTGAATCGTCGCCCGTATATACTTTGGCAGATGATACCTCAGCCGCAATCCCCTTGCTAACGCCATAACGCAGAGGGTTTGCTTGTATGTCTGCAACGAGCTGCAGCGCAGCTGTAAACTTGCGCTTGCGCACCGCACACATTCTCTCATCCTTCACAAAGATGTCAAAGTTATTCATCTCTTCCTGTATAAACCTCTCCAAATGCTCACCCATGCGCACATATGGCCCTTCCTGGAGCACAATGTTCGGGAGCTCCTCGTGCATAAGCTCAAACAGCATATAGCATTTGCCCTCGTGCACCTCAGCCGTCTGGTGCGAGCAGTCAAACCCGGCGTTATCGAATGATTTTTCAATCGAGGCAAGCGTCTTGCGCAGCTCACCCCATAATATATCATCTGCTTTCTGTGGCCGCGGGAACTCAAACAGGACAAAGCACGTGCCACGCTCAGCTGCCTTTTTCCGTATCTCACTTAAAGGCATCACTTCCATCTCAGTGAAAAACATTGCAACTGACGGGTTAAGGAAAAACACGTGCGCAGCCGCAACAAACTTTGAAAGCGAATCCGCACTTACTGGTGACGCAACGTTTCTTTTCTTGTCAACAGGGTCGGTCACGATGAGGACATCCCCCTTGAACAGCGCACGCAGGAGCCGCTCACTCCTGCCTCCTTCAATATCAATAGCAACTGGGAACTGCCATTTTCGTGCTGCCATTATCAGGTCATAAAACGAGCCATACTTCATTATGAGCAGCTCGCACAAGTATCCTGAGAACCCGCCTGTCTTGATTTCAGCGCCATATATGCCAAGGCGCTTGAGGAATTTCTTAAGTATGCGGACATCATCCTTCTGCCTCTCCGTTATTTTTGAGAGCACATACTTCGTGTGCAGCTGTGTCCTGTCAACTGCACTCCGTACCCTTACAGGCTCGCCTTCCCTGAGCTTGTAGCTGGGCACTACATCAACGTGATGTCCCTTGTAATAGCCACGCAGGTAAGGGTGCTGTGCATATGCAACCTCCCAATTCTCAAGAAACTTCTTTGCCCACTCGAACGTCATGTTCTGCAGGTCATAAAGCGTGTATTTCTCTGGGAACAGCACAAAAATGTCAAAATCAACATCAGAACGTATGTATGTCTCCTTTGCAAAAGAGCCTGTAAGCATGACCTCGATCTCTGCAGGTGAAATCTTGTTCAGCTTGTCAACAAGCTCATCCGCAATCTTACGGACTTCTGCGTGCATCTCGGGTGTAGGCCTAACCTCCTTAAGTATCTGCGCACGCATCTTCTCCCATACTTCACGCGTAAATGCCTCTTTCCCAGCCATACCTCAACTACCTCACTGCAACCGAATTGTACCCACGCAGCCTAAGCGCGCCCGCAAGCCCCTCTGCAAACGCGCCAAACACATACACCTTTTTTGGGCTGCTATGGTCAACATACTCAACCAGGTCATTAAAATCTGCATGGTCGCTTAATGGAAGCGCTATGTCATAAACATCACTTGCAAACTTTACGTTCCAGCCGCTAAGCGAGCCAAAATAGCACGGCTTGCGGTAATGCTGCATCAACCGCATCCGCAGCTCCGGCCTGAACTGTGACTTTGGTATTATCCCGACAAAATTATCCCTGAACATGTCGCTTGCATCCTCGGAATGCGAGCCTACAAAGGATAAGTGCTGCCCGTGCCTCACATAAATCTCGCTCACGTGCGCAACTTCCGGGCCCACAATAGGCGTAATGCCGCAGAACTCGTTGAGCATCTTTATAAGCTCCTGTGATTTTCCCTTTGCATAAACTGCAAAAATCACATTCCCATACTTAAGCCTGCTCAGCACTTCCCTCCGCAGCTGCTCTGCAATATCCTCTTTCTTCGGGAAATGATACTCAGGCGAGCCATACGTGGACTCGATGAGCAGCTCGTCAGCCTCGATTATATCCGCGCCTTTATACGTAAAGCCGTCAGCAATGCTGAAGTCCCCTGTATAAACAAAATTGCCGCCATCACGGATTATCTCAATCTGCGTAGCCCCAAGCATATGCCCTGCCTTGTGCAGGCGTATGCTCTCATGCACAAGCCGCGAGCTGTATGAGACTCCTGATATGCTTAACGTAGGCTCTGATGCAACCACTTCCCCCTTCCGTTTCCCTGATACGTGGTCTGAATGCGCGTGTGATATGTAGGACACATCACCGCTCGTGTCAAGGCATATGGTACGCCCGCCAATCTCCACTCTCGCCAAATCCTTGAAATTCATCCATTTAATATTCTCGGCATACTATTATATTATTAAGGATGTGTAAGTTTACCGATGATGGTTTCTGAGGGCAGTGCAAAAATAGAATGCGTAGAGGGCGTATTCTACAACCCGCGGATGGAAATTAACAGGGACCTGCTTTCTGCAGCGGTTGGTGCTGCTGGTGCAGCGTCGTTCTGTGATGGGCACGCAGCAACCGGCATCAAGGCGATCCGTGTTGCCCGTGAGAACAGCTGTGTTGTGCATGCGGATGCTGTCGACCTGAGCAGGAAGGCTGTTGCACTCATCGAGAAAAACATTGCACTGAACGGTGTTGCTGGCAAGGTGAGCGCAATACAAAACGACATACGCTTTGTGCTGATGCGGCAAAACTATGATTTTGTTGAGATTGACCCGTTCGGCTCGCCCGCACCGTATCTTGACGCACTTGCCGACTCGTTCTCCTGGCGCAAAAACGGCCATTTTTCAGCCACAGCAACTGACACTGCAGTGTTATGCGGTGCGGAGCACAAGGCGTGCAGGCGCATATACGGTGCAATCCCGTTTCACAAGGAGTTTGTGCACGAGAGTGGGATACGCATACTAGTTGCACGCATCCAATCTGTGCTTGCGGGCAGGAACCTTGCTGCCATACCGCTCCTGTCACTCTCGCACAGGCATTACATCAAGCTGTTTTTTGAAGTGCGCAAGAGTGCAGTGCAGTGCGATAAGCTGCTCGGCAGCGCACAGATGCTCGGCTATTGCGAAAAATGCAAACACAGGGAATACTTCAAAATTGGTGAAAGTGCTGTATGCGGCGTGTGCAGCGGGAAAATGCTCATTGCAGGGCCGTTCTGGTCAGGCTTGCTGCATGACAATGCGTTTATGGGGAGGATGGCCCGCGAAATTGAGAAGCGCGGCTATACGAACGCAGATGAAGAGCTCCGGCTCCTCAGCACACTCACAAATGAGAATTTTGATGGGTTCTGCTACGAGCTGCATACGCTATTCAGGGGCAGGCATATCCCTAAGACTGGGGATGTGCTCAAGGCCCTGAGGGATAACGGGTTCAATGCAGCAAAAACTGCATATAAAAGCTGGACAATAAGGACAAACGCAACTGCAAAGGATATTTATGGGATTGTGAAAGTGTAAAAATTCAAAAGCCCTTGAGATTTGCCTGGAGCTGCCTAGACATCAACACCGAGCTCTTTTGCAATCTCCTTGTACCTGTTCCTGATTGTAACTTCAGTAACGCCGAGCGCATCTGCAATGTCCTTTTGTGTTCTCTTTTCATCCGTAAGCTCACATGCGATATACACGATTGCTGCAACAACACCCTGCGGGCCGCGGCCTATCACAAGGTCTTTTTTCATCGCCTCGTCAAAAAGCTCATTAATCTTTGCAACTGTCTTGTCAGGCAGCTTAAGCCGTGTTGACACGCGTGGGATAAGCTGCTCAGGCCCGCCCAATGGGATTTTAAGCCCAAGCTCGTGCGATATGAACCTGAATGTCCTGCCTATCTCTTTCCTGTCAACTCCTGATACCTGTGCAATCTCATCAAGCGTCCTGGGTATTGCGTGCTTCCTGCACGTTGCATAGAGCACTGCACTCACAACGTTCTCGATAAGCCTCCCGCGAACCAGCCCCTTCTCTGCAACCTGCCTGTACAGCAGTGCAGCATCCTCACGCACATCTTTAGAGAGCGCCAGGTAGGATGCTATCCTGTCAAGCTCATTGAGCGCAATCATAAGGTTTCGCTCAATCGATGTTGACACTGCAGAGCGCTTATGCCATTTTCGCATCCTTGATATCTGTGCAACTTTCTTGCCTGAGATTTTCAGCCCGCGAATATCCCTGTTATACAAATCGATTTCTGTTGTAAGGCCCTTGTCCGGCCTTATATACTTGATAGGCGCGCCACCACGCGCTTTCGCTTTCAGCTCATCCGTGCTGTAAGCGCGCCATTCAGCCCCCATATCAATGAGATGCTCTGCAATCACCAGGCCGCAATCCGCACAAACAAGCTCGCCACGCTCATAATCCCTGACAATACGCCTGCTGCCACAGTTTGGGCATACGATTGCACCACTTGGTTGTGGTAATTCCTCTTGTGTTGTGCCATGTGTAGCTTTCTGTGCCTTGGCTTGCTTTTCTTTTGGGGCCATATGCATAAACAATAATCGTAAAGTTTTTAAACCTAATACACGCTTCGCACATATGCAGATAAAAACAATTCTGCCATGAAACATATGCGGTGGTGCTGATTGAAGTATGTACATAAGGATACGAGCGAGATAAAAGTCCCTGAAAAGCTAATCGAGCAGGTTATTGGCCAGGACAAGGCAGTTGATATAATGCGCAAGGCTGCACGGCAGAAAAGGCACGTGCTGCTTGTCGGGCAGCCCGGCACTGGGAAGAGCATGCTCGCACAGGCAATGTCCGAGATGCTTCCTGCGGAAGAGCTGGAAGATGTGCTCATCTACCCAAACAAGCACGATGAGAACAACCCAAAGGTGCGTGTTGTCAAGACATACGATTCGCCAGAGGAGCTCAAGAGAAAGCTGCCCGGCAAGGGCAGGCGCATCATTGAAAGCCACAAGCGCGATTCCGCTTCTGCCGAGGCTGGCTCATTCTCAATCGTTAAGGTGCTGCTGATAATACTTGCAATATCTGTGATTGCAGGCGTCATCTACCAGAACGCCGCACCTGGCTCAACAAACCTCATTGCCGCAGGAACGCTTGGTGCGTTCATATTCCTGGCAGCGTGGCTGTTCGTGTCACAGCTCAGCAAAAGGATGGGGCAGATGTACGCATCATCAGAGCCAAAGCTGATTGTGGATAACAGCTTCAGGGAGACCGCACCGTTCCACGAGGCAACCGGCTCAAAAGCAGGTGCGCTGTTCGGCGATGTGAAACACGATCCCCTGCAGAGTGGAGGGCTTGGCACGCCTGCACACTTGCGTGTTGAGGCTGGGGCCATACACAAGGCAAACAAGGGTGTGTTGTTCATAGATGAGGTTGCACTGCTTGGGCCAAAATCACAGCAGGACCTCTTATCAGCAATGCAGAACAAGAAGTTCCCGATAACTGGGCAGAGCGAGACAAGCTCGGGTGCGCTCGTCCGCACCGATCCTGTACCGTGTGATTTCCTCCTTGTTGCAGCCGGCAACCTCCAGGATGTTGCAAAAATCCATCCTGCATTGCGCTCACGCATCAAGGGATACGGCTATGAGGTGTACATGGAGGATACGATGGATGACACCCCTGAAAACCGGAAGAAGCTCGTGCAATTCATTGCACAGGAAGTCGTAAAGGACGGAAAAATCCCACACTTCTCAAACGATGCAGTCGAAGAGATAATCGGATATGCAAAAAGGATGGCTGGCAGGAAAGGCAAGCTGACCCTCCGCCTGCGAGACCTTGGCGGCCTTATCCGTGCTGCTGGTGACATTGCTGTTGAGCAGGGTGCAAGTGTTGTCGAGGCTGCACACGTGCAGCAGGCGAGAAAGATAGCGTCACCGCTTGAGCAGCAGGTTGCTTCGAAAATCATAGAATTCAAGAAGGAATATGATGTGTTTGCTAACAAAGGGGTTGCAATTGGGAAGGTGAACGGCCTTGCCGTGATAGGTGAAGGCAGCTCGGGCATAGTGCTGCCTATCGAGGCGCAGATTACACCTGCAAGCTCAAAGCAGGAGAACCGCATCATCGCGACCGGAAAGCTTGGTGAGATTGCCAAGGAAGCTGTGGAAAACGTATCCGCAATAATCAAGAGGCATTTGGGCGCTGACGTGACAACCAAAGACATTCATATCCAGTTCCTGCAGACGTATGAGGGTGTTGAAGGTGACAGTGCAAGCATAAGCATTGCAACTGCAGTATTTTCTGCGCTTGAAGAGATACCAATCAGGCAAAACATCGCAATGACAGGCTCGCTCAGCGTCCGTGGTGAAGTGCTCCCTGTTGGCGGTGTAAGCTCAAAAATCGAGGCAGCCATTGAGACGGGGATGGACGCTGTAATCATCCCATTCAGCAACAAGGATGATGTCGTCCTAAGCAAGGAAGCATTAAAGAAAGTCCGCATCATACCAGTTAAGACGTTTAAGGAAGTGCTTGAGCATGCACTTCACGATTCTGCAAAAAAGAAAGCATTGCTCAAGATGCTTTAATTTTTCCGTGGTTTTGCCCTGTGGGCTCATGCCTGGAAATTGCAATACCATTGTGGTGGCCTGTGCGGTGTTATATTTATATTGTTATTGTATTCTAATACAAAATTACAATTATTTAAGGGGGTATTATATATGGCAAGTATTGTTGAGTATAGCGAATACAAGGGGAACAAGCTGATCATATTGAAGAGGTCAGAGACAGATAAGTACCCGTTCAGTTTCGGGAAAGGGAAAGCCAGGCTTATTGTTGAGAACTTTGATGCAATAAAGAAATTCGCAGAAGAAGAATAAATAATCAGTGCATTTTTCATTTTTTAAAGCCACCAGCAGATGTGGCCTTTTAATCCTACTGTTTGGCATGCATAAGCAATGCTATTAATAGAGCTAAATAAGGCCTTAAAGTGGTTTTCCTGTATTTCCTAGTGATCTGCCCAATCCTCATATACCTTTTTGAGCGACTTCTTGCGCGATTGTGACATGTGGTATAGAATAACATCGCTCGTATCCTGGCCAATAAGCGTGTATATCTTTCCCTGCGCGCTGCGCACCCTGCCTATCCTCTGCTGCATTGCAATGTGTGAGTATGGTGCAGAGTAGTTAATGCACAGCTTTATTGCCGGCATGTGCAGGCCCTCGTTTGCAACACTTGTTGCAACAAGCACCTGGTATTTCCCATCTTCAAAATCTTTCCTGATCTTAAGCTGCTTTTTCTCGCTCATCTCAGACTTGCCAAGAAGCGCCACTGCAGGAAATGTGCTTTTGCTCAGCTTTGCTGCCAACCGGAGCGCGTGCGATTTCGTCTCCACAAATATTATTGCCTGCTCATTATGCTCTGCAAGAAGATTGTATACGTAAATAAGCTTTGGGTGGTCATCAAGCTGTGCTGCAATGCTAAGGCATTTCTGGTACTTGGCAGACCCGCGCAGCAGGCCTGCGGCTTTTGTCTGGTCAGATTCAAGCCTGCGCCCATAGTCAAAAAACTCCTCAGTCCCGATACGCTCAAGCGTTGCGTAATGGTAGCTTGCCTTGTAAATTGCCGCGTGGTAAGAGCACGTTAGGAAGTATGCCTCGGACTGCTCATCATAAGAATTAAACTTGTCACGGTAGGTGTTTATAATATGCATGCCGCTGTTAAGCTCTTTAGTGCGCGGGATGCGGAACTCAGATACCAGATTATTATAATGCTTGACAAGTGTGTCCATTCCTGCATAACTGCTATAATAAACCATCCTCTCCAAAAGCTCCTTTATGAGCTCGCTGTACACGTTGAGTGCTTCCTTTCGCTTCTCCTCGAGCGGCACCCATACTTTAATATGCGGTGCATATCCAACATACCTTTCAATTTCCTTTTGGTCACCTGAAAAAATGTGATTTACCTGCATGTTGTCCATCAAGTCAAGCAGGCGCTCCTTGTTCTCTGCAGGCGATGCTGAGAACCCCACACGCGGCACACCAAACCCTATTGCAAGGTTAACAACCTTCATGTAATCATCAGCACCGGTTGTGTGATGGACCTCATCAAGGATTACAAGCTTGAAATCCTCCATGTGCAGCCTATCCCTGATTATGTCCTGCATTATCGCCTCTGCCGTGCCTATAACAAGCCGTGCTTTCTTGTAAAACTCAGGGTCTTTACGCCTCTGCCTATTCTCCCCAACCGCCAATGCAATCTCATCCTGCCCCAATGCAAAGCCCGCCTCACCACGCGCCTCATCATAATGCTGCTTGCACAGGATATGCGTGTCAGCAACGAGCATTACCTTGCCGCGCTTGAGCGCCTCAGCTGCAAGGCTGAACTCAATCTCAGTCTTGCCCGTGCCTGTCCCAAGCTGGATTATTGCATTCTTATGCTCAAGCGCAAACAGAAGCGCTTTCTTCTGGTATGTGCGGTGCTCATACGGCCGCGGCTTGAGCAATGAAAAATCATATGCCGCAAGCTTCCTGTTAAGCTCTTCTTCCGTATTTTCATCAGGCTTAGGTTTCCTCTCGCCAAACAGGCCAAGCGACAGCTGGTTCGGGTTGTACCCTTTTTTCTTCTGCTGCTTTTTCCTAAGCATTACCTGCACAAGTGAGCACGTATCGCCATCAGCCATACGCATATTATGCATCGCTCAGAATAAAAACATTGCCATCCCCCTCCCTGCAGAAAGGGAATTGCCGCCCCTACAGGCAAGCGCTTATGCCATGCGCTGCAGTTTACTGCTGCCTGCGCTTTGCCTTGAACGGCTGCATCAGAAACACGCCTATGACCAGAAGCGCCATTACAAAGGCAAGGCCACCGTAATCAAACATGGGAAGCAGGATGCAGCAGTATGCAGCCATCCCCAAATTACCGAACAAAGACCAGAATTCCATTGAGTTGTGGGCTGCATGCAAAAACATTGCTGGGAGAGGTGCAACCAGCAAGCTGAGAGTTGGAAACGCAAACTCCTTTTCCTTAAGATATCCTATTATTGCACCCGTAAGCGAAGTGAAAACACCGTGCGTTGCAGAGAACACAAATGAGCGCAGGATGAAAACTGTAAGCCATGCACCTGTGTTTGCGCCCATTGGGTTATTCATAAGGTATAGCCAATTCTCAACAAACGCAAACCCCATCCCGATTATGAACCCGTATACGAGGCCATCAACCATGTTGTTAAGCTCGTGGTGCAGTGAGAACACCGCAATACCCATCCCCTTGAAAAATTCCTCAACAAGCGGCGCAATAAGCATCGCAGAAAGGAAGCCTATCCCAATAGCGACAAGCACGGCACCCAGGATTGAGTTCAGGCCTATCGACATAAGCCCTGCAAGCCCGCCCCACAAGAACAGGGATACCACAATACGGAGCGGCTCGCGCTCCTTGTAATCAGCAAGCCACATCAGCACGGCCCACAGGAAAGGTGTGATGAATGCAAGAAGGCCGCACAGGATGAATGCAAAAAACGCAGAGAACGAGATAAGCGAGTTTGACGCATACATAATGTAAAATAGCAGGATGGATATGCCAGCGAGCTCTACAAGCCAAAACCATGGTGATGCTATCAGTGCCTGCCATTTTTCGGATAACGTGCCTGCATTCCTGAATGGGAGCAATAATGCTGTAAGGCTATACTCACCCTCATACATTTCATCGTGCCTTGCGCCGGCCGCAACGTAGAGCGCTATTATGGAAATTGCTGCCATAACCGCAAACGCAATTGCCACAAAAAAGAGTATGATTATCGAATAGCCCCACAACAACGAGTCATACTCGTCCCAATCAATATCAATCGTGACCGGCTCTGCGCGGTAAACAGGCCCATCAATGTAATGCTCAAGCACAGGATACAGCGTAACATGCTCGCGCACAATATACGCGTATGGAATCTCAACACTGCATTGCACCTGCGTCTTGCCTGTGAACGTCCCATCCTCTTCTGAAGGCTTGCACTCGTAAGCACTGCGCACCGTACCGTTTGCAATAATGTATACCCTCAACACCTCGCCATCGCGGATTTCTGGTGTGCTGGCTGTGAGATTGAGCACGAACGGCGAATCCTCGGGCACGTATATGCCCTGCGGGTTATCAACAGAAACGTTAAGCCCTACTGGGACTGCTTCCAGCCTGGCTACCGCACTTTCACCTGGCAACAAGGCGGGCAGTGCAAAAAGCTCAATAATGCTTATTGATATTGCACACCCTCCTATAACAAGGAGGAGCACAAGAAAAATCGTGTTAAGCTGGGATATCTTGCCTGCCAAATTGACACCCAATCTGCGCGTTACCTGCAGGCTGAGGAAGAATGCCTGCACGCGGCGCGTGTGTGATGCACACCTCACCTGCGCGCCCGTGATGGCTTAGGGCTGCGTTTTGTGCCGGTTTTCCTGCCTTTGGATTTCCAGTGTGATTTGGCTTTTCTTTCCATGTCATCAAGCCACGTATAATAATCAGGTATCTCGTTAAGATGCGCCCATGCAATCCTGCCTGTAAGGTGCGGGTCATCATTCGTGACGTTTGTCCGCGGGTCGGCCGTGCCGTGCTCAAGCTCAACGTGCAGCCCTCTCCAAAACTGCCACAAGTCAAACTTTGCAGACTTCCAATCTATTCCTATCGCAGTTCCTATCTCTTTTGCCTGCTCCATCGTAAAATGCTTTTTTGGCATGGTTATGAATTGCCATAAAAAAATATAAGCTCGCCTATGCACCAGCAACATCCGAACCGGTGCTGCGGGATTCAAGGCGCCTCTGGTAATCAATGAAATTCACTATCAGCTGTGAAGAGTTCTGGATTGCTAGCGGGATTAAATGCGCTGCTTGGTTGTAGCACTCATCATCTGTAAGGCCCTTGCGCGACAGGACCTTCTGCCCTGGCGCATCACCCTCAGCATCGACACTCTTAAACTGCCGTGTCACATTAACAATGCCATTTATGAAAGAGTCAATCTTCTCATCGATGTTCTCCGGCACCCAGGACGCATCAGGATGCGGAGGGACGAGTGATGCGCTGCTCCATATCTTAATGTTCATATCCTTCTCACCGCGCTGGATGTGCGGGTAATCACTCCTTTTTGCCCACTGCTCAAGCGAATCGAGCTTGCCAAGAAGGATGGTGGGGCCGTGAATATCATTGTGCACGTGGGCTGGGACGTGCATATCTGATACTAAATGGACCATATGCCCAAGCGCAACGTATGCCTTGCTTTTTTCACCTTTCTGGTAATATATGGTTGCGAGCTTCCAGTATGCCTTAAACCTGTCCAGGGCGCTCTGGAACTTTATCTCACCATGCTGCACGTTAAGCCCGCGGTCACCCTCCTCACGCGAATTGTCATAAAAATGTGCCATATACGGCCTGTTTATTGCGTCATCCTGTATGCTCCCACCTGTTATTTTCTTCCATATTTTTGCAACAAGCCAAAACATGCTCTTAAGCAAGCTCGGGACTTCAGGCTCCCTCTCGCTCAAGGGGACTATTGCACGCGCATACTCTTCACGGCTCTTATACTTCACAGCGGGCTTTTTGACAAACAAGTCATCGAGCGTCTCACCCGGCATAAACACATAGTCTTCCGCACCCGCACCGACCATGATGTGCAGTGTGTATCGGATTGCACTTTCATCGCGTGACAGCTTTGCTGCCTCATAAGCAATATACTCGTGGCATGCACCAGGCGCTTCAAGCATTTTCTTAACTTCCTTTTGTGCCTCTTTCATCTCAATAAATCTCTTCCACCCCTTGCGCGCATCATTAATCTCGTTAGGATATAGGATATGCAATGGCTCCCACTCTGCAAGCCCACGCGACGGCGTCCCCTTCTCGGGAAACGGCCCGGTATCAAACTTTGAGATGTGCCCGCAATAATCAGCTGGCTTAAGATGCTGCTCAACCAGCGGGCCTACAGGGCCAAAGCTGGCTGCGCCTGCATATGAAAATGCAAGCTGCAGCTGCGGCCCGCCTATCCTGAAAAGAGACTTAACCTCATCCTTAATCCTCTGAGCGCATTCCTTTGCCTTGATGGCTACGGATGCCATGCTATTTTTGGAGCACGACCCATATATATACCCTTTCAATGCTCAGGCGGAAGCCACTTCTGAGCGCACACCCAGCAACATTTATATTCTTGGATTTCTGAATACTTGGCATGCAGGCGGAAAAAGCCATCGTGCAGGGTATCACCCGCGCACTTAAATATGCATTCCCACCAAACCAGCTTAAGAATTGTGGCCCAAAGCTTGAAGTTGATGAGTATAAGCGGCTTTTTAGTGATATGGAAAAGGCACGGGAATTCTTGATGTCGCTGCCTTTCCTTGGGAAATGCTGTGCAAAAATAGCTGCATATAAAGGCCTTGACACGTTTGACTCACGCGTTGTGGATGCATATTTTCTCGGGATTGACCCATTCGTGGATAACAATAGGCCGATAACGCCTCTTATGAATAGGCTTCTGAC
>JAOAKK010000001.1 GCA_026413685.1 Microcaldota archaeon | reverse complement strand
ATATCACTCATCGTCACACCTATGAACTTGGCCTCAGGTGTTGCAAGGCTCTTTGAAAGGTATGCAAGGTTCATTGAGCCGGTCTTAATCGCCCAGTAAATATACCATCCCCACGCATCGCAATCTGTAAACACGTATATTGGGAGGTTGCGGTCAGCAAGCTTGCGGATTAGGCGGCGTGTGCCGCGTGACGCCTGCCCTTTAGGTGTGATGAGGATACAGTTGTTCTTCTTCCAGAACTTATCCTCATTAAGCCTCTGCCAAAGCGCATCTTTTTCAACAACAAGCACGTAATCCGCATCTATATCCACAAATTCCATGCCGTTATCAACATCACTCGGTATCATCCAGCCTGAACGGCCCTGCTTTGACGCATCGATTATGTTTTCCTCACCGCCAAACTTGTCCTTGATTATCATGTTTCCTGCAACTACGCCTTTCCTGTCAGTTGACAGGTTGAAATCCTCACGCTTCAGGTCAAGCGCAGCCTCCAAATCTTCTATGAGCGGGTTTGACTCTGACTGCTCACTGAACAGCTCCTCATCAACATCCTCACCAATCGTAAACTTGAGCTGGTAATAAAGGCCCCTGATTGAAGTGTGCAGCCCCTGCTCGAGGAAAGATTTCAGCTTTGCGGCGATTGCCACCGTCTGCATGAACTTCTTTGCCTGCGACACGTGCACGAACGTGCGCCTCTCCTTTGCATCCCCAAGGTAAAGTGCACCTGTCTCAGGGTCCGACTTTACATTCGAGCGGGAGCGCACAGGCGTCAGGAATGATGGTGACTCATTTGAGCTTATCTCACTTACCATCTCCCTGCCAAGCGATACGAGCTTGTTATACGCAAGTGTTGTCCTCTCATCTGTGTTCTTTTCTTTTGCCATAAATATCACCTAATTCACATATCCTCCTCATCAAACTCAATCTTGCCATCATCAGCCGCTGGCTGGCCTCCCTCCTCTTCCATAATCACGCGCGTCTTCTTTTCCTTCTTCTCCTCCTCAGCTTCATCCGCCTTGAACTTCTCAAACACAAGGAAAGTAAGCTTCTTCTCAAGCTCCTCCTTCTGCCCTGTGTTTGCAAGCAGCGGCAGGTTCTCTGCAAGGAGCTGGATATACCGCATAATCGCTTTCCTTTTTGTTGCCTTTGTCTCCTCACGGACCTTGCCAGCCAGGTAGCGCTGCAAGTCACGCGCAACATCCATTACTGCAAACTTAATCTCATCAAGGACCTCCGGCTCAGCGGCTATTGACTGCTTGCCTGCACCTGTATACGGCACGAACGCTGATACTATGTTCACAAAAACCGTCACAGGTGTGCTGTCAAAGTCTTGCAGCTCATACCTCCTCCAATCCACACTTTTCACAGCCTTGGTGATTGCACATCCGCCCGCATCAAACAGCAGCGGTGAGCGGTTTGCGAACCTCATAATCTCACCGCTTACCGTGCCGGATTCTGTGCGCGTCCCCGACTTGCCACCGTAGCAGATTGCAACCTCTATTATGAAAGGCACACCTCCACGGTATACCTTCGGCGGGCGTGAGCGCACTGATAAAAATTCAGGGTTGAGCAGGCTACGCAGTGAAATCTCAATCTGCTCGTTGCCGATTGGGCGCAGCCCATCTGCGGATGGCGCTACCCACTTAACCTTTTTGAATGCGGCCACGAGCCGGCGCGCATCCTCCCACGTAACGTCCTTTGGTGCCATATCAAAATCAAACTGCGGCAGCACGGCACGCAGCTCTTCAACCTTTGACGGCGTGACCCGCGCGAGCTCTGTTGTAAGGAAAGAGCTGACCTTGCGGGCAGGTGTTGCACGCAGCATCTCATAAAGGGTATGCGCCTCAATGCCAAGCGGGTGTGGCTGCACCTCAACAGGCCTCTGGGGAAGAACCTCAGAAACACGCGGGAAACGGATCTTCCTGCCTTCAGGGTCGGTGAACATTATCTCAGCGTGTGGGTTTGCAATCGCTGTCCTCTTAAGATACTCAAGCGGGCTGTATTCACTGCGGTCATATTTCACATCAGCGAACTCTGCCATTATCTCCAGGCCCCTAAAGTCACCCTCATACTCCTGCACATCAGTAACGTGCGGTGCATTGGTCTTGATGTTGACCGAGACATTGCACTCGTACACTTTGCCGTTGCCGGTCGATGAGCGGATGTGTATGGGCTTGCCTGAAGTGAGCTGTGCAAACATCGTGCAGCCGGTTGCACCAATCCCCTGCTGCCCCCTCTGCTGCATATACCTGTGGAACTTCGTCCCTGAAAGCATCATACCGAGCGCGCGCCCTATATGGTCAAGCGGGATGCCTGGGCCGTTATCAGTTACCCTAACAAGGTAATGCTCATCCTGCACTGCCGTTATCTTGACAGTAATGTCAGGGAGTATGCCGGCCTCTTCACATGCGTCAAGGCTGTTTGTCACATACTCGTGTATTACAGTGGTCAGGGAGCGAATCTTCCCGGAGAACCCGAGCATCTGCTTGTTCTTGGTAAAGAACTCCGCAACAGAATGCTCCTTGAACTCCTCAAAAATCTCCTCTGCGGATTTCAAGCCGTTATTCCCGTTTTTTGTTGGGGGTGTTTCGTTTGTAGCCATCTCCACTCACCTATTTCCAAAGCTTCATCTTCTCTTCCCGGATTTTTCTCCTGCCGCTCTCGAGCAGGCGGTACACCTTCTTGTGCGGTGCGCCCCTTACGATTGCATCAATCGCATCGGAAGCCAGGCTGACTCCTTCAAGCGTGCCTATCAGGTATATCCTGCTCTCCTGGACAGTCATGCTTACCTCGGTAATCTGCTCTATTATCTTCTTTGTCTTGCCGTCAGTGCCTATGATGCGCGCCATTATCCTATGCACATCACGCTCGTTATCACCGCTGATTTCAGATATATCAACAACTTTAAGTATGAGCTCATCAGAGAACAGCCGCAGCGCATCCCTATAAGGGACACCTCCAGTGCCAAGCGCAATAAGGACATCCTTGCCCTTAAGCTCAATAAACGGATCCTCTGACTCAAACTCAACTGTTAAGTCTTTAGGGTTAAAGTATAATGAAAGCCCTTTTTTCTTAAGCTCCCTCATAACTGCTGGGCTGAACTGCTTCAAGTGCTTCTTCTCAATAGACAATATTTGCATTGCATTTGAATTAAAGAAGTCTATTTTTATAAATGCTACTGTGTTAGGGGTATATTATTTGGTATCTACATCAAAAATGCAAAAAAATACGTAATAATTTTTAAAAAAAGGTAAAATTTTACATATTTTTACGCTCAGACGAAACTTTAAGCTACCCTAAACCCATCTAAGTTCATCGGCGCACGTGCCTCTGTCTTGAAGATGTAACTGAGCGTATGCGCCATATCCTCGCATTTGCCCTGCTCACCGTGCATCGTGAATATGTTCCTGTAATTCTGCCTCATATCCCTCACAAATGCGATAAGCTGCCTGCGGTCTGAGTGGCCTGAGAACCCTTCTATCGTCTTGTGCTGCATATTAAGCTGGAGGTTTCTTATCCTGCCGTGCTCATCTGACACCTGGAGCTCTTTCTCACCGTTCTGTATCCTCCTGCCGATTGACGTTGGTGACTGGTAGCCTACAAAGAACAGCGCGTTCTTAGGATTCTCCGCAAGCATCTTCAAGTACTCAAATGATGGGCCCCCTGTAAGCATGCCGGACGGTGCAAGTATTATGCACGGCTCACCATCAACTATCTCCTGCCTGTTCTTTTTCACGGGCTCGAATATGGGCGACTCAAACGGCGATTCATCTGAAAGTATCCTGCGCTGGATGCCTTTCTTGAGGTACTCTGGGTACGCTGTGTGGAATGCCGTCGTCTCAAGAATCATGCCGTCAAGGTATACCTTATAGGGGAAGTCCGCCTCCTTGCCACGCACAAATTTCTCAAGCGTGAGCATTACCTCCTGCGAACGGCCGACCGAAAACACGGGAATGAGCACCTTGCCGCCATTCTTCAGTGTGGCCATTGCGGAATCCCATAAGTTCTGGTCCCTCTCATATGAGCGTGGCATCACGTCGTTCTTTGCACCGTATGTGCTCTCGATGAAGAGTGTCTCGACACGGGGGAACAGCGTGTCTGCAGGCTCAAACAGCGTGGAGGGGGTATAACGTATGTCACCAGAATACACCAGGTTGTGCTTGCCGTTCCCAATGTGCAAGTGCACGGTTGCACTGCCGAGGATGTGGCCAGCATTCCTGAACGTGAGCTTCATATGGGGCGTAATGTCAGTAACCTCATTGTAATTTCGTGTTATTGTGTGTGCCACTGTCTTGCGCACATCTGAATCTGAGTATGGTGGCTCTTTTCCTGTCATGTTGAGAACTTTTATTATGTCAAACTGCAATAATGTCATCAGGTCGCGCGTGGGCGGCGTGCAGAATACAGGGCCATCATACCCAAGCTTGAACAGGTATGGCAGGAAGCCGCTGTGGTCTGTATGCGCGTGTGAGATGATGACTGCATCTATGTCCTCTATGGTCAGCCCCATACTGCTCAGGTAAGGGTATGCGCGGTTTGGGTCTGTGGTATCATTGTTCATCCCAACATCTATAATGACGTTCTCCTTGTTCGTCTGCACAAGAAGGCAGGAGCGGCCTATCTCTTTGAACGCCCCTAAAGCTACTGCCTTGACCCATTCAATATCACCTTCGGCCTGCGAAACGTTAACCTTCTTGCCAAAGTTGCCCAGAAATCGCTTGCGCTCGCTTGCCGTCTGCGCTTCAGAGCCGCGAATGCCGCGTATAATGTTTGATGGAATGGTCGGCGAGCGCTGGACACGCGCGCTCCACCCAGTCTTTATCATTATCTCCTTCAGGTTGGCACCACCTTTGCCTATCACAAGGCCCGGCTTGAGCGCGTTTATGACAATCTCCCCAAATTCAGGGATAAACGTGATGTCATTCTCGCCCACCCCTGCCTCTTCAGGAATCAGGCTGCGCACAAGCGCTAGCGTTTCCTCGGGCGGCTTGCGCACGGGCGCATCGCAGCGAACCAGGATTTTCTTGCGCAACCCACGGGAGAGGTTCTTCATCGCCTCCTCGCTCTCATAGAACGGCGCTGGGTCTGTAAGGTATATCGCCACATCCGGCCCCTCAAGCTCTATCTTTACAAGGCCGCATGCGGGCGGCAGCAGCTCTTCTGCCTTCTTCTTAAGTTCTGCCTTATCCATCTAAAATGCACCTCAGTGATTGAATTAGTATACTGTCCCAAAAAAGTTAGTGGGAAGAAAGTAAAGATTGTACTTCCTCTTTAGAATACGACCTGTACCCCTTAGAGGTTATAGAGACAAGGGCTATGCCGTCACCTGTTGCAATATCGCGCTTCATTGCGATTGCAATCGCCCTTGCTGCTATTGGAAGCAGCTCGTCAACCTTCATGTCCTCCTTGTAAACACTCTCAAGGTAACCGAGCGCTGTCGGCGACCCGCTCCCCGTGGATGTGCACTTCTCCGTGGTGACACCACCAACCGGGTCAAGGTTGTATATCGAGCCGCCCTTCTCATCATAGCCGGCAACAAGCAGCTGTACAAGGAACGGGAAAAACTTCTGCTGGAACAGGATGTTTGAAAGCAGTGTTGAAACACCCTTAACCGGCATTGGCTGGCCGTTCTGAAGCCTGAATAGCTTAAGCTCTGCCTGCATATAGCGCACAAGCGCCTGCGCATCACCCACGCTACCTGCTATTGTCATTCCAACATGCTCATCAAGCTTGTGGATTTTCTCAACTTCCCTGTTCGCAATAAAATAGCCCATACTGGCGCGCATGTCTGCTGCAAGCACCACTCCATCCTTTCCAACCAACCCTACAGTGGTTGTGCCTTTCTTAGGGTCAAAATTCTGCTCCATCAATCTCACCAATAAAAGGAGACATGAATATTGAAAAGTGAAAGTTTTTAAAGTGAATTACCACGCCCATGAGACCCTGCAGTGTGATTGCCCTGCCAGAGCTGTTGCCCAACGGCTTGCGCTCGCCTCCTCTCAGGGCAGTAAGGTTGCATGCCACTGCAAGGTGCCACTTCCCTGAAAGTATAAAAAGGCCAAGTTTGCCACGTAACTTTGCTTAAAGAATTGCATATTAAATGGATTACTACGGCATATTGCCGGGAGAGATTTCATTCCTTTTATTTTGTGTTGGCTGCCTGCTCCTTGCGTCATCTATTATTGCAAGCCAGGATTCCCCTATCTTGTTGAGGTAGTTGCCGAACGTCTTGCTAAGGGAGATGGCCATTGGGCGGTATTTCTGCTTGCTGTGCTCTGCAATAATCGTCTGGCGCTCAACCTTAACAAGCCCTAATCGCTTGAGCCGCGGCAAGACACGGTTGTAGAACGTCGCCTTTGAAATTGAATTTGCCCTGATGAAATTGGATATCTCCTTCCCTTCCATCTTGTGCACCTGGACAAGCTCTTTCATAAAAATAATAGATATCTCGTGATATGTTGGCTGGTATTTCTTGGGGAATACAAAATTAATCAGCTCATCAAGCGTCCAATAATTCCTGAGCGGGAGCTCGTTATCATCCTGGAACTTCCTGAGGTCGGGTGAGTAATGCGGGGGGAGATAAAAAGACTCTTTGCTTGGGATACCTCGTGTTGCTATTGATTTCCTGGGTTTTTTTTCTGGCTCAAGCCCCACATCTCCCATGAGTGTATATCTCACTCCGAATTTATAAATATTTGAACCCAAATTGAGATCATGTCAAGTGAAAGCGGCGTTTACAAAGAGGCACCAAAGGAAGAAAAAAAGAAAAGTGAAGCTTTCAAGGAAAGAGAAATAATCAGCGAGTCAAAAAAAGAGCACGCGTATAAGGCCCATGCAAGGCAATTGTCAAACAAGGAAATATTCTCAATGCTCTCCGGGTTTAAGAAAAAATGGGTGAAAGGGCTGCTCGGCGCCCTAAAAAAGCTGCTCGGATAAAATAATAACTACGATGTGAATTTTTTCTTGAGCTTGTCTATGGCGGCTTTTACAGCTACTTTCTCGTCCACTGTGATGTTTTCATCCTTCAGCACAAGCTCTGCATACATCTCATCAAAAAAGCTGAGTGTTGATTCCTTATCCTTCTCAAACGCCCTCTTAAACCACGCTACGGCCTCATCCTCATTCTCAAGCATCACATAGCACAGGCCTATCATACAGGCAATGTGGTAGTCCATGCTCTTCAAAAACGCCTCATTAAGCACTTTGATTGCGTCATTGAAATTAAACAGCTTCATGAACACGTATGCCTTGCCTATAATCGGCTCTACGAGGTTTATGTCAAGCTTCGTTGCCATATCAAATGCCTGCAGCGCCTCTTCGTATTTTTCCATCTTGAACAGTGTCATGCCTTTCATATACCATGCTAGGCCTTGTTTTGGGTCAAGCCTGCTTGCATCCTCATACTTATCAAGCGCTTCCTTGTACTCGCCGCGGTCATACATCTCGTTTGAGTGTGCAATTATTTGCTCGTATGCATTGTCAACTGCACCCGCATCATTGCCGGTGGCTTGAGAGGCCATAATCCTAATTCTGCGGGAATGTTTAAATACATTCGATAACAAAGCGGTATTGTGTACTGTAAGCGGCACGAAAGCAAAGGAAAAGTTGTGTTTGCACTCTGCGACAAGTCGCTTATTGGCAAGAAGCTCCAAGACGGCAATGTTATGCTTGACCTTGACACGTATAGGAGTTTTTATATCGGGGATGACGCCGCACTGTTTGATGGCGTGTTTGAATCAATAAACGCGGTTGGTGAGGAGAGCACATCTTTCCTCATCAGGAAGGGGATTGCAAAAAAAGAAGATATCAAATATATCTGTGGCGTGCCGGTGCTCCAGGTATACAAAATCAAGTGATACCTGCACCTGAAGCTATTGCTTCCCTGAGTTATGGCTTGTCCTTGCTTGCACGAAGCGCTTGGGATATTACAGGAATGTCAACATCCTCACCCACAGCAGCCTTGTACCCAACAAATATGCCATAAAGCCATACAGCCCATCCTAGCAGAAACATCCAGAAAAACACGCTTATAACCCAGAGAACTGCAGATTGCTTTGAGTGGAGCACTGCCCTTTCCTCCTTGTTGAGCAGGTAGAGGATAAGCGATCCCAGCGGTGCAAAGAAATATGCCAGGAATAAGTCCCACCTTGCACTTGAAGCTTCCTTCCCTTCATCCGGCTTCTTGAGGTCTTCAGCAGGCCCTTTTGATATCTCTGCTGGGACCACCATCTCGCTTTCACCTGTATCATGCCTAAGCTTGTTTTTCTCATCTTCAAGAAACTTGCCTGCTATCCGCGGGCGTGCCTCTTTAGGCTCGGCCTTCTTGAAATCTGTCTTTTTCTTAAATGTGTCCACCATATTACCACCTATAATAGCTTCAGGTGTTTCGTGAGTGCGTCAACCTCGGATGATTTTGCAGGGCCGATTGCCATGGCTGTAACCGTGCCTGGCTCGAGCTGTGTAAGCCCTGCATCCTGTATGAGCGCGCAGGGAAGCCCCGCTCTCTTCGCCCTTGAAAAAATACCCTGCATCTCAGCAAGCGGCGCTTTCACAACTATCTTCTTTTCACCCTGCATTTTCCAGCCGGAAACAATGCGCGGTGTTAATTCACAGGCTGCCTCAAACGCACGGATTGCCGCATGGCACGCCTGTGCAACCGCCTTGCCTTTCCCCATCTGAAGGTCGCTACGGACAATTATCACCTGCTTAATCTCATCAAGCATACAGGAACCATTCTGCACTAAGTGTTAAATACGTTTTAGGGAGCAACATACTGAAGGAGTGCTAAAATGGATGGGTTAAAAGGGCTTGTGCAAGAGCTTCAAAAGGCCGAGATGGCAAGGGCAAACGCCGCAAAAGCACTGCTCGGCATAGGGAATATAAAAAAGAGATGTGAGGGGGCCGGCAGTGGTATAAGCGTGCGTGTTGGGGCGGTTGATGCGGGCATTGTGCTGCAAGAATTCCATGCGTTCGACTTGATAATAACGAAAGCTGTGGGTGTAATCTTTGAATACGAGAATGGAAAGCTAAAGAGGCACGAGTACCTGCCCTCACCATTACCAAAGGAAAAACTGCATGTGCACGGCTCGATGGACCTGATGGAGCTTGGCAGCTACAAAAATATCATAAGGCTCAAAGAGGAAATCTCGCTTGCACTCCAGGTTGCTGAAAGGTGTGACCTCCTCCTCGTTGACGGCTCACTCGTCCCACTACCAGGTGACAAGCCGTCATCGAAAGAGCTAAGAAAAGAGTATGATGCGTTGCTTGCGCTCTACAGGGAGCTGTTCTCAAAATACGAAAACAAGGTTGTGGGCATAATCAAGGATTCGCGAAGCAAGAGGTTCCTGGAAGAGTATGCTGCGCATTTGGATAGTGTTGTCCTGTGCAACTCAACGGATACCACGCTGCTTGACCTTGTGCTTGAAAAAGGCGAGATGAGCAAAGTGCTCCCTTATTCAAAAGACCCAAAAAGCAACGGCGTGCTGAAAGACTTGCTCCCTTACTCTGAAAGGCTGAATTGCGTTTACATCAAGCCAGGAAAAAATGATAGGCCTGTAAGGATTGAGATGTTCGGGGATGGGAGCGGGGTACTAAGCAAGGTGTACGCGCTGTGTGACATAAATGACAACTATTCATACCCATCCGTGCTTATAGATGCTGACTTGAGGGCGCTCATTGACCCACGGAATGTTGAGAGGATATACAAGGAGATTGAAATTGCACCGTTCCTGAAGGATGCGCGGGCACTTAGAAGAAACTCCAGGCCTTTCAGGGGATAATTTCACGAGAGTGTTCCGAATGAAACCCAATATTTACACAAAAAAGCTTATAAATGTTGCTTGGGAAATTATTCCGTAGCTCCACTCCGAGTTGCGGCCATAGCAGGTCGCCAAAACGCCACCGCCAGTCCCGATGGACTGGCCTAATTCTTTTTTGAACCTTGTTGCCCCAGCGCGGGCTTTCGCAATGTAAAAAGAAAAATTACCTGGTTGTGCGCCGCAGTGCAACGCTGCCAGCAGCAGCCAGACCAACTAGCGCTGGAAGGACCAGGCACAACCCTGATGGCTCCTCCTTGCTGGCACATTTATGGGCTTCACACACATAGCCCTGGCCGCAATCGCTGTTTGCGTTGCACATGCCTGTCCCTTGAGGCAAGCCCGATGAGGCTTTGGCCGGCTGGGCAGTGCACAAGCCGCTCCTGCAGGATAATCCCTGCCCTTTGTAAACACACTCATAGTCTTCTTTGCACGGGACGTTCTTCTGCACAGTAACTTTAGCGGAGTATGTGCCTATCGGCTTGCTGCCGTCCACCTTATCATAGAATTCCTGTGTTGTTAATACAAGCTGCTCTGCCGCCCTGCTGCCTGTGCCTGGCTGGTATGCATACATCGTTATCGTTGCATCATACTCGCGTGGCGGGTATGGGATATAAAGTGCACCCTCAGAAACCGGAACATCATAGGAATATGATAAGTATGCATTATCACCACTGAACTTAACATCAACGTGCACCATTACACCTTCCTTTATTGGGCTGCCATCCTGGTCAACAAGCGCAAGAACCACTTCACTGCCGTTGAGCGCTTCAAGATCGCTCCTGTATTCAGAAGCTGCAGCGCCGTTTCCTGAATATCCGGGCGGCTCACCATCATCCCACCTGCCGTTCTTGTTTAGGTCCTGGTATGCGCCGTGCATTATGAATATCTTGTCAAGCTGTGTTATCTTCTTGTCCTTATCATAATACTCAAGCAACGGCTTGTAGCCGGACTCCTTGAGTGCAACATAAAGGTCCCGCAGCGTTTTCACGTGCCTTGCGCCTTCCCCATCACCAAAATCGCGCTTTTGTGAGTATGCATCCATCAGTGTTGATATTGGGATGGATACGAAATCGTCATCCATGCCACCACGCGACTGTGGCGAATCACGCAGGTCTACCAGTAATGATGCAATTGCCATCTCTTCCATCACGCTGGGTGTGCTATAGATATTCTTCTCGCGGAATACTTTCTCGCGCATCTGGTAATTCAGCTCAAGGTTAAACGCAACACCACGTATGCGGTAGAGGTCGTAATCTGGGTTATCCTTGTAGTAATTCTTCATCTCCCACGCACAATATTCTGCCCATCCCTCAACAAGGCCCCAGCCAGAATCCGGGTTTGTGTAATAGCCACCGTGATCCTTACCGCGATGGCTCTCCTTTGTGTTGAACAGCTCATCTTGTATGTGGTGACAGTACTCGTGGTATATTGTATCTTCGATGTATGAGGAGGTAAAGGAAGAGCTCATCTCAAGCAGGCGCATCCCTGGTGCGCTTGGGTCCTCATCTTTCCAAACTTCTGAGATGTGTGAATTGCCGCCTGGGTTATGCACGAAAACCCGCTCTTTAACGGTTTGGGATTTTTTGAACACTTTTTCCTTGAACTCAACTGCCTTCTGTGCCGTCACGAAAACCTTTGCTGCATCCGAAAGTGCCTGCACTTTATGGCTTGTTAGGTCCATCTGGTAATTTGAAAGCCGCTTATCTTCAACAGGTATGCTGTCTTCATACAAAATCCTGAGCGGGAAGGTGGGGTCGTTGTCAACAAGGAATAGCCTGCCTTTTGACTCATCAAACAGGACCTCCACTGATATCTCATAGCCAGGCTGGAACGCTTTCGGGTCATCCCACACAAACTTGCCATTCTCATCAGTCGAAAGGTGGCCATATGCATAGATGTGCGAATCTTTTACTGCGATCGCCTCAATCTTCACAAATCTCAAGGGCACTTTCTTGCCAGAAGAATCATAGTAAAAAACTTCCCCCTGCATTGACACAGGCTTGCATTTTGTGCTGCCTTCACATCCTTGCGGGCACTGCTCTTCCCTGTATGTGCACGCCCCTGTGCCTGGATTGCACGAGCCTTTCGTATGCATTATGCCTCCTTCGCACTTGTCGGGGCATTCAACACCCCTGCACTTGTCCGTTGCCTGCTGCGCCAGGGGAAGGGGCTTTGTGCAGTCTATCTTATAATATGTCTCACCGCCAGCTGGGCAGTTGCATGAGCAGTCAATTACCGTGCCCTCCCACTGCACATATGCAATGAACGCGCAATCATTCCCACGCTTTGACTTGCAGTAAGAATTGCAATACTCGCGTGGTGTTGTTGTGCCATAGCACGGCTTTTTCTCCTCGGCAGGCTGCTCGGGCGGCTTTGCCTCGCCGCATTTTGTGACGCAGGAGGCCTGCACCGGCTTACAGTATTTATCAAGAAGGGCTGTGTAGCAGTCAGATTCTTTCTTAACGCAGTAATCATCAAGCTCAGAGAAATCCGCACCTATCTCGTTTGCTTCCATACAGCTCCTGTATGTATTATCGCATGTTGCCTCCTTTTCAGCACGATAGGCAGCACCTGGATTTTCGTAATATTGTGAGCCGCTGCCGGTTGGCTGCACCCCGCTCTTGCACCGCCTATACTCCCATATGCAGTCAAATGCGCACTGCTGCTGCGGCGTCATTGCGTTGTAGGAGGCCATGTCATAGAGCGCACAGTAGGCATAGTCGCACGCCCAGATGCCTGTCATGGTCTCACAATTCCTTGCACATTCCATATAATCCATTTCCGGATATACAACTGTGATACCAGCAAAAACAAGAAGCAGTACTAAGTAGAATCTCATACTATAACTTATATAGGAAACTATATAAGCAATGGGTTTGAATAGGTATACTATGGCACAGCAACTCTCAGAAAACAAAATTCAGCGGCTAGAAGAGGCAAAGCTGGCTGAAGCTGCAAAAAAGCCCATACGTGAAATACTCAATGGGAAGACGAGATATGCTGAATTGTGGTATGGCACACCTGCTTCTATGAATAATGCACTTGCACAGCTTAAGGAAATCTTGCCGGAAAATGAGTTTTCCATAAAAAACAAGAAATCTAAGGATGCTGATGGGCGTGAATATTATGTAATCACCATTGCAAAACGCATCGGGGGCAAAACTGTGCCGGTTGTTGAAAAGCCTAAAGTGGCCGGGAAAAAAGCCATACCTACGCCCGCATTGCAGGTTGATAAGACAAGCATAGATTATAATGCACTATCTGAGAAGTTTGGTGATGCCCTCTCGACACAGATAATGCACTGGTCAAATATGTATAAGGTTGACCCGCTGTTCATTGCATCACTGATTGTTGCAGAGCATTCCGGAAGGGCCGATACTAATGCCCTGGATATAGTTGGAAAACGGCTTAAGAAAAACCCAAACTTCTACAATAATGCCATCTCTGGGAAAGGAGACATAAACAAAGAGTCCAGGGGGCTGATGCAGATAACAAAACCAACTTATGAAACTATAACCAAATTGCTCGGGCTTGGCAAAAATGCAAAGCCATACGAGGAAACGGTGGCTGATTATGCACTATCAATCAGGTATGCTGCAAGATATGTTGCATACCTCCAAAAGCAGCTCAACACACAGGATATTGATGAGCTTGCCGCAGCGTATAATTCAGGGCCTGCCAAAGTGATTAGCACAAAAGAGAAAAACAAAGGTATAGGAAAGCTATCACTTGAGTATAGGCAGAAAGTAAAGAGAGCATATGGGCAGCTTGAGGCTGAAAAGAAAAGGCTGGGTGGTGCGCCTCCTGAGTAACTCAGCCCTTAATAAAATATGATGCGGTTGGGTCGCCAATATCAGCGAGCTCTTCCAGGAAGCTATACAATGCCTCTTTTGATTTTACCCGTTCCAAGTCTGATTCTGATACTGCACTCTTGTCACCGGCCTCGATTGCATCGAGCACTTTAACCATCGAGCTCATAGCGTTGGGTATGCCAAACCTGACAAGAATACGGTACTTGAAAGAGCTTATAACCATCCAATTAACTTCAACGCGTATCGCACTAATCCTGCTCTTTATGCTTGCGCGAGCATTTTCAGGGATGGACCTCACTTCAGGATTTGCCACCGAAGAATGGGTAGCTTTGTGCGATGCTGTGCATGTATCAGCAGCACGCAGCGGGTGGCTTTTGAGTGCTTTCAATGTTGCATCCAAAAGCGCTTCCATATCATAGCTGGAGCTGGAATTTTGGGGATTTTCCTTTTTGGTATTGCTTCCATTTCCTGTGGCTTTATAGTACTTGTTTATTGCAGAATCTATCGCTGAAACAAACTCATATGAAAGCTGCTCTTCCAATGGCTTTTTGGCCGAGAACCCGTTTTTGTTGTCTGGCTGCTGCATCTTGCCTTGCATATAAGTCGTTGCTCCTTTCCCATTAACCATTGTCATCATCCTTAACGCACATCGTGTGCTTCTGCCTTTACATCATTTTCCCTTGTTCTTATATTTATACTTTTTTACAATTGCCACGCTTAAAAACCAATCAGCCCTTCTTGGTCTCATCAATAACCCATTTCTCAAAAGAAGGTGTTGCCTTAGAGCTCCATGTAAGAATTGCCGGAAGCTCGTATGGGTGGGATTTTTTAATTATGGATATTGATTCATTTTTCTTTTTTGATGTTGTTTTTGCAATGAGGATAAACTCAACCGTATCTTGAAGTGTCCCTTTCCATTTGTAAATGCTGCGTGATTTCACAATGTTTGCGCATGCAATTACACGGGCCGTGAGCAGCCTACGTGCAGCAACCTTCGCCGACTTGAAGCTTGGGAAAGGGGAGTATATAATCGTGACCATATATTTCAGATGCCCATAAAAGAATAAAAGCCTGTGCGGCCATAAAAATCAATCGGCAACTTTATGGTTGCCTGGGTTGCGGGGGCGCTGGCTCCCTGCGCCGAGGTGGCAGAGTGGCTATGCGGCCGGCTGCAGAGCCGTTCTTTTGGGAGTCATAACCTTTGGTTGCGAATTGTGTGCTCTCGCACACAACTGCCAAAAGAGCGGTGCCAGAAAAACACGAGGGGGAACCTTTGGTGCCCCATCAGTGACCGGCAGAGAGGGGTTCAAATCCCTTCCTCGGCTCTACTTCTTTCTTTTTGGAAAAATAGAATGCGGTTATGGATAGGTATATATACTACTTAGCACAAAAGGAATACATGCAGGCCAGTTCTCATTTTAGCAAAGGGCCTACAACGGCGCTTCGTGAGACCCGTGAGGAAAGAAAAAAATCATTCAGCAAAATGAAAACTGTGGCTGCGCTGGTTATGAGCATTCCTGCAATCATAGGAAGCTGGCAAGCGTATAAATGCTTAGAAACGAATTATCCTGTATGGAAAGCGAGCATATACAAGATTGATTCGAATGGCACTGCAAAAAAAGTATGGGACAAGGGAAATGTGCGGAACATCCAGGAATTCCTTGCCCTTTTGCCTGGTGGGCTGAATACTAATAATGAGAGGTTGCTTGAAAAACTCAATGGGTTACGCATCCTCTTCCATACTAAGGACCACGAGCTTGGGATAGGCGGCAACTACGAAAACAAGAAAAAGATAATCCACGTTTACCCGGAGACAAGAAACGGAGTATTGCTGCACGAGCTCCTGCACCATATTTATGATGAGGTACTTACTGATGAGGAGAGGGCGGAGTTCAACGCATTTGCAAAAAAGGTATACTCGATCGCAACAAAAGGGAGAAAAGAGCAGTTTGACGTGCTCCATGGCAAGCTTACCCCGCAGCTTGCAAGATATTACGACGCAGCATACGAGATTATATTGAGGGTAGACTCAAAAAAATACATACTCTCAGAAGAAGAATTTACCAGCTATGTTGCTGGCGAGCTGTTTTCATCCGTCGTTGATTTAAAGGAGTTTGGGATTGCCGAGCCAGTCAAGAAGATATATGAGAGGTACTTGGACGGGAGCATAATCAACCAATTGGCAAACCCACATACAAAGGATATGTTTTAAATATGATTGTAGAAAAGGTAGATATGGGTGATACTTATGACATTGGTAGAAAAAAAAGATGAAGTTCATTTTCCAAAAAGAGATCTTTTTCCAAAAAGAGGTGAATTTCAAAACGCCTTAAATGAATTTAATATGGCTGCAAAGGAATTTACTGACGCAAATTTCTTAAAAAAGATATCTAAATACTTTGAGCTAAAAGAGGCCTCAAAACGGCTCGATGAAACTGCTAGATTACTTGCAATACAGATTAAAGCAGTTAGATCATACTCGCCGGAAAGGGTCGAAGAAGCGTTAAAAAAAGACCCACTTCTTCAGCTTGCATTGAAGATAGCTAAAGAAAACGAAAAGAGAGAAAAGGGGGAAATAATGAAGGCTACACCTCAAAAATCAGCTGAAGTTGTTAAGGAAGTTGTTAAGGGGGAAAAGCAATATATAGGCACACAGGGAAAATTGAGGGGATATTATATTGATGAAAGTGGAGAAGTAAAAAAAAGGTAGAAAAAATAGGAACTGCTATTCTTTTTTTCAATACTAGAAGTGTGGTTATAGAAACATTTATAAACCTTGTTAAAGAGAGTATTACCCGCAAGATACTTTTATATTTGTATTGGAGTTGAGGGTGTAAAAATGACTACCGTAAAAGAATGTCCCGAGTGTAAGGGCTCTAAAATAATACAGGATTATGAGCGCGGCGAGCTTATCTGCGCTACCTGCGGCCTTGTCATAAGCGACAGTATGGTCGATGAGGGCCCCGAGTGGAGGGCTTTCGATAGCGACCAAAGGGATAAGAGGGCAAGAACGGGTGCACCTATAAAGCTTATGAGGCCGAACAAGGGCCTGTCAACTGAAATAGACCAGTATAACAGGGACATTCGCGGTGTCAAGATTAACACAAAGAAGCAGGCACAGCTTTACAGGATGAGAAAATGGCATAAGAGGAGCAGCATCCAGAGCTCTGTCGAGAGGAATTTGGCAATTGCGCTGACCGAGCTTGATAAGATTGCATCCTACCTTGGGCTGCACGAATCAATCAGGGAAGAGGCAGCATTGATGTACAGGAGATGCATTGAGAAAGGCGTGCGCGGCAAGAATATTGAAGCGCTCGTGGCGGCTGTGATTTATGCAGTATGCAGGCAGAGAAACATGCCAAGGACACTTGCCGAGATCGCACAGGTCTCAGGAGTAAAGAGGAAGGACATTGGAAGGACATACAGGATCCTGGTGCAGGAGCTCAGTGTAGGTGTGCCTCTCGCAAACCCACTTCACTATGTCCCAAGGTTTGTAACTGCACTTGGGCTTAGCGGCAGGGTGCAGGAGACCGCAATGAGCATCCTCAAGGATGCGATTGACAGGAAACTGATTTCAGGCAGGGGCCCGACAGGCCTGGCGGCAGCGGCAGTTTACGCATCGTGCCTCCACCACGCAGAGCACAGGACACAGAAGGAAGTTGCTGAGGCCGCTGGAATAACTGAGGTTACAATAAGAAACAGGTTTAAGGAGCTCAAGGATACGCTCGACTTAGACCTGCCGGAGATTGAGGGGCAGTTTGCATAATCACGATGACACGCAGCCTGATAAGCAAGATAAGGCGTGAATGCGACGTTGTGCTCGTGGTTGCGGACGCACGCAGCCCAAGCACTGTTTTTCCTTTCCATCCGAGCAGCGGCCAGAAGGCAATATTAATCCTTAATAAGATTGACCTGTGCACAGATGAGGAAATAAGTGCGCTCAGGGGAAGATACCGTGGGGCAATATTTATGTCTGCCCGCACAAGAAAAGGCAAGGGGCATCTTTTACACACGCTAATCAGGATTGCAAAAGAGAAAGGGCACCTCATAAGGGTTGGTGTGGTAGGTGTCCCTAACGTCGGCAAATCTTCCATAATAAACCTTCTGAGAGGCAAGAGAAGCGCCAGGACAAGCCCTACACCCGGTGAAACGAGGGGTATACAATGGCTAAAGCTCAACAAGGACATACTGCTTTACGACTCGCCAGGTGTGTTTGTGAGGGATACGGGTGAGGAGGCACTTGCCCACGCATCAACCGTTGCCGCTGAAAAGATGAAAGACCCGGAGAGTGCAGCAGCAAGGCTTCTTGCGCACATCATCAAGTCTCGTGGGAGAGGACACGTTGCAGCACACTATGATATTGAGATTGGTGAAGGTGAGGATACATACGAAATACTTGAGAAGATTGCCATACGCAATGGGATGCTTCTCAAAGGCGGCGAGCTTGATACAGACAGGGCAGCGAAGCGTGTCATACACGATTGGCAGACGGGGAAAATATAAGGATACCTAAAAACACGGCGCGCCACCTGGCGCTTGCACATATGTAATGCACGGGAGGCCTGCACATGCTGGGAAAGAATATAAGAGTTTAAACCTCAAATCCTATTATGAGAAAGACATTCATACTTGCTGCATTGCTTGTGCTGCTTTTTGCAGCACCCGTGCTTTTTGCGTCGTGGACTGAGAAAATAGAGGTCCATGTCGTTGATAAGATGGACAGGCCGATTAGCGGCGCCACTGTAACCTTGCTTTACCAGAAGAGCTCTTTTCCGGTAACAAGCGATGAGTCATCACTTGATGGCAGGATTATATTAAAGACGAACGAGAGTGGCAAGCTTATTATCCAATTTGCAAACATGGTTACAACACCAGAAAGCGAAGTGAGGTTTTACATCATAAAGGCAAACTACAGCACACTGCGCCAGCAGAGCGAGAAAATCCTGTGCAGCAGCATGGGTGCAACGTGCCATGACAAGCTGCCTTACCTGAAGACGTTCACTTTTGACGCATACCGCACAAACATTGTGGTGCAGGACCAGAACGGCAAGCCTATCGAGGGTGCAAAAGTCTACTCAAGCGGGAACGAGTATACAACAGGAAAGGATGGTAAGATATGGGTAACAGTGCCAAACGGGGCAACCTACACAATTGTTATTGAATACGGCGGCAAGAAAAGGACCATAACGGGAAAAATAAACGATGCTGATGATTTTAAGACGGTGGTTTTCAACAGGTACGACTTAAGGTTCAGGGTGCTCAACGATAAAGGCGAGGTTGTGCCTGCAGATGTCCTTCTTGATGGCAAAACCGTGCGCACAGACGAGCTCGGCTATGTAAAATTCACAGATATACTAAGCGACAACATTGAGGTCTTCGTGAGGTATGATAAGGGGTTTAGGACATATAACTTTGCACTTACAGGAAACCTTGACAGCGAGCTCATAATTGATGAGGGTGAGCCAGCAGTATCCATATCATCAAAAACTGCGGATGAAAAGAGCAATGCCATATTCATCTCCGTAGTTGCATCAGACCCTAACCCAAAATCAAGCGGGCTGCGCGCGGCTGAGCCTGTGATACTCAAGTATAACGCCGGTGATGGCTGGAAATCCATCACGATGTACCAGACCGGCAAGGGCACATACCAGGCAACGATTCCGCTGGTATACGATAAGCAGATCCTGCTTGAGATCAGTGCTTATGATTCACAGGGGAATATGAGGACAATTACAGACAGCATTAAAATAACAAAAGAGGATGGCTCCAGTAGTGGAAATGGCGGCACGCAACAGCCCGGCACGGGCGAAGTCAAAGGCGGCGGGCTTGATATGGCAACGCTTGCAGCCGGGATAGTTGTTGTGCTCATTGTGCTGATTATCCTCTATAAGAAATATACTGGGGAAATCTGATGCCTGCACATAAAAATAAGCTTTCGGGATTTCATCCCCTTTTTCACATTCATTGAAGCATTTTTTACTCATCAACCCTGTATTGCCTCACTTTAATGCCTGCTTCCTCAAGCAGGGCACGCGCATTCCCAGCGAGAGGGTACTTCTCATTAAACACAACCTCAACAATGCCCGCATTGATAATCATCTTCGTGCATAGAAGGCACGGTGAGAACGTCGTGTAAACCGTGCAGCCCTTAGTGCTAACGCCATTATAAGCTGCCTGCACAATGGCATTCTCCTCGCCGTGCGAGCAAAAGCACTCATCCAAGTTCTTGCCAGATTCTGAGAATGAGTTGCAGCGCGGGCACCCGCCCTCGCTGCAGTTCCTTGTCCCACGCGGTGTCCCATTATACCCTGTTGATATTATCTGCTTATCACGCACAAGGACGGCTGCAACCTTCCGCTTTACGCAATTGCTTCTTGTTGCAACTTGCTTTGCTATCCCCATAAAATATGCATCCCACGACGGCCGCTCGTGCTTGAATTCCTTTGATATTTCACCGAGCATAGCATCAATCTGCTCATAGAACTGCTCGGGCGACCCATTATTTTCTATCTTCTTGTCTGCAAGCGCAAACGTCTCCCTGAGATTCTGCATTGTCTTCTTTGCGTTTTCCATCTCAAGCTCTTCCATCTCCCTGAATACCTCAAATGTCTTCGGGTCCTCTTCGCGGCCGCGCTGGCGCTGCCTCTCAAACCTTACGCGCGCATCTGCAGTTACATAAACAAGGAAAAAATTCCCAAGGCGCCTGAGCTCCTCGACCTCTGCGGGGTTCCGTATGGAATCAATAACATAATTCTTGTCTTTGCCAATCTTTTCCTTGGCACGAACTGCAAGAACAGCTGCCCCAAACTTCTCCCGCAACTCGTTGCCTTTCAGGATTAAGGTTTCCCGCGTGATAGGCTTGCCCTCTTCCTTAAGCGCCTCACGTATCATATCAGAGAGAGAAAGCGGATAGAACCCCTTCTTTGAAAGATAATCTATTGCGGTCGTCTTGCCTGCGCAGTTTTCACCTGTAAACCCAATCACTAGCATGGAATATTGCACGTAATAATGCTAATAAATATTGCTTTGCCTAAAAAGAGATGTGCTCCGGTAGTGTAGCGGATAGCATTCAGCCCTGTCACGGCTGCGACCCGGGTTCGAAGTGAAGGCGCATCCGCCCCTCGCGCTCCCAGGGGGTTTTGCTTCGCAAAACAAACCTCGGAACGCGGCGGTGCCCTTCCTGAAAATCCCGGCCGGGGCGCTCGAATTATTATACCTGCGAAAAAATAGATTCTGCAATTTTCTCGGCATCCGCCTTTTCCTTTGCTTTCTTTATTATGGCCTTTCCACGGCGGTAAAGCGCAACCTCAATCTCGCCCTTTATGCCAATAACAAGGATATCACTTTTCATCTTTATCGCAAATCCTGATTTTTGGAGTATTGAGCACATCTTTTCTGGTGAAAGCTCAACCTCGCCTTCAGGCACTGCATCAAACGTGTTGCTCCCGCGGCATGGCGAGCTCATCCTGTATCTCATTGCATTTTACTAAAATGGCAATAAATAAAATGTTATTTCCTGCGTGGGCGATGCCAAAGGAAGCCTGACAGATGCGCAACGGCAATGAACCTCTGCAAAAACCCTATAACTGAAAGGAGTGCTGTGAAGGAAAGCAGGTACATTGAATAAGTGGGGTTGGCAAGGTATATGAGGAGCGATGCAAAAATGAATATCGACCTCTCAGCCCGCTCAAACACACAGCTTAGCTTCTGCACCTGGTTCTTCCTAATAACACCTTTATGGTCAGCATACGCCTTCGCAAAGGAAGTCAGGAATGTGCCAAAACCCATTATTATAAGGAGTGAGCTTATGGCCAATGCGGTATTCGGCCAGCCTAGGCCGATCATTGATGCAAGGATGAAAAACTCAACTATGCGGTCTGAAACACCATCCAGGTATGCACCGAAACGCGTTTCCTGCCTTTTCGCACGTGCCACAATCCCATCAATACTATCAAATACAAATGCGATAAGCACAAATGCAAGACCATACGCAACTTCATTCATAAAAATCATGTATGCGGCTATGAGCGCTGATATAACTGACAAGAGTGTGATTGTGTTAGGCGAGAGGGGGATGAGTGCTGCGAGCCTTTCAAAATGCCTGGTCTGTATGTGTTGCTTTATGCCCATAATCTGATTTCACACAAAACAAATAAATAGCAGGGAGAACCGCTACCTGGGCATCAAGGCAAACTAATTCATGCCGGCGCGTCTTCTATCCTGTATTTTGGGCTTATTACAATATCCTTGTCTGGGTAATTCCCGTTATACTTTGCATACAAATAGTGTGCCGTGTATGCTATCATTGCACCGTTATCACGGTTATACTCAGGTGCGGCAACACCAAACTTGGCGTTATTTTCTTCTGACATCCCGCGCAGCATCTCTTGGAGCCGCTGGTTCTGTGCAACACCACCGCAAAGCAGGATTTCCTTTTTCTTGGCGAGCATAAGCGCGCGCTCTGCAGCTTCACACAGCATTGCAAACGCCGTTTCCTGAAAAGAGAATGCAATATCGCCCGCGCTATGCTCACGTAACAGCTGTGAGCACCTTGTTACAAGGCCTGAAAACGCAAAATCCATCCCTTTCACGGTGTAGGGAAGCTCAATGTACTTTCCAGTTTTTGCGATGCGCTCAACTTCACCGCCGTGTGCTCTCTCAAGCCTCATCTCGCGTGCAAGCGTATCTATGGCATTGCCAAGGCCGATGTCCAGCGTCTCACCGAGCACTGCATACCTCCCGTTTCTTTTCACAAGGAGCTGTGTGTTGCCACCGCTTACATACACTACCAAAGGGTCCGTAAACCCGCACTCGTGCATCCCAATCTCAATATGTGCTACGCTGTGGTGCACGGGGATTATTGGGATTTTATACCGCTCTGCAAGGAACACAGCTGCTGCCCGTGAAATGCGCAGGCACGGTGCCATTCCGGGGCCTTTTGAGTACCCAACCAATCCAACATCGGAGAGCTTTATCCCGGCCCTGTTAAGCGCTGTAGTAAGGACGCTCTCAAAGTTTACTGAGTGCGAGTCTGCTGCATCACCTGGCTTTATCCCGCCGAATGGCTGGGAATACGTTGCATACTCGTTTGCACGCACTGACCTTCCGTCATATATCCCTATTCCGAGGGTATGTGCGGTGCTCTCAAAGCCAATGGATATCATAGCAACCACAACTAAATCACACCTGCATAAACCTGATGATATAGAGCGAGCCTGCGTTTATAAAAATGTGCGCAAATATGGGGGCTTTAAGGTCCCCTGAAACCCTGAATAATGCGTAAAGGAATATGCCAAGGCCAAACGCACCGATTATTTCATATACCGAGCCATATGAAAAATGCGCAAATGCAAACAATACGTTTGCAAGTAGCGGGCCCATATGCTTGGTTAAGAAAGAGCGGAAAAAAACCTCTTCTGCAATCGGCCCTATTGTAACCGCATAAAGCAGAACATATAATGGGAGCTCTGTTATTTTCCTGTCAACATTTTTTGAATCGTTAAACCCAAAATAGTATGCTGCCTGTGAAAGCAGGAATATGAGCAGTATTGCTGGTATCATTGATAAAACAGCAAAAATGAATGCACGCACGGGCGTGCCCTTGAGCCCCAGCGCCGATAATGCCTCAGGAAATGTGCAGCCACTGCGCATATGAAAATATAATGGGGTGAGAAGCATCACTAGTGAAAATAGCATTGGTGTAAAATATCCAATAGTACTCATGCAGATGGCAAGCAGTGCTGTGAAAAGCACAAGCAAAAAGGCATCTGCATCTTTCCGTAGCAGCATTGCTGTTGGTACTGTGAGCGCCGCTGCTATGTAATACCCGCCAACCCCTGTAAAATACGATAATGCCGCCGCAACCACCACAATACACGCTGCGGCGAGCAGTGCAAGGATGGATTTGTTAACCCTGCTTTTTCTCATAATAACCGCATTTGCCACACGAAAACCTGTCCTTGTGCTCTGCAAGCTTTGTTCCGGACCCACAACGCGGGCAACCGCGGCCCTTCTTGTATACACGTGGCTTCTTGTCTTTCTTTTTGTCTGCCATCATCCACACCTCTCACAAAATACTGCCTGCCCTGCTTACTTCTTTGCAGCAGCCTCGCTGCCTTCGCCTGCGCCACTTTCCTTCCCTTTGCCAAGCGATTTGGCTGCACGTGCAAGCAAGTGCTTTGGCTCTATCTTCATATCCTGCTCGGACTTGTAGACACGCGCCTTCCCGTAGCACATCTTCTTGCCAAACGGCTGCCTTATATACTCAACAACCACAAGGCTCTCATCGGCCTTAAGCGCGCTTGCAATTTCTTTTATGACTGATGCGCGTGATGGCGTTTCAGCCTCGTGCCTTACCTCAAATGACACTTCCATCCTGTTGAAAAATGGGTTTGTGCTCTTATTCGTAATCTCAAGCTTCATAACAACACCTCAGAATAACATTAAACGGCTACTCTTTGCCAACTCTCACAACCATCTTCTTGCCCATTGTTTCTATGTATTCGATTTCTTTTCCGGCAACAGCTTCCTCTGCCATGTCACTGGGCACTGCAATGTCAAAATTTTCAAATGTTGTAAGGTCCATTACAACCATGCTATCGCCACTGACAGATATTATCTGCCCGCGCTTCCTCTCAATTATGGGTGCTTCTATGTCATCACCAGAATGCGTGAAAAGCATCCTCTTCTGTCCATCAAAAATGCCTATCCCGGTTATCTGGACCTTTGCAGCACCGTGCTTTCCGGGCTTGGAGGAGCTTATGTCCACTACCCTGCACGGAAAACCATCAATCATTACAAACTTGCCTGGCTTTATATCCCTTGTATTGACAAACGTTGTGCTCATAAGCTGATTTGAGCTTAATAAAATATATAAATGGTATTCAATGCATATAAAAAAAGCAGGGCAATACGGCAACTGGATTGCCGCTGGAGGCTAAACCTTGATAGATGCACACTGCCACCTGATGGACATGGAAAATGCTGGTTTTGGCGTGCTGTCACCGTTAGAAGCGGCTGTTAATTCCGGTTATGATGCATACTCAAGCAGAAAAGCCATCGAAATGAAAAAGGGAAAAGCCGCCGGCAATGTGAAGCTGTACTCCACTGTTGGCGCAGGCCCGCAAAAGTGTATGGGGCCAAGCGCATTGCAAATAGTTGATGAAATCACATCCATCTGTGAGGAAAACGTGCAGGAGGCTGATGCAATAGGTGAGATTGGGCTTGATTACCATTGGGGTGATACTGAGGAGAAGCGCAGGATGCAACGGGCTGCGTTCAGTGCGCTTATTGCACTTGCAAAAGAGCTGCAAAAGCCGGTTGTTATACACTCACGCCAGGCAACTGCTGAATGCATCCGCATGCTCGATGAGACGAAGTTTGGGTATGGTGTAATGTTCCACTTTTTTTCTGGCAGCCTGCAAGAGGCAATGGAAATTGCAGATAGGGGATGGCTCATATCACTTCCTCCCTTGAGGGGCGGGAAGATGGGCGTTGCAAAGGCCATAGAATTGGATTTCCTTGCAGCTGAGACTGATGCGCCATACGTTGGGAAGACGCCGCTGGATGTGAAAAAATCAATACAGATGATTGCTGATGCAAAAGGCATCGGCTTTGAAGAAGTTGAAAAGAAAACCTCATCAAACACTAAAAAGCTGCTTGGATAAGTGCAAAGCCGTTGCAAATGCCATACGCATGGGCATGCTCACATCATAGCTTATCAATAACTTCCTTTACCCTATCGGCAGCTTTCTTCATTGCCAATAGCACAAACCCTAGGTCCTCATCCGGCCTTATGATTGCAAGAATAAGTGACTGCTCGCCTGCACGCACAATCACCTGCTTGCCAAGCGCTGCGTTGAAAGCAACATAATTCACATCTCCCTTATTGAGCGCTTTCGAGGCAGTTTCTGCCTTCTGCATAGCCTTTGCGCTCATCGCTGCAACGGATTCAGGGTCCCCTCCTTTTGGCAGGTTTGAGCTGATGACAAGGCCGTCCTTGCGCAAAATCATGCCGCCGATTATGCGCTGTGTATCTATCATCTCCTTGAGTATGCTGTCAAGGTCAGATTTTGAAATTCCTTTTATCGGCTTCAGCTTGACAATCGTGTTGCCTTCAAGCGCAACCGGCAAGTCAGTCTCAGCTATAAACCTCTCAACCACCCAAGGCCTCCATTCAGGAGGTATTGTGCTCAGCATTGCAGGATCAACACGCTCCTGCTTGCGGAGCAAGCCCTCAATCGCAGACTTCCACCCGGGCCATGCGGATAGCACCTCACTTTTCCTGCGCAGGGTAAGGAGGATCGAATCAACCCTTGTATTCAGGCTTATTATGTCATTCTTTATGTGCTCAATCTCATCAATACCGAACCTTTCAAGCCTGCTTCTTATCGGCTCGGTGCTGGTGGCATAAAGCCGCTCCATTTCCTCAAAAGGCACAAGATTGTTCTTCTTGCATACCTCAACAAGCGTGCCCGCCTCGTGCAGCTTTGCATCTATCGCATCAAGCTGCTCCGAAAACTGCCTGGCTGCTGAAACTTTCTTGCCAAGCTCGGCTGACATATCAGATAATATGCTGACTGTGTTTGCAAGCTCTTTCTCATTCACCTCATTCCTTTCGATAGAGCTTATCAGTGAATCAACATTGAGCGCACCGAGCCTTTTTGAATACTCCTCAACACTCATCCCATACCCCTTGCCGCGTGTGATGAGTGTCGATACTTCCGTGAAAAGCTCGTTTACGCGCTCAAACGCGCTTACCGACATCATAAACTTTGCAAGTGTATTCTTAAGCTCTGACTCAATGAGCGCATAGCCATCCAAAAGCTCTTTGCTCCTCGTGACAGCTTCCTCAACAGGCATTTGCTGCAGCTGTGCAAGCGCTTCCTTGCTGCTAAAAGCGGCAAACCTCTTCTCATAAGCCGATACGTCAATGCTGTTCTCCTTAGCCTGCGCAAGCAGGGCTGGGATTGAATCAAGGTATTTCCCGATTGCTGCAATATGCTGTTTCAGCTCTTCCTCCTGCGCAATCGTCTTTCCAAGAATCTCACGCAGGTATTTCATCTTCTCATCAATCGTAGTTACCAGCTCGTATGCCTTGTTATACTGCTTTGCATTGACATTCTCACGCATATGTGAGAGCAGCGTCTCAACAGATGCCACGAGCCGGTCGCCACGCGCAATCTTCTTTGCCTTGAGCTCAACCGAGAGGCCGTTAAGCTCCTGCCTGAGCTCATTTTCCTTCGTGGCAAATCCCTCCTCAAGCGGCACACCGCAGCTCTCACACCTATCAGAAGCAAGGGTTGTTGTGCGGCTGCATACCGGGCACGGGAATTTTGTAAGCATAAGGCGCTCAAGCTCGGACATCCTTGCCTGGATTGAGCTGCGCTCCTGGCGTATTGTATCCATCAGCGAATCGAGGTATTTCTTTGCAGCAACAAATCCCTGCCCTGAATATATTATTGCGTACCTGTTAGCCTCTACACGCCAGTCCTTCTTCTCAACCCGTATGCTATACCCTGCAACCTTCCTGTATAACTGCTCAAGCTGGTCAATCTCATCCTCAACGTCGGCACGCATCTTCTCAAGGACCTTCTCCTGGTCCATGCTCACTGAGAGCATTTCGTGCAGGGCCGTATACTCCTTGCGCAGCTCCTTTTCAAGCATAAGCTCTGCTTCCTCAAGCTTGCCACGGGACATATTGGTTTCAGCTGCTGAAATCCCTGCAAAAAACCTGTCTATGCGCTGTGCATCAAAAATAACACCTGCAACTGCTGCACTTTCCTTAAGCGACATTATGTCCTTGCGCATCTTCTGAAGCTCATCACGCATCTCTTTCTCAACCACGACCTTGCGGATGCCGTGCTCAACAGGGGCACGGACATACCGCTCACCAAGCAGCCGCGCCTTTACCAGGTCTTCAATTACAAACCCTAATAGCACAAGGCCTACCACAAAAGCCGAGACACCTAAAAGCAAGCCCGTGCTTGTTGCCAGGGCAACAACCACATCATCAGTCTTCGGCTCGCCCGCAGAAGCGAGCAGGTAAGAGCCTGCAATAATCGCAAGCGCTGCTGCTATTATGAACTCTTTCCTTCCACGGCCACCATACCCTGCAACCCTGTATACTGCCTCCATTATGGGCTCGTGCCTGCTCGCACTTATAAACACATTATAAACAAGGCGGAGAAGCGTATACACCAGGTATATTATGAGCAGCACAATGAAAGAGACAAATGCAAGGCCAAACCCAAAGCCAACGTATGTGCGAAGCACTGCAAGCGCAGAATTGAACAGTGCCCTTCCCTCAACATACACACCTATATTTTCAAGGGCAAGCACACGTATTGTGCCGGATGGGTAGGTTATTTTCTGCATCTCCAAATCCCAGTTTGCGGGCGGTGCAATAACCTTATATCCAAAATCTGTGCGGGTATCTGAAGGCTTCTTGAAGCTCACGCGGTACCGTGCGGTGAGCGGGATTGAGTCAGACACATATATCGGGGGCACTGTCAAGAAAGTAATATCAGACTTCCTGGCGGCAAATGATTCCGGGATTATCTCATCTGCATCTATAATTGCATTCTCATCATAAAGGTATGATGTGCGTGACGTTATCTCAAACTTCGAATATGCCGTGTAATACTGTGCCTTGGTTGCACTCTCATCCTCAACATATATGCCCTGTAGCTGTACAAGCTGCTCGCGTGCAACAACGAGCTCATTCTGCGAGCATATGCCAAGGTCAAACGCCTTGTCTGACAGGAGGCGGTTTATCGCCTTTGTGAGCTCATCACGCTGGAGCAGTATGTTATCAACATCCGCCTGGCTCAGCTGGCTTTTTGATGCTATGGCAGCACGCAACGCCGTGGCCTTTCTTTTTACGTTTGAAAAATCAACTGCTGTCTGGTAGAGCGTGCCGTTCAGGGCAGGATATTTGTTCAACCCGTTGTTGCAGCGCACGTTTGAGGTGCAGAGGCTCTGGCATTCAGCCTCAGTGCCACATACTGTTATGACATCTTCAAGCGCGTAGTTGCAGTTCAGCGTTATTGTTGCGAGGTTTGTAAGCAGGTCATAATAAGTTGATGATGCCTGCTCATCTCTCTTGTATGCTGGCTGAATTTCAAACTCCGGGTTTTTCTGCATCCCCACAATTATTATCTCTTTTGATATCTGGAGCCTGCCATCACCCTGTGGCATGAATGTATACTTCCATATGTTAGGTATGCCATCCCCATCTGTATCCGACTGCTGGGCCTTCTCAATCACCGCTTTCTTCTGTGCAAGTGGGACTGAGCTTTCAAGGCAGCCCATACTTAGCATAAAGAGCAACAGCAAAAAGAGCAGACCTGCCCCACGATAATTCATAAGGGATAAATCTGTGTGAATGTTTAAATATATTCTACATTTGACCTATCCAATAAATGCTATACCGGAAAATCTCTTCGTGGGGACACTGCAAAATACATGCAAATAGCATTAAATAGTTTTAAAGCGCTTAATCCAAAAAGTGCAGGGATGGCGGAGTGGTCAAACGCGCCAGACTCAAGATGCACCGTGCTTTCATCACAAAAGTGTGATGGGAGATCTGGTGGCCTAGCGCCTTCGCAGGTTCAAACTCCCTTTTGGTATACCTAAAGGGCTCTGCCAGGAAATCCTGAAAATCCTGCTCCCTGCACTGCTCCTTCTTGCTGCGTGCTGGGAACGTTTAAATACATTCAAATGTTTAAAGTAAGCCGGATAGGCTGGGGGGCCAGGGGTCCCTTGTCACCGCAGATCCCCTTTAGGCGGGGCCGAAAAGCCGGGAGAGGCTGTGTGCTGGTGAGCGGGTCCGCACGTCCCGCGTAGATCTCCTGCCTTACGCGGCGGCTCATTGTGTGAACCGGGTTAGGCCGGAAGGAGCAGCCCTAAGCACTGTGTGCCGTGCCGTAAGCCAACAGGAGGGAGTTGGTGTGCGGGGTGCCTTAACATTGGTGCACAGTCCATCCCGGTGAATCCACGTGCAGCGGAAGAAAACAGAGCTATCTGCATAGATATTTTGGCAGGATCATAGCTGCTGTATGGCCATCCATCTTCCATGCTGGGGTCGCCTAGTCCGGTAGGGCGCTGGATTGCTAATCCAGTGGTCGCAAGGCCGCGGGAGTTCAAATCTCCCCCCTAGCGCTTATCCATAAAGGTGAAATGAGAACGTTGCTTAAATACTTTTTTTGCGTTTTTGCTTCACAAACTTTTAAAAATGGTAGAGGTGCTAAATAGAGTGGTGTTGTGCATGATGAAGCAAATTACTGTGGTTGTGCAAAACAGGGTAGGCGCGCTTGCAGATGTGACTGAGGTGTTGAGCAGGAGCGGGATTAACATAATCTCAATTTCCGCGCAGGGGTTTGAAAATAATGGTGTTATCAGGGTGCTCACTACTGACATGAATACTGCACTCCATGACTTGAGCAAAGCTGGGTTTAATGCAATGGTAAACGACATAATCGTCCTTAAGCTTCCTGACAAGCCGGGTGAGCTCTACAAAATAACAAAGAAGCTCTCAAAAGAAGGGCTGAACCTGAGGGCAGTTTATATAATCGGAAAGGAAAATGACAGGACAGTTGTTGCAATCGACCCTGAGGATTACCAGAGGGCTGTGAAAGCATTGGAAAAATAGTTCATTTTTCATTATTGGGCTGGGCGCACTATTGTGAGCCTACCTCCCCTATTTTCTATCCAGAACTCGCCATCTGTACTGTTGCTTTCTTTTGAGTCATATTGCTCCGGTGTTATGCAGATGTATGAATCGGCAATCTGTATTTCGCGCGAGCCGCCCTTAAGCGTGACAGGAAACTTGGAATAGAAAGCCCTTACAGAGCCTTCACCCTCCAATTTTGCTGAAATGAGCTTCTGCGATATGTCCTCACAGGTGCGCTCCATCACAAGTCTTGATGCGTGCAATGCAGACTGCTGCCCTTGCGTATGCGCAACTGCAACAAGCGCCGCAAAAAGGATTCCCAATGCGCTTAGTGCAACAAGAAAATCAAATACAACCTGGCCGCGGCACATTTCAGCGCACCTCTACTGATATCGTCTCGCGCTCACCGCTTGAGCTTGTGAGCTGTACCTTCCCTGAAGATAAAGGAATAATCTTTAGCTCGGCTTCGGCACCCGCGGCGATTTCCTGTGATTGCCAGCTAAGCCCAATACCGCCGGTTGGTTTTGTAGTTATGACAGTACTCTTACTTCCAGGATTCCTCACTTTAACGGATACTTCCTCGCCCGGCCGTGCGTATATGAGCGTGCGTGAGACAGCAAGCGATGGGTTCTCTGTTATGAACACATAGCCTGTATGCGAAACGGCATACACCTCATAATCACCTGGTGCAAATGAGAGGTCACCACTTATAGGGAACTGAAAAACTTGTGGGACGTCTTTCACGCCATACTTTTGCTCAAGCCGGATGTTGATTATCCTGCCTGATATGTAGGATTCATTCTGCACAACTGTTGATGGGACGTGCAAGACAGATTTTTGGGTAGAGCCAGGCCCTCCATCATAAGCAAGCTTTGCAAGCCCGGCCAGCTCGCGCAGGCTGCGCTCTGTAAGCTGCGAGTCGAGCGATGCCTGCATATCCTCGAATGCAGACCGTGACGTTGCCATCAAAATCCCAAGGACAAGGAGTGCAACTGCGAGTATTGAGATGAGCTCGATGGATGCCTGCCCTTGCCTTGTGCGAACTCTCTGGATAACACTGCAGTTTTGGCTGTGCGCTTTGCACCTGCCAAGCACGTGTGCCATAAGAGGAAATAGGTATGTAATAATAAATACCTATGCCGTGCGCCTTATGCAAAAAAAACCGCAAAGGTTATAAACATATAAGTATATACTTATACGTATGGGCAAGGCTGTTGATGTTTTCAAGGCGCTTTCCGACAGTACACGCCTGAAAATCGTTGAGCACGTGCTATCAAAGAAATCGTGCGTTAATGATATTTGCAGCAAGGTTGGGACATCCCAGCCTAATATATCACAGCACCTGGCAGTGCTCAGGAAGGCTGGAATAATAGAAGTGCGGCGCAAAGGCAAGGCATGCTGCTGTAAGGCCAGGAAACCGCATATTGTTAGGAAGGTCCTAAGCCTTGCAAAAGAAATAGGTGGAAAACATGAGAGTTGACATAAGTGATAGGGATCTTGAAGGCCTCAGCAAGCCTGAGGCAGGCCGGGCAGGACATAAAAAAAGTGGCATTATACTATACAAGACACCGACGTGCCCCTACTGCTATATGGCTGCAGACTACCTGAGAGGGAAGGGTGTGGAATTCAAGGAAGTTGATGTCAGCATTGACCAAATGGCTGCTTTGGAAATGGTAAGGAAAAGCGGCCAGATGGGAGTCCCCGTAATAGATATCAACGGGGCTGTAATCGTTGGGTTTGACAGGCAGGCTATAGACTACGCACTATCGAAAGCAAAAAGATAGGGCATTGGCTGTTCAGTATGGTTTTCCGCCTGACTTTTTCCACTCTTCAAACAAGCGAGCGCATTCCTTTCTCATAAATCCCCTTGTGATCAGGATGCGAAGGCGGCCGAGGCGCTTCAGCCTTAAATTGCCCACCCGCATTTCATTGAAGCCATATTTCGCGGCATCGCCTATGGACGCACCGTAAACAACCCTTCCTATCCTAGCCCAGTGTATTGCCGAGAAGCACATGGGGCACGGCTCGGCCGTAGAGTATATTGTGCACCCTGAGAGGCTTATTGACCTGAGCTTCCTGCACGCTTTTGAAATTGCATTAACCTCTGCATGCGCTGACGGGTTGCAGGATTTCCATACTGTGTTATGTGCTACTGCAACAACCTCGCCATTTTCATTGGCTATTACCGCACCAAATGGGCCGCCGTGCCCTTTCTTGATGCCTTCACGCGCAGATTTTATTGCTAATAGCATATGTTTCCTGTTTGGCCTTTGAGGAGTAACCACATATGTGGATTGGCTGCCAAACTTAAAAAGCATTAAGCAAAAGTTAGTATTATGGCAAAGCCGCCGTGGCTTAAGATAGGGCTGCCCACAGGAAAATACAATTGCACAAAGGAAATACTTGATAAGTTAGGTGTTACGACGGTGTGCAGGGAGGCAAAGTGCCCGAATGTGAATGAGTGCTGGGGGAACGGGACCGCAACTATAATGATTCTTGGTGATGTGTGCACAAGAGGATGCAAATTCTGCAACACGAAAACTGCAGCGGAGGGTAGAAAGGTTGATGGGACAGAGCCTGAAAGGGTTGCGCGGGCAGCCAGACTGCTTGGCCTGCGCTACATTGTCATCACAAGCGTGGACAGGGATGACCTGGAAGATTTTGGTGCGCTGCATTTTGCGAAATGCATTTCTGCTGTAAGGAAAGAATGCCCAAACATAAAAATAGAAATACTCGCTCCTGATTTCCAGGGAAATTTGGATTTTGTTGATATTGTCTGCAATTCCTCACCCGATGTGTTTGGGCATAATGTTGAAGTGGTTGAGAGGCTGCAAAAAGCTGTAAGGGACCCGAGGGCAAGCTATAAGGTATCGCTTGATGTGCTGAGACATGTGGCAACAAAATATAGCCATATAGTTACAAAATCCGCACTGATGGTGGGGATGGGCGAAAGTGAAGAAGAGGTGCTAAGCACATTAAGAGACTTACGCAGCGCCGGTGTAAAAGCCGTTGCAATCGGGCAATACTTGCAGCCAACCAAGATGCATTATCCGGTGAAGGAATATGTAACGCCGGAGCAGTTCAGGAGATATGGCGATGCTGCAAGGGAGATGGGGTTTTATTATGTTGCGTCCGGCCCTTTCGTGAGGAGCTCTTACATGGCAGGCAGGATATTTCCAGAAAACTGCAACCGAGTATGATATTGCCGGCATCTGCAGGTTCAAAAATATTATAATTGCTGCTGATAGTTTGAGGGGGGAGTATGATAATCTCACGCAGGATTGAAATACCACGAAAAAACGTAGGTGGAGAGCAATTGTTGGATTATATACAAGAGTATTTGAGGGCCAACGTTAATGGAAAAGTGCTAAGGTTTGCTATCGTGGATGTAAAAGGCAGGAGCCTTGTTGTGGATGCATCCATGCGTGTTGAAGGCCAATCCACAAAAAGCCGAAAAGGCAATGGCTAGGAGTTTGGGTGGCATTATGGCAAACCAGTTCATTGTTGCACACATCGTCCCAACAGGTGTGAAAGCAGATATAGGCGGTTATGTTGGGGATGCAACACCAGCAACCAATATGATGGCATCGATTGCAGATAGGGTGATTTCACACCCGAATGTAGTAAACGGTGTTGCGCTTAACGTAGCAAAAAGAAATGTCCTCTATGTTGAGGGGTACTCCTTGGATAAGTTCTTTAAGGGAGAGGTTGCCCTGCGTGAAGTGGAGAGAAACAGGATAGGCGTGGTCCTTGATAAAGGAATGGAAAAGGAGAGCTATGACCTTGCAATAAATACTATCAATGCGATGAGGACAGTTGCGGGTGTTGAGATTGCAGGCGTATTCAAGACGAAGGAGGCTGTTGAGGCGCGTGCTGTCAAGACACGCAGCGGGTCGTTTGTGGGAGAGATAACAAATGAAGAGCCGCTTTTAGAGGCGTGCCAGCTCGCAATATCGAAAGGTGCGCAGGCGCTTGCAATCTCGCTTTCAATCAAGATTAATATGAAAGACTTGAAAGCATATTTCCAAGGGAAGGGTGCAAACCCTTACGGTGGCACTGAGGCCATAATATCCCACCTCATATCTGCAAAGTTTGGTGTGCCTGCTGCACACGCACCGTTGCTCAGCAAATATGAGATATATAAGGAAACGCATAGCGGCAGGGTTGACCCACGCGCCGCTGCAGAGGCGATTGGGCCTGCTTACCTGGGATGCGTGCTGCAGGGGTTGGACAGGGCGCCCAGGCTTATCCCTCTAAGCAGGGATGACATAAGCTTGCATCGGGCGGGTGCGGAGGGTGGCATAAGTGTATGGGATGTTGATGCTGTCGTAATGCCATATACCTGCATGGGTGGCATCCCGGCGCTTGCTGCACAGAAATGGAAAATACCAATAATTGCAGTCAAGGAAAACACAACTGTGATGAAAGCAACTCCTGAAAAGGTTGGGCTTAAAGGCGTCATAGCTGCCCAAAATTACTGGGAGGTTGGGGGCATACTCGCTGCGATGAAAGAGGGTATTGACCCTGCAGAGCTGAGAAGGCCTGTGAGCCAGATAAGCACGAAATGATTACGGCTGCGGCATAATGATGGTAGCACACAGCATTTGGCAATAATATATAGTTTGCGGGAGAGGTGTAAGCATGGCTGTGAAAAAGGTATTCTCTGGCAGTGTTGATTATATACAGGTGCTTGACGAGAATGGTGCTGTTGATAAGGCGCTCGAGAAGGAACTTTTGCGGGGCGGCCTTGGCAGGGAACAGCTCATAGGGCTTTACAGGTGCATGGTGACTGCAAGGGTGCTTGATGAGAAAGCCATAAACTTGCAAAGGCAGGGAAGGATGCTGACATATGCGCCATGCAGGGGTGAGGAGGCAATCACTGTAGGGACATCGTTTGCACTCAGGAAGGATGACTGGGTAGTGCCTGCGTATAGGGAGCAGGGGATGTACATCGTTATGGGTGTGCCCCTCAAGTATTTCCTTATGTATTTTATGGGATTTGAAGAGGGCAACCATCTTCCACGCGAATTTAACATTACGCCTGTCTGTGTGCCTGTAGCGACACATTTCCTGCATGCGGCCGGGATAGGGATGGCTATGAAGCATAAAGGTGAGAATAAGGTTGTAATGACATATACTGGTGATGGGGGCAGTTCTGAGGGGGATTTTTATGAGGCACTAAACTTTGCGGGTGTTTATGGCGCTCCTGTGGTATTTGTTGTGAGAAATAACCAATGGGCAATCTCAGTCCCGCGCAAAAAGCAGACTGCTGCAAAAACAATCGCACAGAAAGGCATTGCTGCTGGAATCAGGTGCGTGCAAGCAGATGGCAACGATGTGCTTGCAATGTATTACACTGCCAAAATAGCAGTAGACGCTGCAAGAAAAGGTGAAGGCCCCACGCTTATAGAAGCAGTATCATACAGGATGGGGATGCATACAACTGCTGATGACCCAAAAAGGTACATGCCTGAGGATGAGATTGAGATGTGGAAAAAGAAAGACCCAATTGAAAGGTTCAGGAAATACCTAAAAGCAAAAAGGATATGGAACGAGGTGCTGGAAAAGAAAATCATAAAGCAGGCGGCTGTTGAGGTTGAGCATGCTGTTGAGGAGGCTGAGGCGTTCAGGAGTGATTATACGCACATGTTCAAGAATGTATATGCGAGGATGCCTGCTGAGCTTGAAGAGCAGCTTGAGGATGCTGGCAGGTTTGCGAGGTGATATGATGGGTATCTTGCTTTATGGCATGGCTGCTGAGGGCAGGCTATGTATGTGCAGGTAGGTGGTTTTATGGCTGAGGTTAATATGATTCAGGCAATCAACATGGCACTGGCGCAAGAGATGGAAAGGGATAAGAGAATTGTAATTTTCGGGGAGGATGTGGGCAAAAATGGTGGTGTATTCAGGGTAACGGATGGCCTTCAGGATAAATTTGGGCAGGAGAGAGTATTTGACACGCCGCTTGCAGAGTCTGGGATCATAGGGACTGCTGTTGGGATGGCATACGCCGGGTTGCGCCCAATCCCCGAAATACAATTTGATGGGTTTTCTTTCCTTGCATACAACCAAATTAATGCGCACGCTGCAAGGATAAGGAACAGGACACGTGGCAGGTATAGCATGCCCATAATTATCAGGATGCCTTATGGCGGTGGTGTGCGCGCGCTTGAGCTTCACGCCGAGCCCATTGAGGGGATGTTTGCAAACATACCTGGCATAACCATACTTGTGCCTTCAGGGCCTTATGAAGCAAAAGGGCTTCTTGCAGCTGCCGCTGAGTGGGATGACCCTGTCCTTTTCCTTGAGCATAAGAGGCTTTACAGGGCATTCAAGGAAAATGTTCCGGAGAACAGGTATACACTGCCTATAGGCAAATGCAGGATTGCCCGTGAAGGTGCGGATGTTACTATTGTTGCGTGGGGCGCAATGGTAAGAGTTGCAGAAAACGCTGCAAACGAGCTCAGGAATGATGGCATCAGCTGTGAAATAATCGATGTGAGGGCGATTAAGCCTCTCGATGACAAGGCGATTGCTGATTCTGTAAGAAAGACTGGGCGGCTGGTGATTGTGCAGGAGGCAATGAGAGGGTTTAGCGCATCTTCGGAGATTGCTGCGCGCATAGCTGAGAAGGCGCTTACAAGCCTGCGTGCGCCTATTCTCCGTGTCACGGGGTATGATGTCCCCGTGCCGCTGCCAAAGCTCGAAGAATACTTCATACCAAACGAAAGGAAAGTAAAAAGCGCCGTGCTAGATGTGATGAGGTACTAAAAGGTGAAGGAATGCACACTGCAAAAAACAAGAGTGATAGGAAAGGCGGGCTTGGGTTGCGCGGCAAGGATGGGGCTATTAAGCAGTCTTACAGGACAGGGTTTGGGTTTGGCACTGTATCAGGCGTGATAACAACGCTTGGGCTTGTAATGGGCCTTAACGCGGGCACGCATTCAACAGCAGCAGTGCTCGGTGGGATTATAACAATTGCAATTGCAGATGCGCTCTCGGATGCGCTTGGCATACACATATCTGAGGAGTCAAGCCGCGAGACAACAGAAAGAAGCGTATGGGAATCAACAATTGCAACTTTTATGACAAAGCTCGTGATTGCACTAACGTTTGCAGTGCCTGTACTTTTGCTGCCGTTGCAATTGGCAGTCTTGGCATCAATCATATGGGGAATGCTCCTGTTGGGCGCACTCAGCATATACATTGCAAAAATCAAGAACGAAAAAGTCAGCCATGTGCTAATTGAGCACTGGGGCATTGCAATAATGGTATTATTGGTAACTTACTTGGTGGGCACGTATATCGTTAGCCCGCTCGTTAATGCGGCTTAAGGGGTGCGTATGGATGGTGTTTGAATTTAAGCTTCCGGACCTTGGAGAAGGGATGGAGGAGGCCACAATCATCAAGTGGCTTGTCAGGCCAGGAGACATAATTAAAAAAGACCAGAAGATTGCTGAGGTTGAGACTGATAAGGCTGTTGTTGAGATCCCATCCCCTGTGGAAGGGAAAGTGATAGAGCTCAGGTTCAAGGAAGGTGAGACTGCGCGTGTTGGGAGTGTGCTGCTCACCATAGGCCCTGCAACGGCAAAGGTTGATGTAGTAAGTAATATAGGTGCTGGTGAAGTGCCTGCGCGAGGTGCTGAAGCACCGCGTGATGTGCTCGCAACACCGCGTGTAAGGGCACTTGCGCGTGAGCTTGGTGTGGATATTAAGATGGTAAAAGGCACTGGCAAGCACGGTGAAATAAGCGAGGATGATGTGCGTGCAGCCGCAGCAAAAAAGAGGCCTGTTCTCCGCGAGCTTGACCGAAGCGAAGACATGCGTGTTGTTGAGAAGGTGCACGAGCACCCACCAATGGTTCAAGCGGTACCAAAAGCCAGAGACCTTGCAAAAAAGATGGGCATTGACCTATCTAAGGTTGCTGGGACAGGGCCTGGCGGTGTGATACTCGAGCGTGATGTCCAAAGTGCTGCGGAGAGGCTCGAAAGTATCGTCGAAGTTGGCAAGCTTAAGAAGGATAAGGAGGCCGAACCTATAAGTGAGAAGATTGCACACCCACTAAAAGGCGAGCTTGCAAAGTATATTGAGGTGCGTGTGCCTATCAAGGGTGTAAGGAAATCAATCATATCACGCCTTGGAAAATCAAACTGTATTGCAGTCCAGGCAACTGCAATAGAAGATGCTGATGTGACACAGCTTGTTGAGCTGCGCGAGCGCGAAAAAGCCAATGCTGCAAAGGATGGGATACATCTAACATATCTCCCGTTTGTGATTAAGGCAGCTGTGATTGCACTGAAAAGGCATCCTTGGCTTAATTCCACAGTGGATGAGCATACCAACGAGTTCGTAATAAAGAAATACTATAATATCGGGATTGCTGTTGATACTGAGGATGGGCTCATCGTGCCGGTTGTGAAGGATGTTGATTTGAAAAGCATCATTGATATTGCGCGTGAGATTATGGTGCTTTCAGACAAGGCCAGAAAAAGGGAACTGTCGCTGGATGAGGTTAGTGGGGGTACGTTCACGATAACAAACTGGGGCTCAATTGGGGCAACTTACGGTGTGCCCGTGCTTAATTATCCGGAGTGCGCAATACTTGGCATAGGAAAAATACAAAAGAAGCCTGTTGTTATGGGGAACAGCATCGTAATAAGAGATGTCATGCCACTTTCATTAACGTTTGACCATAGGATAACTGACGGTGCTGAAGCTGCACGGTTCCTGCTAGAAGTGAAAAGGCACCTTGAAGACCCGGGAAAATTGCTCGTTGATATAGTCTAAAAAATTGATAGAGTTAAAAAATTAAGAAACTCTTGGTGGCAGTGAAGTGCCTATAAGAAAACCCATTATAGAAGTGTAGAACAACATTGCGAGTGCTACCACCAGCACAGCTATAACTATCAATGGAATTATGATTATTGCTGCTGCTCTTATGCCGCTTACTTTGTGCACTTCCTTGAATGACAAAAACTTAAGGTAAATTGTGTAAAGCCATGCACACAGGACGACAATCTGCAGTGGAAGTAAAAGGCACGTTAAAGCAAGCCCTAAAAATGGGATTATTGAGAATATTCCCAGCACGGCCTGCAAAATTGTTATTGGCAGCAAAAATGCAAACATTCCAAGCTGTGGCATTGCAGATGCAAACAGGTGCCTGCTGAAATCCGCACTCCCGCCAACCAATTTTGCAACTATAAACTCAAGAAAAGCGTATGCTGCAGACATCAATGGCAGAACAGCAAGAAACACTATTGAGGCGATAAGCATAAAAGCCAGTAATGGAATTGATATTGCGGACATGCCTGGGTTAAGCACAAGCTGCACTATTGCCTGGGGTATGAATGCGCTTGCTAGCCATATAATGAACGAAAGTATTCCCATCATGTAAAGGTCTTTCAAGATAGTCATTATGCTATCCTTTGATGCACCGATCACCTTCAGGGGGTTTAGGAAAAAATCCTTCCACAAAGCAACCCTCTTGTAAGGTATAAAGGATCTTACACGGTCAACATAGCCCAGATAGGCGCTCATAACCTTATCAAAGTCTCCCATGATTACACCTTAGATAATATGATATAGCCATAGGGCATAAATACCAGCACGCCCAAAACCGCAAGTATTAAGAATGCTTCAACTGCAAGAGAGGCAAGCACAACGATTGCTGCGCGTTTCGGTGAAAGGGCATGCATATGCTTTACACCCCTATACTGCAGATAAACCATATATGCAAATACTGCATAGCTGAGAAAACCAATCAGGTATCCAAACAGCAGTGCATATGCAAGGCACATTGGTACCATAAGAACTGTAAACGCTGCTTCTGACAAGAGGATTATCGATGATGTCCCAGTAAATGTTGCCTTGCCCCCTGCCAGCTTTGCAATTATGTGCATGATTGCAGAGCTAGCCAGAAACTTGAGGGAAGGCAATAGCACAAGTATAACCGCTGCAGCCAGGATCACACCAGCAAAGGCCATCGGTGTGTTGCCCCCAATTCCTGCAGCCAGCATGCCTAAAGATGCTACGAGTATTGCCATTGATGAAAAAAGAAGGAAACTTATTGGCCAAAATGCAATTATGGCCATAATCACGCGGATGATTGCAAGCACGTATATGTCTTTTAAATTAAGGAGGAGCGTGCGATTTTCATTGAGTACTTCTTCTATCTTGTCATCGGCACACGCAACCCAGGGCTTCATGGAACTGTAAGGCATTGCAGACGCCACATTAAAGGCGAGCTGCTTGTATTTATTGATTGCTTCGCCTAGCGTGCTGCTTAGCTGGCTTGCCTCCTGCTTTTCTGCTGCTTGTGTTGCCTCATTGGCTGTCTGTGTGCCATTTGGAATAGTGCCTGCCTTCTTTCGTACAGCCATGCTACAATAATGCCCTTTATCATTTATATATTTATAATGAGAGTGGGATTTATGGTGATGGGTGAAATCGGAAGGGAATACTCATTGGCAATAATAGGCGGTGGCCCTGCAGGATATATGGCCGCAATACGGGCAGGGCAGCTAGGCCTTGACACTGTGCTTATTGAAAAAGAAGATATTGGAGGTGAGTGCCTTAACCGTGGGTGTATCCCTTCAAAGATGCTGCTCAACGTTGCGGGGCTTGTGCGTGATACTGAATATTTAAGGAAAATAGGGATTAGCGCAAGCATTGGAAAAATCGATATGAAAAAAGTACAGGCAGAAAACAGGCGGGTAATCCAGAAACTAAGGAAAGGTGTTGAGTTTTTGCTGGATTCTTACGGTGTCAAAATTATAAGGGGCGAGGCGCGGTTTGAGTCATCAGGCCACATCCTCATAAAAAAGGAAAAAGATGGTGGTGGGCTGGAAAGCATAAGGTTCAGGAACGCTATAATTGCCACAGGGTCTATCCCTTACATTCCGAAAGAAATCAAGATAAGAGGGAATGTTATAACCTCACGCGAAGCGCTATTCCTTGAAAAAATTCCAAAAAGGATTGCCATTATCGGTGCAGGGTATGTTGCTGCTGAGCTTGGGACATTTTTTGCGGAGATGGGTGCTGAAGTATACCTGCTGGCGCGCTCACGCCTCCTCTCCAGATTTGACCAAGAGCTCGTTGCAGAAGTGGCCAGGTCAAAAAACAGCAGGATGAGCATATATGAAAAATGCACAATCGTATCCTTAAGGCAGGATAAAAAAGGTGTCGTAATCGAATTTACAGCAGGTGAAAATGGGAAGCTGCAAAAGCTGCGCGCAAACAAGGCAGTGGTGGCTATCGGAAGAGTTCCAAATACCGCTGGGCTGGGGCTTGAGAACACAAAAATAAAACTGGATAAGGATGGGTTTATCTGTGTGAATGAGAGGATGCAAACCGGCGAGCCAAATGTTTACGCTGCTGGGGATTGTGTTGGTGGGCAATTGCTTGCACATAAGGCATTCATGCAAGGGCTTGTTGCAGCTGAGGCTGCCGCGGGCATCAAAGGGAGTGTGTTTGAGCCGCGCAGCATCCCTGAGATTGTATTCACAAACCCTGAAATTGCCGTTGTGGGCATGAGCGAGGATGAAGCACGAAAAAGAGGTTATGATGTAAAGGCCATAAAATTCCCGTTCTCTGCACTTGGAAGGGCTGTGGCAGAATCACGTGAAGATGGGCTTGTCAAAATAATCTGTGACAGTAATAACAGGATACTGGGCTTCGGGATGGTAGGAAAACATGCATCAGAGCTTGCTGGTGAAGCTGGGGTTGCGCTTGAGATGAACGCTTATGTGGAAGATATTGCAGCAACCGTGCACGCACACCCGACGTTTTATGAGTCAATACATGAGGCTATGGAGATTGCGCTCGGCAAGCCCATGCATTACCTGCTGAAGAAAAAATAGGATTGCGGCATGCGACTGGAAATTACCTCCAAAAATTCCACTCATCTGACGAGTATTTTGTGCGTGCAAGCCAATAAGCATCCGCCAGCTCTTCCTGTGTGAAACTGCCAAAACTGAATTTCTTGCCTGCACAAAATGCATTAAGAAGCGATTTATAAAGCCCATCAAAAGAGACATTGCCCTGTGTAAGGTCACTGGCACTTGTTACCCTCTCCTTGGCGGATTGGATCATTTTATCACGAATCTTGGCATCTGGAACTTTCAGGCACTTGAACATTGTATCTACATCAAGGCGGTACAAAATTGTGCCGTGCTGTTGCAGCACGCCATCCCTTCGCGTTTGGGCGTTCCCGGATATTTTCTTCCCTCCAGCAACAATGTCATTTATCGGCCTAAACTCGGCACTTATTCCCACTCCGGCAAGGCCATCAATAATCCAGCCACAAATAACCTTATAGGATTCGATTATGCCTTTTGGGAACATGCACTCCGGTGCAAGCACGCTGTATGTAATCTCACCTTGTGAGTCGTGATAAACTGCGCCTCCGCCCGTACGCCTCCTAACAAAGCTTATCCCCATCTTCCTGCAATAATCAATATCAACCTCGCGCCAAATCTCCTGAAAATATCCAATCGACACTGCCGAGGGTGACCATGTATAAAAGCGCACTGTTGGGCCGGATACCCCTTTTGATATTGCACGGCATACTGCCTCGTCAAGGGCCATGTTAAGCGCCGCATCCTGTGCTGAAACCTTTATAACACGCCAATTATCTTCCTGCATAAAAACACCATCTACATCATGTGCCCCGCACCACCTTGTCATTTTCATGTGCTTGGGCGGCTGCTGCCATTGCCAGCACTTTGCTGCATGTATGCTTCAGCTATCATCTCAGATATGTCCAAAGCTGAGAAGCCGACAATCTCAGCATTGGCAGAGGAGAATGCCTCTTTAACACCATCTTCAATACTATTTATGTGCAACCCTATTATCTTCTGCTCAATACACAAAAGTGCATCCTCTGGATGCACAAAAAAATCACCGGTTATGCGTATGCCTGCAATCCTTTCATCCTCAAAGCGCACATCTACCCGCACAAGCTTGCCGCCTTTAACCTTACGCTCAACAAGAACCATACCTCACCACCCGTCATTTTGTCTTCCTGCGCTTTCCTGTGCGCATTGCCGTCCTGCACGCGTCATGGAACGCATCCAGCGATACACGCACACAGCCTGCCCTGCCAATGGATGGTGTAAACCCAAGCATACGCACCATCTTTTCAAAGTCTACATTGCATACATCGCCAAGCCTTTTCCCAATAGCGTAATCACACAGCATATCGGCACTAACTGTTGCAAGCGCACAACTGTGCCCATCATGCGCAGCATCCCTTATCTTGCCTTCGGCACCAACAGAGATATATATCTTTATGTTATCACCACAAGGCGAGTTTGACGCCTCCCCTGTAAATGCGCCTTTCAGCTTCTTCTTATGCTTCGGCCTCTTATACCTTTCAGCAAGGAGCTCGTAATCAACATCCATCATAAGCACCTATGCATTGAATACCTTTTTCACATTCTCAAGGCCGCAAAACAATGCATCAACATCCTCTTTTGTATTGTAGAAATACAAGCTTGCACGTGCGGTGTAATTTATCCCAAGCTGGCTATGCAATGGCTGTGCACAGTGGTGCCCTGCACGTATGCAAACGTTTGCCTCGTCAAGAAGCGCTGACACATCGTGCGGGTGGACACCATCTACATTGAACGCGAATATCCCAACCGCATTGCCAACATCCTGGCTTGAATAAACTTTTATGTAGCCGAGCTCGCGCGCCCGCTTGAGGATGTAGGCAAGCAGGCCTTTCTCAACACTCTCTATCTTGCCAAAGCCAACCTTCTTGATGTAATCCAAAGCTGCACCAAACCCTATCACACCAGCAATGTTTGGCGTGCCGGCCTCAAACTTCTGCGGCAGCTCTGCCGGCTTAAACCCTTGCCTGCTAACCTCTCGTATCATGCTGCCTCCGCCCATAAACGGTGGGAGCTCTTCAAGCTGGCTTTCTTTTCCGATAAGGACGCCAACACCTGTCGGCCCGAGCAGCTTATGCGCAGAAAAAGCAATGTAATCAACACCAAGCCTTGAAAAATCAACCTTAATGTGAGGGGCGCTTTGTGCACAGTCCATAATTGTTATTGCACCGCTGCGTTTTGCAAGCTTTATTATCTTTGCAGCATCGTTTATTGTGCCAAGCACGTTTGATGCGTGCATGAACGAAACGACTTTTGGGTTATACTTGCCAACTTTTGCCTTGAAATCCTCATAATCAAGCGATTGGCCTTCAAGCTCAACAAACTCAACACGAATACCAACCCGCTCCTTCAGCATAAGCCACGGCACAATATTGCTGTGGTGCTCCATCGCTGTCAAAAGCACTGTATCCCCCTTCCTTAATACAGAATTGCCCAAAGTGGCTGCAAGCAGGTTAAGCGATTCTGTAGTGTTTCTCGTAAATATTACCTCACGCGACTTTGCACCAAACATCCTGGCGGTACTATCACGCGTGCGCTCAAACATCTCAGTTGCACGCTCGCTCAGCTTGTAAACGCCCCTGTGGACATTTGCAGGGTACTCTTTGTAATATTCCATCTCAGCCTCAATAACCTGTATTGGCTTGAGTGATGTTGCCGCACTATCAAGGTAGTGAAACCTCTCAAGTATGGGAAAATCTTTCTTGTAATCAACCATCATAACACCTCTGCTCGCCAGCACCTTCATTTCAGTATATCATCCCTTTATAACAAACGCCTGCATAGCATACATTTGCATTAAACTTTAATACATAATAACATCATTTTGCACTCTCTATTATACTGCTTATTGTATCCGCAATCCTGTTAACCATCGCTGTGACAAGCCCGTCCTCGGCAAGTGCGATTGCATCCTCCTTGCTTATCCCCCTGCTGCACATATAATTTAGCTCCTGCTCGCTTAGGCTTGTTACTGCCATGCTATGTGATGCCCGTGCATCCTTGCTGTGTACCTTAAGCACAGGGACTGCACTAACGCTCGCACCAGGGGCTGCCATGAATTTCCCGCGCATGCTTGCCAAAGCGTTTCTTGCCTTTTGAGGAATGTATATCTCACCTTTAAAACTGCTGTGCATATCACAATGCAAGACACCTGCAACATTAATCTCGGTTCGTGAGCTTGAGCCTGCGTGAGCCACTGAAACTGAGGTGTCGGCCACTCCACAACCGGATGGCATGATAAGTGCATTAACACTAATCTTTGCCCGCCCTCCAGCCTTCGTGGAAGTATTCCCTATAAGCATGCCCTTATGCTGTAATATGTAATTTAACGCAAGTGTGGAGCTATCTCCCGCAGCTCCTCTTACCTTAAGTTTGGTGTGCTGCGGGCTGCCTTTAAGATTGAGGGTTGTTGCACACATCCCTTCCTTCCCAACATCAGCACAGATGCGAATGTTATGCTCATTCACAACTGGCTCGCTGATTATCGAAAATGCAAGCCTTGCGCCCTTCCCTACCTTTATATTTACAGAGCCGGGGTAGAGCACTCTCATCGTAATAAAAGCCTGCCTATTATTAGGTATGCTTATCATTGCATTGTTTCCTTTGAACGATGTGTATGGGGCATCACCAACAAAATATCCCATCCTCACTACATCACCTTATTAAAGAATGGCTGCATCTTCCAGAACTGCCTATGTCCTTTTGCGTATTGGCTGCTCACCCAGCTCTGCAAACCCGCTTCTCTCAAGCTGCACTATAAGCTCCTTGCCCCCCTCTTTTGCTATCTTCCCGTCAAGAAGCAGGTAAACACGTGTGGGTGTGATAAACTTCAGGATTTGCGGGCTGTGCGTTATCAGTATTATGCCCATGCCCGACCCTGCACATTCGCGTATGATGTGTGCTGCCTTTTTCACGGAATCTATGTCAAGGCCGGAATCAACCTCGTCCAGCACAGCAAACTTTGGCTTAAGCATAAGAAGCTGTGCAAGCTCATTTTTCTTCTTCTCACCACCAGAAAACCCATAATTCACTGGGCGGCCGTAAAAGCTGCTGCCAAGCCCTACCTTCCCGAGTGTGCCCTCCAGCTTTTCCTTGAACTCCGATGCACTCTCCTTGCTCCCATGTGCAAGAACTGCCTGCCTTATTAAATTGGAGTTCCTGATGCTCTCAATCTCAGGAGGGTTTTGGAACGCAATAAAAAGGCCAGCACGCGAGCGCTCGTGCATTGCCTTTCCTGATATCTCCTCACCACATAGCAATATTTTGCCTGATGTTTTGTAATTTGGCATTCCTATCAATGAGCACGCCAGCGTACTCTTGCCAGAGCCATTCGGTCCCATGACTATGTGTATCTCCCCTGGGCACACACGCATTGAGATGCCTCTTATGATTTCCTTCCCCTCAACAGAGGCTCTCAAGCTGCTTATCTCAAGGGCGCTTGAATGCCCAGCACGCGTATTCTTCCTGGCCATACTCCCACCATACTATCATTCAGCAAACGCTATCCTCCATCTCAACCTGTATGAACCTATTCAGCTCAATCGCATATTCAAGAGGTATCTCGGCTATCACAGGGGATATAAAGCCGCTAACGTAAAGCATCATCCCATCCTGCCTTTTAATTCCCCTGCTTTCAAGATAGCTCAGCTGCTCCTCTGAAATGCGGCCAGCACTCGCCTCGTGCACGTAAGAGGTCTTCTCCGCCTCTTTTATGTCTGAGTAAGGGAATGTGTCTGACCTTGCACTCCTGCCAATCAAAAGTGAATCGCACTTTGCGGATGAGGTTGAGCGCACCGCACCTTTCTCAATCCTTACAAGGCCACGATAGACACCGTGGCCGTTCCCAATACAGATGCCCTTCGAGAGTATTGTTGAATGTGTGTTTGGGGCGGCGTGTATAACCTTAGCACCTCCTTCTTTTATTGTGCCATTGCCGGCAACTGTTATCGCAAGATGGGTGGCGCGCCCGCCCTCACCAGCAAGAATGCTGGATGGGTATATCATTGATATCTTTGCGCCAAGCGAGCCACTAACCCATTCCATAAGCGCTTCCCTGCCAACAATCGCACGCTTGGTGTTCAGGTTGTATACGTTCTTGCTCCAGTTTTGCACTGTTGAGTACCTGACATGGCTCCTATCCTTTGCATACACCTCAACCACAGCTGAATGAAGAGAGTTCTTGTCATATATCGGTGCAGAGCATCCCTCAATGTAATGTATGCTTGCCCCTTCCTCTGCTATAATAATTGTGTGCTCAAACTGCCCTTCGCGCTTCTCACGCATAAAGAAATATGCCTGCATGGGAACGCTGACTGTGACACCGCGCGGCACGTAGAGGAACGAGCCGCCACTCCAAACTGCGTAATGAAGCATGCTAAACTTGTTGTCTGTTACGGGGACGGCCTTTGCAAAATACTTCTTTACGATGTGTGGGTGTTTTTTAACTGCCTCATCAAGGCTCGAGAATATTACCCCCTTTCTTTCCCACTCTTCCCTTACCTTTTCATAAACACTCTCAGATTGGTATTGGGCAACTGTGCCACCCAAAAGTGCCCTCTTTTCTGCCTCCGGGAGCCCCATCTTCTCATACACCTTCCTTATGTCACGTGGCACGTCGTCCCAGCTTGCTGCCCTCCCTGAATTTGGCTGGTTATAAT
>JAOAKK010000019.1:307-13380 GCA_026413685.1 Microcaldota archaeon | reverse complement strand
CCCAATAAGCAGCACTTTGCCCTTGAGCTTATCCAGGTAATGGTAGAGCGTGCCATCGCCACCAATCACAATGGTGAAATCAGGATTCTCTTTTGTGTATGAATAGCCGTTTTTCATAAGGTACTGTGAAAGCTCCATTATCATATCCACTGCCCAGTCCTTCTGCATATTTGCATAAATACAGAATGAGCTCATCATTTATAAATCACAGAAAAACTATTTAAGTATACATTTATCAAAAAAGAGATTATGCCATCTTCTATTCAAGGTTATGTGATTGCCAATAACAAGCAAGAAAAGACATTGGCTGTAGATATCCTAGAAAACATCAGCAAGCTGGAGGTATACCTGAATTCACTTAATTATCTTTATTCATTGAGGAAATCTGCTGATTATTACCTTCTCACAATAGAAGAGCTTAAGAAAGAAAAAGGAAACCCTATAATGCTTAATGCTGCCAGGATAAACCTGCAAAAATCAAAAGAGCTTCTTGACAAACAAATAGCCGAGCTAAACCTAAAAAGCGAGTATATGAGCGCTGAAGAGATAAAGAATTACACGCTGGAGAACTCAAAATATGCATATGCGCTGCTTACCGAGGCAAAGAAACTGGTTGAAGAGCACATATCAAGAATGCCTGAGGAAACTGCCGCCAGGGAGTTAATGAAGAATATCGCAGAAATAAACGCAGGAGTTGCATTGGCCAATGCATACAATGAATATAAGGAAGGGTCGATCAGCAGGATAAACTTATATCTCGTTGCAGCTGTGTCACTTGTGCCTGTGGGCGGCAGTGTATTAAAAAATGTGTTGAAGAATCGCTCTAAAATTGCTGCTGTAGAAAAAGTCCTAAGCATAAAACCATCTGAAGAAGTAATAGGGGCTGTGGATGATTTTGTTAAAAAAATACCTGAAGACGTTTCAAAAAACCTTGCAAATGCCCGTAAAAGTATTCCATACAAGAGTGATAATATTTTCTCAGCCTTGTCACATGCGGATGGGGCTATTAAGGAAATATCAGAAAGGTACCCAAACATCAACAGCGTTATGAATAATGCCTCGGTTTATGTGCTTGACAAAAGCAAAACGTGGCTGCTTAACGGCATAAACCGAAAAGTTGGTGATGTTGGGCTGGAGATATATTTCAATGCTATGAGAAAGATTGCTGACAAAGGGTATGTGGCTAGAATAACACAAGTTGGTGATGAGATTGTTATATTAGGCCCGAAAGGGATGCAAAGTGAAATACAAAAAGCCCTGCTTGAGTCAAGCGAAGAGATTTTCAAGAAGTACGGGTTGAAAGACGTTTACAGGATAAAGGAAAAATGTGCACAGGCATCAATTTTGGAAGCTGAAATAATAATAAAAAACGGCAAGGTGTTTTATAAAGTTGGTGGTAAGGAGATGCCGTTTAACGTGGAGCGGCTCATAAATGATGTTGAGCTTAACCATTCGTTAAGTGGAATTTCTGAAAGCAGCAGGCGGAAGATTCTTGGGTTTGTTGAAAAGCTGGAGCCTAAATCACTACCAGCATCATCGATACCAAAAAGCGATAGCACTAACGCGATGAAGGTTATCATAGAATTTAAGGATAAAGGAATGCAGAAAGCCCTAAAAGAGATTGCTGAAAAGAACGGCAAAGCTGTGCACCAGGCAGCTACTAATTCCATAGGGCCGAGCACTGTAAACCAGCTGGGATACATAAACGCGGATTACATTACTGCGTCTGCTGTTGATGAGCTGGCCAAGGCTGGCAAGATAACAAAAAAGGAGGCAGAGCAAATCTTGCATAGTGGTGCGCTGACATATTCGCTTGAAGGGCCAAGCGCAAAAAGCCTGATATCTCGCCTTAATGGCACTACGATAGATGCAAAAATAGGTGGTGAGATGGTAAAGCTGTCATTCTATGCAGGCACTCCAAAGCATGTTGAAGAGATGGCTGCAGCACATCTTCTTTCAAAAATAGGCATTAAAGGTGAGGCAGTAAACAAAATACTCCATGCAACTGATAACATTAACAAGACAATAGCCAAGCTGCATTTGCAGGGTGAAAACCTGCCGCCATGGGCGCGTGAGACGTTGAGTGTAATTTATAGTTATATATACTAACATTAGCAGGTGATGTCATGTCTGTCCCGAAAAAAAACAAAGATCCCGAAATCATAAGGATGCAAGTTGCTTTTTTGAGAACATGCAATTTGAAGCTTGAAGGTGAGCATGAAAGGAACCTCACAACCGCAGTTACAGAAGCAAAAAGAAAATTCAGCAGGTTTGCGCCGCTGATAGATAAGCTTGATAAGATATGCAGGCAGGAGAACAACGCTGCGCTTGGGATTGTCCTGGCAGGAGAGCTTAATTATGGGATGGAAAGTGAGGCTGCGATGGAGGAATGCCTGGATAATGCAAAAACAATCATCGATGACTGGATAACACTTTCAAACCTTGCAAAGGGGAACAGCCAGGATTGAAGTGCATACATACAAACTTAAAAACAATACAAATCTTAAAGAGAGCGATGGTGGGGGAAGGCGTAGGGGGGAGGATTACCCCTGCAATGGCACAGTATTGGGAAATCAAGAAGAAATACCAGGATTGCCTAGTGCTGTTCAGGATGGGAGATTTTTACGAAGCGTTCTATGATGATGCAAAAGTTGTCTCGCGTGACCTGCAGATTGTACTGACATCACGCGGAAAAAATGATGCAAAAGCCCCGCTTGCAGGCATCCCATACCACGCACTTGAATCTTACCTAAAAAAGCTTATAGGAAAAGGCCATAAGGTTGTGGTTGTTGAGCAGCTTGAGGACCCGCGGAAAGCGAAGGGGCTTGTAAAAAGGGGTGTGGTAAGGGTTATAACCCCGGGCACACTGATTGAGCCTGCCCTGATGAGCGAGAAATCAAACAACTACATCATAAGCATATTTCCTGCTGGGAGTAAGATGGGGTTGTGTGCGTGCGATGTATCAACGGGCGAGGCGCTCGCAACTGAGCTTGCGGCTGACGGTATTGATACTGAATTCGAAAAATACAAGCCTGCAGAAGTGATAGTCCCTCAAGGCCACGTGCAGGGGTATGAGTGGCTGGGAAGGCTTGAGCGTGAGTATGGGTTCAAGAAAACAGAGCTTGAAGCTTACAGGTTTGATGAAAAGAATGGTGAATACATCCTCTCAAAAATAAACGGTACCGGCTCATTTGCGCCTTATGGGCTTGAGGAGTTCCAGTATGCAAAGAAGGCTGTATCGGGCATTCTTTCTTATATGGAATACGCGTCTGCGGGCGCTACCGCACCAAAGCTGCACAAAATATCATATTACAGCTCATCAAGGAATATGATAATTGATGCAACCACGATGAGAAACCTGGACTTGCTGGCGAACCAGGCTGACGGGACAGAGCGCGGGACGCTGCTTAGTGTGCTCGACAAGACAGTGACACCGATGGGCGGCCGCACACTCAAAAGGTGGGTTTCAGCACCCCTCCTTGACAAGGCAAAAATAGAGGAAAGGCTTGGCAATGTTGAGGAGCTTATGCGCAACCCACTCCACCTTGAGAAGATACGCGGGATACTTTCAGCCATAGGTGACATTGAGAGGATAGCCACACGCATAGCATACAGGAACGTGCTGCCGCGTGAGCTGCTGATGCTCAGGCAGTCTATCGAAAAAGCAGATGAGCTCAAGCAGATGGTTGCGGAGTACAAGCTGCGCGGGAAGTTCTTTGATGAGCTTATTGCATCCGAGCAGCTTGATGATGTGGCCAGGCAGATTTCGCTTGCAATCGATGAGAATGCAAAACAGCTTGTCCGTGACGGTGGGGTGATTAAGAGCGGATACTCAGAAGAGCTTGACAGGCTCAGGGGGATGATTGGGAGCTCACAGGAATGGATTGGCAAGCTTGAGGAGGAAGAGAGGCAGAGGACTGGCATAAAAACGCTGAAAGTGAGATACAACAAGATAATCGGGTATTACATAGAAGTGCCCAAAAGCCAGGCAGACAAGGTGCCTCAGGAATACGTGCGCAAGCAGACGCAGCTTGCAAGTGAGAGGTTTATATCACCCAGGCTTAAGGAGGCTGAGGTGATGGTATTAAACGCGGAAGAGAGGATCAAAGAGCTTGAGCAGGAGATTTATGATAAGATTGTTGAATACCTGGGCGGCTACACGGAGAAGATGTACACACTCTCATCACATATCGCAGAGCTCGATGTATACCAGAGCTTTGCGAAAGTATCTTATGAGAACAGGTATGTAAAGCCAGCCATTACAGAAAATGAGATATTAGACATAAAAGGTGGCAGGCACCCTGTTGTTGAGAAGGCAACTGTAAGTTTCGTGCCGAACGATGTAAAGCTTGACAAGAATAACATGATTATGGTTATCACCGGCCCCAACATGGCTGGCAAGTCAACGGTGATGCGGCAGGTTGCGCTTATCACAATCATGGCACATATGGGATGTTTTGTCCCTGCTGAAAGTGCGGTTGTGCCGCTTACAGACAGGGTGTTCACGCGTGTTGGCGCGCGTGATGATATAACACGCGGGCAGTCAACGTTCATGACTGAGATGGTTGAATGCGCAAACATCCTTAACAATGCTACAAGCCGCTCCCTCGTAATCCTTGATGAGGTTGGCAGGGGCACCTCAACCTACGACGGGATGGCAATCGCCTGGGCCATCCTGGAATACATCGCTGAGAAAATACAGTGCAAGACGATGTTTGCAACACATTATCACCTGCTTAACCTGCTCTCGGTCAAGTACCCTTACATAAACAATTACAATGTTGCTGTTGAAGAGGGCGGCAATGAAGTTGTATTCCTGCACAAGCTTGTCCAGGGCGGGACAGATAAGAGCTATGGTGTGCACGTTGCGCGGCTTGCAGGCCTGCCACGCGAGGTTGTTGATAAGGCTGCAATGCTCTCAAAAAGCCTTGAGCAGAACGATTTTGTCCATAAGGAAACACTGCACAGGCTTGCGCACGGCAAGAAGAGCCACAGCCTCAAGGAGGACAGGCAGACCAGCATAGGAAGCTGGTGATAAGATTGTTGCACTGGCTCAAGCGCACGTGGAACGTGATGGTTGCACGGGGCTTACAGTGCATATGAAAAGGTGTTCTTGGGTATGGGAGAGATTTTTGAGATGCCACAGCGGCTCCGTGAAAAGATTGCTGCGGGTGAAGTTATCACTGCACCCCATTCAGTTGTAAAAGAGCTCATTGAAAACAGCATTGATGCAGGTGCGGATGAGATAAAGGTCTACATTGAAAAAGGCGGGAAACGGCTTGTGAGGGTTGTGGATAACGGCAGGGGGATTGCAAGGGATGACCTTGAGGTTTGCGGCAAGCGGTTTACAACGAGCAAGATACGCAGTGAGGAGGAGCTTGAGAGAATAAGCACGCTTGGGTTCAGGGGCGAAGCGCTTGCGAGCATTTGCGCTGTGAGCGAGCTTTCAATACAATCAAGAAGGAAAGGTGCTGCAAAGGGGTATGTGGCTGAGTTTAGTGATGACGGCTCACCGGCCTCAATCCGCGAGTCACCGATTGCAAAAGGGACTATTGTGGAGGTTAGGAACCTGTTCAGCAGGTTCCCGGTGCGCCTTAAGTTCCTTAAATCCGATGATGCAGAGGCAGAAAAAATAGCATCGCTTGTTACGAGATATTCGTTGGTGAGCAAGAGCATCTCGTTTGCACTGTATAAGGATGGGGAGGAAGTGCTGAACTCGCCAAAATCAGATAATATAGGGAAGGTGCTTTACGCATTCGGCCGTGAGATAGCCGAGAACGTAATACGCGTTGAGCACTGTACTGATAGTGCACGCGTGGCTGGGTATGTATCCAAAGTTGGCTACTCGCGCAAAACCAGGGATTACCAGGTGATATTCATAAATGGGAGGATGGTAAAGAGCAGGGCAATCACGAGTGCTATTGAGAGTGCGTACTCAGACAAGATTTTCCTTGGCAGGTACCCCGTTGCAATACTGAACATATTAATAGATCCCGAAATGATTGATGTTAACATACATCCCACAAAGGAGGAGGTCAAGCTCAGGAATGAGCATACGATTGCAGAGGCTGTCACGAACGCTATACGGAAAGCCATCCTTGAAAACAGCCATTCAATCCAGGCAAGTGTAGAAGGCAGGATGTCAAAAGCTGCACACACCTACCCAGTGGAAAAAGGCAGGCAGGAAACACTTGCTGATGTAACTGCAGATACCGCACAAAAACACGCAAAAGCTGTGAAAGACATGCAAGCTGCTGCCGGCAGTGAGTTCCTTCGCATGCGCGTGCTGGGGCAGCTTAACAAGACATACATAATTGCACATGACAGCACTGGCATTATCTTGATTGACCAGCACGCTGCACAGGAGCGCGTATTCTATGAAAAATTCACAGCGCAGCTCAGGGAAAATGCCGTTGGGGTGAACAGGCTGCTCAAGCCGTTCGTATTCCAAACCACACGCGATGAGGAAAAGCTCATTGAGCAGAACAGGGGTGTGCTTGAGAGATACGGCTTGTTTGTTGAGATGGCTGGGCGCGGTGAGTACGCACTAACAAGTGTCCCTGCACTTTTTGGGAAAGCATTTGACCCTATGGTTGTCAAGGACATAATAGATGAGCTTAGGGATTATGCCAATTCACCGGCATCGATTACTGAAGAGCTTGACAATAAGATTGCAACACGCGCGTGCAGGAAAGCAATTAAGGGTGGTGATGAGCTCACAATACCACAGATTAATGAGCTGCTTGCAGCACTTGCAAAGTGCAGGAACCCTTACACGTGCCCGCACGGCAGGCCGACCACGATACGTATGAGCTGGGGCGATATTGAAAGGAAGTTCAAGAGGTCTGAATAATCCACAGGCTGGTGGTGGCATGCATATAAAAAACAGGGCAATTCTTGCACCCTTAAGTGACTATACCAATGCCCCGTTCAGAAAGCTGTGCAAGATGTATGGTGCGGATTATACAATCGTGCCGCTTGTGAGTGCAGCCGCAATCGCAAGAAATCCAAAATACCTTGAGAGAGTCGATTTCAACCCTGGGCTTGACGACTGTATACAGCTGTTCGGTGCGGATGCCAGCGATTTTGTAAAAGCTGTGCGCCTACTGAAGAGCAGGTTCAAGGAACTCAGGTGGATAGACATAAACTGCGGCTGCCCTTCTTATAAAGTATGCGAGCCTGGTGCTGGGAGCGCACTGCTCGGCACGCCACAGAAGGCAGCGGCCATTATCAGGCAGCTGCGGGGGCAAGTAGAGACTCTCTCAGTAAAAATGAGGCTTGCAGGAACACATGAAAAGACAATTGCATTTGCAAAGGCTGTAGCTGCTGAGGGTATTGATTTTCTTACAGTGCACGGCAGGACACCTGCGCAGGGATACTCTGGAAAGGCTGATTGGGAAAGAATACGCTCATTACGCAGTATCCTGGATATTCCTGTTATAGGGAATGGTGATATACAGTGCAGGAAAGACGGTGAAGCGAAGGTAAGGGAAGGGTATTGTGATGCGTTCATGATAGGCCGTGCAGCGATGGGCAACCCGTGCTGTTTCTCTGACTTGCGCATGGCTGGCAAAGAGTCCTGTAAAGGGATGCTGGAGAAGTATATTGCTGTGTGTGAAGAGATGGGGATGTGCAGCACGAATGACATCCGCACGAAAGCCCTGCAATTCCTAAGAGGGTTTGATGGCTCCGCAAAAATCAGGGCCCGCATAAGCCAGTGCAAAAATGTGAGTGAGATTAAGGAAGCGCTTAAGCCCGGCATGTGAATGCCAAGCGCAAAGGCGTAAAAGGAAGCCTGGAATTTAATTTGCTGGCTGGCCTGTAAGGAGCCTTTTAAGAAGCATTGCAAAAACGTCTTCCGGCTGTGCACCGCGTATGTCAAGCTTGCCATCATTTACAATTGTCCGTGGGACGGCCTGGACCTGGTATTTCTGGGCAAGGTATGGGAACTCCTGTATCTCGTATACATATCCTTTGATGTGCTCGCTCATCAGTGCTAGCTTGAGTGTAAGGTATGCTGCCGTAGGGCAAAAATGGCACGCTGGTGAAACGAGGGATTCAACCAGGAGTGTCTCTTTCACCAGAGGGATTATGCCGGTGAAAGGGCCTGTGCGCTCGGTGCTTCCGGCAAGCGCAATAAACTCGATAAACACAGGAAACTCAAGCCCGCCAGGGAACCCATAAAACCTCGCATCACCTTTTATGCCGGGGCCCCTAAAAATCATCACTGGGACATTCTGTATGGAGAATGAAGCTGCCTCGGGGGCGGCCTCATCATAAAGCACAACTTTCAGCTTGGGCGTGATGCTGCCGAGCCCTTTCAGCATTTCACGTATGTGTGCGGAGTTCTCATCCGGCCCTGGGAAAAACAGTATTTCAACTTCGTTCTGCATCCCTGATAAGCGCTTGTGTATCTCCTGTTTTGTCTCATTGTCAAGCATGTGAGGGTATTGAATGCACAAGCATTTAAGCTTTAATATGCTATTGTGGATTATGGAAAAGATTGCTGTTGCCATACCGCTGCTGTTTCTTGTAGGGATGTGTGGGATTTGCGGGAATGGCGGGCAGGAAGCCGGCTTTGGGAACCCGCGCTATCAGCTTAAAAACCCTGCCGAGCTTGTGCCCTGCAATTCTGCGGAATGTATGTACAAGAGCCTTGACACGTGCGCACCATCGCAGTTTGACACCATAATAAACGGGACGCACCTGCACGCAGAGATAAGGGGGCATTCAATAAATGATGAGTGTGTTGTCTATGTGAAGGTCGTCAGTGTTGACGTATCAAAAGTCCCACCACAATACCAGATGCTTGCACAGGGCATTCAGGGGGCTGACGGCATATGCTCACTCACAGTACAGGACATACGGGATATCAAGAACAATGATATCGACCAAAACTACCTGTTGTCAAAATGCGATGGCCCTCTAAAGGATATCGCAAGTGCATTGTCAAGCAGCTGAGCGGTGCTGAAAAATAGGCAAACGGATTAAGCACGCACAAGTTCTCGCAGCACTTATTTTTTCAGCACGTCTTCTATTTTCAGCATAAGCGTGTCTATTGCCAGGCTGTCTTCTTCAGAGATTTTATCTGCGTGCACGCTCCTGCTTACGAGCGCGTGAAGTGCCCCAAATACGATTTCACCATTTTTCGTGCCAAACTTGCGCACATTGCTGAGCCGCAGGCTTGCCGGGTGAATCTCATAATATCCTGCTATTGAATGGTTATCAACACTCTCAAATACTGGGATAACACGATATTGCCTTAACAGCTCAAGCAGGCGCGTGTCAAAATGCTCAATCTCAATATCCTTGCCGTTCGTTTTCATAATGCCAAATGGTGTGTGCTTCCTGTACAATTCGCAAATGCCTGGCCGCTTGCGCACAGGAATACTGCTTTCATCAATGGCAAGAGGCACTGTGCTGCCGGCATTATTATTGGCAGTAGGGATATCCAGTGCAATTTCCTGCACATCAGCTCCCATCTTCTTCTGGGGCGGCTGTGGTTTCTTTGTATTGCTGAGCACATCAATATCCGGCTTTACAGGCTCGAGCGCTTTCCTGATTGCCTCTTTTTTTCGGGCCGCATCCTGCTTTTCACTGCCTGAAAAAAGCCTTTTCAGCCTTACAAGCAGCCCTTCACCTTTGCTTTTGTCATCCGGCATGATGAGCAAGGAGCATAACATAAATATAAACTTTTCCAAGTTACTGGAGATTCTTATCAACAAACCTCTTCAGGCCCTCAAAAGGCATTGCACCAACAACCTTGTCCTTGAGCTGGCCATCCTGGAACAGCATCAGTGAAGGGATCCCCATTATGCCGAACCGCTGCGCCAGGCCAGGCGAATCATCCACATTAACCTTGTATACCTTAAGCCTGCCCTCATAAGCCTCAGCAATTTTTTCAACATTAGGCGCAACCGCCCTGCACGGGCCGCACCACGGTGCCCAGAAATCAACAAGCACGTGCCTGCTGCCTTTAATGGCCGCATCAAAATTGCTCTCGTTAAGCTCATCAACCATTCAAACACCAGCGCTTATTTGTTGTAAACAGACCTTAAAAATGTATCAGCAGCTTTGAGCACCCTGCGCGAATTCTCATGCGTGATCCTCTCAAGTGCAAGCTTGTAAGGAAGCCATTCATAGGCAACGTGCTCACTTGACAGTGATACCTTCTTCTTGGGTGCGGATGCAAGGAAAAACTCAACAACCTTGTGCTTGAGGTTATTGTTGTCATACCTCGCCCTGAATACGTAATCTATCTTCTCATTAAACCCAAACACCGGGTCGACATCAAGGCCCGTCTCCTCTTTCACTTCCCTGAGCATCGCCTCGATTGGCTTTTCACCATGCTCAATGTGGCCTTTTGGGAAATCCCAGTGCTTTTCCTCGTAATGGAGAAGGAGGTACTCAATACTACCGCTGCGCGGGTTCCTGTAAAAGACAACTGCACCTGCAGAGCGCTCCTCATCCATGCTTTATTTTCCAGATAACAAGCTTATAACGATTTAATATCTGAATAGGGCAGATGAAAAGCTCTTTTGCAACTCCTGCACAACCCGCGGATAAAATACCCATCAGGCTGCTGCTCAGGGATAAGCACGGCTGTGCCGAGTCGCACATAATATATGCAAATTATGGTGAGAACCTGCTTGAGCTAATCTCAAGGAATTTTGACGTCACAGTGAAGCGCAACGAGCTCGGGGCGTGGATAACCGGGATTTCAGGGAAAAATGTCAGGATATATGAGGATGCGCATGGCGGTATCCAGGGGTATGTTAACAATGCACTGCCATACGTTGCTGCAAGCTCAAGCCCGTTTTTCCTGGGGTTCCAAAACATTGCAGTGACAAGCGAGTTTGAGCTCAGGATGCAGTATGACCCCTTTCTTGAGGATATCAAGGTCCCGCTTATGCTAAGGGTAAAACTGCTCTTTGAGGGCATTTTTGAGCCGCTTGCAAAAGAAAGTGCTGCCAACTGCGCATCTTGCACTGCACCGCTGAACGAGTCGATGCGAAACTGTGTCAGCCTGACTTTTTCTTCACAAGAAATCATGTACTTCACTGCAAGCCAGAGCGCCAAAGAGGGGATTGCGTTTGCAAGCATATGCTCCAACAGCCAGGCACCCTGCCTGGACATTGAAAAGATGCAAAGGCACAGGGAGGCTAACGCGATGCAAAACACAGGCGGCCGTGAAGCACAGCACATTGCAAATGAGAAGGTGCTGCCACCGATGGCGATGGTTGCGGCTATTGGCAGCATAGCTGATAGTGCCAACTTGCGGCCTGTGGAGTGCACAGCACATAAAGCATCCAGCACACAGCACGGCATAACAGCGGTTTTACCGGCACGCCATGGCAATAATGTTGGTGTGGCCACCTCACACGTGCATAAGCCGGCTGAGAATATGCGCACAAGAGAAGCAGTGCACTATGTAAAAAGTGAGGGTGCACTGGGGTGCAAAGAAGTTGCGAGCAGTGCATATGCGCAAACAGGAACTAGCAATGATGATTATGCAAAAACTTGTGCCGGCACGCAGGTGCCCGCCAGTACGGGCTGCCTGGCTGCAAAAAAAAGCGCTGGCACGCGTGTGGCGTGTATGCACACGCATGCAAATGTCGAGGTTGGATGCATAAGCTCGACAACGATTAATGTGCCGCCTGGGCACGTGCACAGCGGCGCGAAAATGCATGCTGCAAAAACCATGCGTACAGGGCGCGGCATAACCCGGCAGGCACAAAAACCAAAACACCCAAGTGGGCCTACCCTCATAAAAAGGCTAAGCACATATGCCAAGGCAGGGTTTGCCGAGCTTATGCAAAAGAGTTCGACACATATGCCTCGCTGGAGCAATAGCAATAAGTGCAAGTGCAATGGCAAAAGTGGCAATCTGTATATCCTGGGCACTCAGGCAAGCAAGAGCAAGCGCCAAGCAAGAAAAGCAGCGCTGGGGCATGATAACATTGCAAGGCTCATTTTTGAGCTTGATAAGGCACAAAAAATAAGGGTGAAGGCTGGGCAGGGCAAGGGCGGGGTGCGTGCACTGGCACGTTGCGCAATCAAGCGCATCATCTTAAGGCTTATCGGGAAGTAGGCTTTTTGCCTTATTTTATAAGTGCGGCTACACTTTCAAAACGCGCTTTCCAGCTTCCATGAACACGGTGGTCAAGAAGCCTATCACGAGTACGGCCAGGATATTCTCAGGGGGCAACGATGCAGTCCCGAAAATCTCCTGGAAGAATGGTATGTATATTATGGCCCCGGCGGCGAGCACTGAAAATATAAGCGATAGGAAAAGCAGCTTGCTTGAGACTAATGTGCTAAATGAAAGGCTTTCACGCAATGACTTGAAGCTTGCAGCATTGAAAACTACTGTGAGCACAACTGCCGCAAACGCTGTTGTGCGTGCAACCGCAAGGTTGTTTAGTGGGTCATAAAATATGAAGGCTGCATAAATCAGCACGGCCGTGAAAATAGCAAGCCCAAACATAAGTGCAAGCAGCCTGGGAGGCAGCAAGCCTTCTTTTGGGTTTCTGGGCTTATCTTTCATGATATTCTTGCGCGGCTGGTCAAGAGACATCACAACAGCCGGGATTTCCTCATCTATGAGGTTTATGAATAAAATCTGCAGCGCAAGGAGAGGGGCATACTCTATGCCAACTAGAACTGTTGCTATCAAAAGCAGGAAAACCATCACGTAGTTCCTTGAAACGATAAATGCAGTTGTCTTTTGTATGTTCTCAAATATGCCACGGCCACCGCGTACCGCTTCAACAAGCGTGACAAAGTTATCATCGGTAAGCACAAGATCGCTTGCCTCCTTTGACACGTCAGTCCCCTTAATCCCCATGGCAACACCTATATCAGCCCTCTTAAGTGCAGGCGCATCGTTGACACCGTCACCGGTCATTGCAACTATGTTGTTGTCCGCGCGCAGTGCGTTAACTATCTTGAGCTTATGCTCCGGCTGGGTGCGCGCATACACATTAACCTCGCGCACAACCTTGATGAACTCCTCATCACTCAATGAGTCTAATTCGGCACCTGTCAAAACCCTTGAATCCTTATCTATTATG
>JAOAKK010000019.1:0-297 GCA_026413685.1 Microcaldota archaeon | reverse complement strand
CCTTCCCTGAGCGGGTCAATCATGCCAACAAGGCCGTAAAACACAAGCCCCATCTCAACATCACAGGTATGGCTTGCCTTCCCGAGCTCCTTGTAAGCTATGGCAAGCACGCGGAGCGACCCTTTCCCGAAAATTTCAAGTGTCTTGCGTATCTCTTCTATGTCTTTCCTGGATATCCGCTTAGGCCTGCCATCACGAAATATGTGCGTGCTACGCGAGAGTATAACCTCAGGCGCACCTTTCACATATGCGACCTTCGAATTGCCAACCTTATGCACCGTGCTCATCATCTTGCGC
>JAOAKK010000018.1 GCA_026413685.1 Microcaldota archaeon | reverse complement strand
GGCATATAACGTGCAAAAGCGGGCGGGTTGGGATACAATCCTTATTCCTTGAAGAGGAAAGTGCGGGGATCATCGAGGAGAAAGGCAGTGCAAAATTCTCGCTTGACAGGCTGGGCATACCTTTGATTGAGATTGCAACACTGCCTGAGATAAAGAGCGGTGGGCAGGCACGCGAAGTTGCGGAAGCTATCGGGATGATGCTCAGGATGACTGGGATGGCTGCACGCGGCATTGGGACGATACGGCAGGACCTTAACATATCCGCTGATAATGGGACGCGGTGTGAAATAAAGGGTGTGCAGGAGCTGGATGACATACCGTTAATTGTTGAGAAAGAGGTGAAACGGCAGGAAAGATTGCTCGAGCTGATCCCTAAAATACCCGCAGATGAGAAGCCGAAAGAGATTACTTACGTTGATATTACGGAGCATTTCAGGGGCGGCAAGGGGTTCATACAGAAAGCAATCAATGACGGTGCCCGCGTGATAGGTATCCTGCTGCCAGGCATGAAAGGCCTGCTCGGGTATGAGCTGTATGAGAACAGGAGGTATGGCACAGAGCTGGCTGATTATGCGCGCACGTTTGGGTTTGGCGGGATGATACACGGTGACGAGGATTTCTCAAAGTATGGTGTTGATAAGGACGCTGTGGAGCGCGAGCTTAAAGTTGGGCTGAGGAGCTCATACGCAATCCTGATAGGGAAATTTGACGAAAAGATGCGCCTTGCGTTTGAGAGCATTGTTGAGAGGGCATACATGAAAAAGATCCCTGCTGAAACAAGAAAAGCGCTCAAGAATGGTGAGAGCCAGTACATGCGCCCAATGCCGACAGGTGCAAGGATGTATCCTGAGACTGATGTGGAGCCAATCATCGTGGGCCCGCAGCTGCTTGATGAATGCAAAAAATACATCCCGCGCGACCCGCAGGATGTGCTGCGTGAGCTTGAAAGGCAGACAAACAAGGAGCTTGCAGCTAACCTTCTGCATTCCACAAGGTTGGGCGCATACCAGAAAGCTGTTGAGATGGGTGCGGACCCTAAGGTCGCTGCTGTGGCTTTTGTCAATACGATTAAGGCGCTGGCGCGTGAAGGCCTCCCAGTGGACAGGCTTGATGATGATAAGATTATAGATGTGCTAACCAGGCAAGCCAAGGGTGAGATTACAAAGAAGGGTGTTGAGGAGGTGTTAAGGCAGGCTTGCAGGCACCCATCTGAGAGTGTGGAGGGCATAATAGAGAAGAATAAGCTCTGGCGGATTAAGGGCGCGGCACTCAAAAGGATACTTGAGGAAGAGAAAGGAGATGCCCAGAAGGTACTTGCAAAATACAGGCTCCAGGTTGAGGCAGAGGAGCTTCTTAACCTGTAAAGAGGCGTGCACCGCAGGTTGCGGTTTTGCGATACTTATTTTATTACTTGGCATTACAAACAATACGATGGAAAGCCTGCTTTGTGAAATCAAGCGCACCGATGCAAAAGCCAAAAGGCTTATTGATAGAAGATGGGGAGAATTCAGGAAAATGAGATTTGCCAGTGAAGAGGCCTGGTTTTCAGAGCTGTGCTTCTGCATATTGACTGCAAACGCATCGGCTGAGATGGGGATACGCGTGCAGGCGAGGCTTGGGTATGACGGGTTTGCAAAAACCCCTCCTGAAAACCTGGCTGAAGCGCTAAGAAAAGCCGGGTCAAGGTTCTACAATAAGCGTGCTGAGTACATCCTGGGTGCAAGAAAGCTTGACGGCACGTTTAAAAAAATAATACTTGGGTTTAAAAACGGGGCTGAGGCACGTGAGTGGCTCGTTAAGAATGTGAAGGGGCTTGGGTATAAAGAGGCAAGCCATTTCTTAAGGAATGTTGGGGCGGCTGATGATGTTGCCATCATAGATATGCATGTGCTCAGGCTGCTTGAGAGGCATAACCTTATGCACATGGCAAAACCGCTTGGCAGGAAGAAATACCTTGAGGCTGAGGAAATCCTAAAGAAGATTGCAAAAGAATCAAAAATGCCTGTTGGCAAGCTGGACCTGTACTTGTGGTTTATGCAGACCGGGAAGGTGCTGAAATAATATAAAAAGGAGAAAGGCAAAATATACCTTGTATGCAACGGTATGCCGCCTAGATTATCTGAAGGTGTTGAGTGATGATGCTTGAGATCAAGAAAGAGATTGCTGAAAGCATTGCAAATGCGCTTGCAAAGGAATATGGCATAAGCGCAGGCGCGGATGAAATACTGAACCTTGTCCAAGAAGGTGGTGTTGAGGGTGTGGATATTGAATGCCGTGCGGCGTTCAGGTTTGCAAAGGATGCAAAAGCAAAGCCTGGTGAGGTTGCTGACAGGGTGATACCACACCTGAAAAGCTCGCTTTATACGGCAAAAAACGTGAACGGCTACATTAACTTTGTGCTTACTGGTGAATTTTACAAGAAGTTTGTGGCTGGGCACACGGTTGAGTTCCCAAAAAACAACATCAAGGCAATTGTGGAGTACCCAAGCATCAACCCAAACAAGCCGCTGCACATTGGCCATCTCAGGAATGCAATAATCGGTGATTGCATAGCAAACCTGCTTGAGTGCTGTGGGTATGATGTAGTGAGGATGGATTACATTGATGACCTTGGGCTGCAGGTTGCACAGAGCTTATGGATGTGTATGCACGGTGCTGTACCTGATGAGGGGAAGAAATACGACCACTGGCTTGGCGAAATGTACGTTGAGGCTGCAAAGAAATACGAGGAGAGCAGCACGGCCAAGGCAGAGGTTGAGGAGATAATGAAAAAGCTCGAGGAAGGTGATCCCACAGTATCCCATCTTGGCAGGGAGATGGCACTGCAGTGTGTTGAGGCGCAAAAGGCTACGCTTCAGCGGCTTAACATATTCCAGGATGTGCTTGTGTGGGAAAGTGATATTGTGCACGCTAAAATTATGAAGATGGGGCTTGAAATCCTTGAAAGGAAAGGTGTGCTTAAGCTGGCTGGGAAAGACAGCAAGTATGCTGGATGCAAAATAATCGAGCTGAGCAGCCATCCAAAATTCAAGCATCTTACTGATGCTGACAAGGTGATTGTGCGCGCAAACGGTGTTGCGACGTATACTGCGAAGGATATTGCGTTCCAGATGTGGAAATTCGGCATTGTGAGAGACAGCCTGCTTTTTGACAAGCTGATGATGCAGGGTAATGGCAAGCTGCTGTTTACAAGCTGTAAAAATGGGCAGCCGGCAAACTTCAGCAATGCAAAGAGAATTATAAACATAATAGGTGTAGAGCAGGAATACCCACAGAGCGTAATCAAGGCTGCGCTTGAGATGGCAGGGTTTGCTGATGAGGCGCAGGGCTACAAGCATATCGCGTATGGGCACGCACGGCTGAAAGAGGGCAGGTTCTCAGGGAGGAAAGGCACGTGGATAGGGTTCTCCGCTGACGAGCTTGTTGATGAGAGTATTGCACGGGCGCGAGAGCTGATAAACGACAAGTTCAGGGAATACGGGGAGGATGAAAAGGGCAGGATTAGCGCAGCTGTTGGCATTGCTGCAATCAGGTTCTCTTTCATAAGGATCGGGCCGCAAAAAGAGCTGGTTTTTGACTGGGACAAGGCGTTGTGCTTTGAAGGTGATAGCGGGCCATACCTGCAATACTCGTATGCGCGTGCAGTGCACATACTTGAGAAAGAGAAAATAGATGATTACTGGGATGGCGAGCTTGTGTTCAGCGAAAAAAGTGAGCTCCAGCTCATACGTGAGATGGCAAAGCTTGAGGAGGTATGCAAGAAAGCGGCTGAGGCATATGCGCCGGAGAGCATTGCGGATTACGCGCTAAGGCTGTGCTCACAGTTTAACTCGTTTTATGCTGCGTGCAGGGTCATATGCGGCCAAAAAGGCATAAGCGAGAGCAGGAAGAGGCTTGTTAAGAAATATGCTGAAATACTAGAGGTATGCTTGCGTATTTTAGGGATACCTATAATAAGGAATATGTAGGTTAGGAATTAAAACTCGTAAGAATGAGTGCGAGAAATATTATGTATTGCAATATTTAAGAGCGCTATTCTTGTGAGGAATAATCAATAAACTAAATAATTCCTTAAGGGAATAATGCACAATCGAGAACGTATTTAAGCTTTTTTGCTGAATGCTGCATAGGTGCTTTTATGGCATATGTTATGTGGTTTAGTGATTTAACCAAGGAAGATGTTGGGATTGCTGGCGGCAAGGGCGCCAATCTTGGTGAGATGACACGAGCCGGGCTGCCCGTCCCCCCGGGATTTGTATTAACGGCAGAGGCTTATTTCCAATTCATCAAAAACGAAGGGCTCGAGCCTAAGATTAAGAGCATAATACGCAAGACAAACATCTATAACGCAGATGAGCTCCAGAAGGCAAGCAATGATATAAAACAGCTTATAATGAATGGGAAAATGCCGAAGGATGTTGAGAAAGAGCTAAGAAAAGCATACCAGACACTGCGCGGCAATGAAAAGCAGTTCTTGGTTGCAGTCAGGAGCTCTGCAACTGCTGAGGACCTGCCGGAGGCAAGCTTTGCAGGCCAGCAGGAATCGTTCGTCAATGTTGAAGATGAGGACAGTGTTATTGAGGCTGTGCGCAAATGCTGGGCATCGTTGTATGGCGCGCGTGCAATTTTTTACCGTGAAGAGCAGGGGTTTGGTGACAAGAAGGTTGGGCTGGCAGCCGTCGTGCAACAGATGGTCCAATCAGAAAAATCAGGTGTGATGTTCACGATAGAGCCACAGACAAATGACGAGAACATCATTGTGGTTGAAGCCGTTTATGGCCTTGGGGAGGCAATAGTTTCGGGGGCGGTCACACCTGACACGTATAAGGTTGACAAGAAGAAAATGGAAATTATCGATAAGCACATCTCAGAGCAGAAGTTCATGATTACGCGTGTTGGCAGTGATACTGTCCACGTTAATGTGAAGGAGGATATGCGGGACAGGCAGAAGATAGATGATAAGTATATACTTGAGCTTGCAGAGTTTGGCAAGAAGATTGAGGAGCATTACGGCAAGCCACAGGATATTGAGTGGGCGATGAGCGGGAAGAGCCTATACATTGTGCAGAGCAGGCCTGTCACAACTGTCAAGAAAAAAAGTGCTGGCGCAACCACACAAATGAAGCTTGGCAGTGTGGCTACCGCAAAAATACTCGTAAGGGGGCTTGGCGCAACTACAGGGGCAAGCGGTGGCAAGGTAAGAGTGCTAAGCAGCCCAAAGGAAATCGGCAAGGTTGAAAGTGGTGATATCCTGGTTGCAAGGATGACTTCTCCTGACTTTGTGCCTGCGATGAGGAAGGCAAGTGCGATTGTTACGGATGAGGGAGGCATTACGTCGCATGCAGCAATCGTGAGCAGGGAGCTTGGGATACCGTGCATAGTCGGGACAACAAACGCCACGAGTGTGCTCAAGGACGGGATGGTTGTGACTGTTGATGCAGACCACGGCCTTGTGTATGAGGGAATGGTCGATGTGGGGCAGAAGCACGTAGATGAAAAGCCACTGTCGCTTTCTGCAATAGAGGCAAAAATACCTACCGGGACAAAGGTGTATGTGAACCTTGCAGAGCCTGCGCTTGCTGAGAGTATTGCTGCGCGCGATGTTGATGGTGTAGGCCTGCTCCGTGCCGAGTTTATGATTGCCGATATTGGGGTGCACCCACGCAAGATGTATGAGGAGAACAGGCAGGAAGAGTTCATAGACAAGCTTACTGAAGGGATAAGACGGATTGCAGCGGCGTTCTACCCGCGGCCTGTTGTATACAGGACTACTGACTTCAAGACTAACGAGTACCGCGCGCTTGAGGGCGGTGAGAAATATGAGCCACAGGAGAATAATCCCATGATTGGGTACCGTGGGTGCTCAAGATACATACACGACCCTGAAGTGTTCAAGATGGAGCTTGCCGCAATCAAGAAAGTGCGCGAGAAATACGGCCTCAAAAACGTGTGGGTGATGGTGCCTTTCGTGCGCCGTGTTGGCGAGCTTGTGCACGTCAACGAGCTGATGAGAGAGGCCGGGCTGCACAGGACCAAGGATTTCAAGCTGTGGGCGATGGTTGAAGTGCCGTCTGCAGTGTTCATGATTGATGAGATCGCAAGGCACGTTGATGGAGTTTCGATTGGGAGCAATGATTTGACACAGCTTATCATGGGCATTGACAGGGACAACGTCCTGCTTGCACGTGAGTTTGATGAGAGGAATGCCGCCGTATTGCGTGCAATAAGGCACGTTATAAAAGAATGCAACAAGCACGGCATTACAGTATCGCTGTGCGGCCAGGCACCCAGCGTATACCCAGAGTTTGCTGAAAAGCTGGTCGAGTATGGCATAACCAGCATATCAGTGAACCCTGATGTAATTGAGAGGGCAAGGAAGCTGGTCGCATCTGCCGAGAGGAAGCTTACACTGAAGATGCTGCGTGACATACAGGAAAAGCTCAGCGAAAGGGAAGATTGATTTTGTGTTATTTTGCTTTTATTTTGGCTTTTTCAAATTCATAATCTTTAAAAAAATGTGGATTTCAAACTTTCCACAATGAGGATATTATTACAGCTGCCGGAAGGGATTAAGCCGGATGCACTGAAATACGCAGAAAAATATTCAAAAGAAGGGCACGAAGTAATAATCTCAAGCGGGCCGGCATACGGCGCGTGTGACCTACCGCTCTGCGATGCAAAAGCGCTCGGGTGCGATAAGATTGTGCATGTAGGGCATACCAAGTTTATGGATATCGATGGGATAGGGCAGCACACACCGCTTATAGAGTATGTTGCCGTGCCGGCCACTGTGGATGTGCACGAGATTATTGGCATTGCGGCTAGTGAGATAAAAAAACACAATTACAAGAAAGTTGGGCTCGTGACAAACGCGAGCCACTTGCACCAGGTTGATGAAATCAAGAAAATCCTTATGCAAAGCGGTTTAGAGCCTGTTACTGCAAATGGCAGCATACGGTGCAATAACGAATGCCAGATTCTTGGGTGTGACATTACAGCGTTCAGCTCAATAAAACAAAAGATTGATTGTGCTGTTTATTTTGGTGCCGGGTGCTTCCACGCGCTTGCGCCCGCGGCTGTTGAGGGCTTTGAGATGCCGCCTTTCTTATGGGCCAACCCATACTCAAAGGAGATTAAATGGATAAACGATGAGCTGAAACAAGTGCAAAAAAGGAGAAGAATGGCGCTTGCACAAGCATCAAGTGCAAGTGTGTTTGGGATACTTGTGAGCACAAAACCAGGGCAGTTTGCACTAAAAACCGCTGAAGGCATCAAGAGTAAAATTGAAAGCACTACCTGCACGCACACAAGAACAAAAAGAAAAGCTATCATTATTGCAGGGGATACTTTTGATTTTAATACACTGAATAACTTCACTGAAATACAATGCTACATAAATACGGCCTGCCCGCGCATCGTTGACGACCAGAACAAAATAAAAGCCCCTATAATTAATTATAGCGAGCTGGACTGCATTTTATAGGAATATTGGAAAGCGCCAAGCAAAACAAGGAGGACAGCCAACTTAATCCAAGAGCGCAAAAAGAAGAATAAAAGAAAAAAAAGGTTTTATCGGCTTCAGCCCTTCAGCTTTGCAATGAAGGTGCTCGCTGCAGTCATTGTGTCCTCAGCAGTGTAACCTGCAACGACAATCTTGCCATTGCCGATCTCCTGGACAACAACGTCACCTGCCTTCTCGAGCTTCACTGGAGTGCCGCTGAGAATTGCCTTTGTAACGGTGTTGACCTGGTCACCACCAACGGACACAACTGTCTCTGGGCTGCCTGCGTTTGTATCGAGTACAACGAGGTCAGCTGGGACATTCTGCCTCTCACCGAGCTTGGTCCTGTCAGCAACGTTGAGCTGGCAGGAAACCTTGTCAAGGCCTGAGACGCTTGCCGCACCTGCTGTGCATGAGCCAGTCTTCACATCAATGCTCTTTACCTTAACCTTCACACCATCGGAAAGTGTGATAACGTCACCTTCCTTCAGGTTGCTGTAGGTCTCGGTCATTGAGCCCTGTGCTTCAGCACTGACTGACTGCCACATGAATGCAAGCGTTGCAACATCCTTTGCAAGGGTCACACCATACGTGCCAGAGCCGGTGTCAGCAGAGTCGACATAGGAGCCCCTGTCTGTGTAGTAGTAATCCTTCTCGATCTTCTTAGAAGAACTACCTATAATTTGCCAGTCGCCTGCTGTCTCTGAAGCTGCGATCGTCTTTGCACCCAGGCCGAATGGCGCCGGTGTGTAAGACTTGTAGATCACATAGTTCTCTTCAGAGCCGTCGGTTGTACCTGAGAAGTCAAACTCAAAGTCCATCTTTGAGTTCTTAGGTATGGTTCCAACGCTGTCCTGTGTCTTCTGGATTGCCCTTATGCCGAGCCAGTCTGCGTTGCTGTTGCCCGCATCCTCACCAATGCTCACGTAGACGGTGTAGTAACCATCTGCCGTTAATTCACCTGTAGCTGAAAGCGGGCTGTCAGTGCTGCCGTCGTACATACCAAGCTGGAAGTACATTGGGTACTCTGCACCACCAAAGTTGTACTTAACTTTCCAGCCCTGCGCATAGGTCCTGGTCATCTGGCCAGATGCAGCATCCTGGACAGGCACGTAGTCACCGCCCACATCAACAAGAACCACCGGGCTTGTTGTGTAAGCTGTGTGTGTAGTCGTCAGGTTGCGTGAAACAGGCGCATAGATAAACTCATCGGTGACTATCTCGTTGTTACCATTGTCCAAGAACTTGAAGATCTTGGAGTTGGCAGACACACGGATAACCTTTGCGCTTGTTGAGCCAATCGGACCTGTGTAGTAGGTTGGGCCGGATGATGCTGAGTGGTTGGATGCAGTCACGGTGTGGTCATACGAGAACCCTCCAGCACCCTCAAGTGAGAAGGTCACGGGGACATAGTCCTTGTCCTGCAGCTTGTTGCCGCTGAACGTGAACCTCCACCTTGCAGGAACCTTCAGCACATCGATTGAGTCGCCTGGGTTCATGTTGGTGTACTGCCCAGTCCTCGTGAGGTAAATCTGGATCTTGTGCAGTGCATCCATCGTTGGGCTCGCAGCATCCCTGTCCTTCCAGATGAGCCTTGCCTTGAAGTCCTTGTTGTTTGTGTCATCAATCTTCTGGCCGTTCTCAAGGGTAATCTCATTGGAGAACACCGCTACCTCTGCCCACTTCTCTGCAAGCGTATAACCTGGCGCTGCCTGGTAGACACGCACCCTGTATGTGTTGCCGCCTGCAGCAATCTCAGTGGTTGAGCCCTGTGCAACGACCTTGTTTGCAATCTCTTCACCAGCAGAGTTCTTTATGCTGAAGATTGCCAAGTCGTTTGGCTGGCCACCAGATGCGGGCTTAAGGTCACCGAGAACGAGCTTGTTGCCGTCGCCAAGGTCAAGGGACTCACCGATCTGGAGCTTTGGTGAGTAAGCACTCTCCTTTGCGAGCTTTATCTTGCCCCCTGCACCTGCTGTTGACGGGTAATCACTCATCTCGGACACGACCCACTCCTCGCCAAGGTACATAATTTTTACCCTGTGATTTTCGGTTGCCTTGTCAAGGTTGTAGCTCGCGTGTGAAGGGTTCTTACAGTATGCCCAGTCGCCACCTTGTGAGTCACCACAAACTGGCAGGCCATCGTTCCCGAACACAATCTCGTATGCAACCTGCGTGTTCTCAGACCTGAAGTCACCGTCAACATCGTTTGAGAAGTACACCTTGTCGGACTTCACGTACAGGTACTGGTTCTCATCATACGTGTTCCCAGTGTGCGTGTCGTGCACCACATAGTCCTTCAAAGGCGGATAGTTGCTCCCGGTAATCTTCAGTGCGGTCAGCTGTGTTCCAGGGTTGCCGTCCCATGGGCTGCCCGTAATCTTATCCTCTGCCCTGTTCTTGGTTGCAAGGTCGATGTAGTCTGAGATGTATGTCTCAAACCCATATGCACCTGCGGGAATAACGCCTGCTGGTGTTGTAACTTCAAGGGTTACAGACTTGCTGAGCACCTCACAGCTGCCAGCACCACCTGCAGCACATGTCAAGCCGTCAAGGCCTGTGGGTGTTGCAGTAACTGTGGCCTGCTTAAATGCAAGGTTGCCCAGAACAGCCGCAATGTTCGCAGCAGCTACGCCGTCACTTGCCTTCGCAGCAGCACCAACAACGACCTTGGCCTGGGGTACGCCGTTGGCGTTAATAAGCTCAGTGTTCCCAAAGGACACTGCGCCTGCGCCCAGCAGTGCACTTCCCAAAAGGGTTGCGCCAGCCGCCAGAGCGACTATCTTCTTCGTATTCAGACTTTTCATCCATTCACCTCAATTTCTTTGGGGTATGGAGAAGGCTATGGCTTAGCCTCACTCCGATGGTATTCTGATTAACGAGGAAGATTTATAAAACTAAACCTGTATTGTTTATTTTAGTATATATTTTCCACTTAACATTTCGGCGTTTGCACATAAAAATATCGCAAATGTCGAATCCAACGAGAGAGCAAGCCTTATCACAAAACAGAGCGCACGACATAAAATACACCGAACACTGACGGCAATATGAACACCAGATATACTGCAAACCTTTTCCACGAGCCGCTGTAATCAGCAATGAAGAGGCTTGCGAGCACTGAGAACTCCAGCAGGTATATGTTAACTGCAAACTCAACTGCAGGCAGCAGGCCGCGTGAAGATGGTGTTCCGAGCAGCGTCTCAATGTATCTCAAATCAAGGGATGCAACAAGGGAAAGCACTGCACCGAAAATTGCCGGCACGAGGATACACGCAAGCATCAGGTTGTACTTTTGCATTGACAGGATGCTCTCACGCTCACGCAGGAGCATAAACAGGTCATGTATGTCTTCTGCTGTGCTCTTGAGGGCTTTCTCGAGCGATGCGCCAACCTCATGTATCTTGATGAGGAGGGAAATGCCGCGCTCAACAACCGGCGACTTGTTCCTGTCAATGACGGATTGCAGCGCAATACGTACCGAGAACCCTGCACTTATCTGCCTGCTTGCACGCTTGAATTCCTTTGATAGCTCCCCATAATTCGCCTTTGAGATTTCCTGTATTGCCTTTTCCATACCAAGCGTGTGCAATGATGCGGCATAGAACAGCGCATCCGGCATATACTCCTCAATGGATGAGATGCGCATGTCATCAAGGTACAGGAACACGCCGTAAGCCAGAAGTGGGAGGAGCAGCACAAGGAAAGAAAACGGTGATGCCGTGAAAGCAAAAAGGATTATTGAAAGCGCCAATGAGCCAACACCCAGGTAAGGCAAAAACTGCTGTGCCGGCATCTGGATCCCATACCTGCCAAGAAACACTGTGAATTTTGTGAGCTCATCCTTTGAAAGGAAATCAGCGCCGCGTTTTGAGATGGGCGGTGAGAGGAAACGTATGGCAAGGAGGAGTGAGAGCGTCAACAGGGGAAGGAGAAGTATGTATATTATATATATAGACTCGGCTGTAAGTGAAAGGTCCATGAAAGACGAGCCAACAAGTATGTATGTGGTTGCCAGTGCAGGGATTACGGATGTTAGAGCAATCAGGATAACACCCATCACAGAGCTGCGTGACGCAAACTCTTTCAAGCGCGCCTTGTGCTCAGAGCTGATCTCATCAACAAGCTTGTTAAGGCCGCTCCCCTCATACCCATACGAGTAAAGGAACGCAAGGTGTGAAAGCGCCTTATCGAGCATGCGCGAATCTGCTGTTTGGCGCGCGCGATTTATTGCATCTGCCGGGCTGATACCGTTCCGCAGGTCGCTCAGTATCCCCTGGAATATTGGCTGTGTTGAGTCCCCAAAAGATGCTGCAGACTCGAGCGCGCTCTCAAACGGGACGCCTATCGCAAGCTCTGTTGAAAGTGCACGCAGCTGAATTGGCAGGTCTGCCTCTATCCTGCGCGCACGGCTCTGTGCAAACACTTTGGGGATACGAAGCGAAAGCAAGAATATGAGAAATGCGACAAGAGCAGCTGTTACAGCCTGGAGAGCCACATCTGTGATAATGCCAGATAGCAAAAGGGCAACAACCAACACTGCTGCAACAAGCGAGGCTACAAATGCATATGTTGCGTATGCATCTGCACTGTAGCCCAAGCCTGCGCACCTAAGGTCCTTTGCAAGCTCCTCCTTGCGCGCATCGCTCAGCAGCTTGATACTGGCTGTTGGCATATAACCGCATAAATGTTGGTAAAAAAGGCATAAAAACCATACAATTCCTTTAACTAGAATGCGTTCCTGTCAAACTCGCCGAGCACAATCTTCTGGAGCTCAACGGGCTTGACCTCCTCTGCAACCTTGAGTGCATAATCAAGCTTGGCCTCAGAATCTGAATAAATCTCAAATATTACCTCGCCTTTCCGTATGCGGTCACCGTGCTCACACTTCAAAACGCAGCCTGCACCCTTGACCTTTGGCGCCCCTGCTGCCCTCGCTATCCTTGATATGTTTGAGTTGGATATGTAATCCACACGGCCATCCGCATCTGCATAAATCTCCGCCTTATACTTGCCAATGGGCAGGTCATCAATCCGCAGGTTTGGCGAGCCGCCCTGCGCCTCAACAATCTCACGCAGCTTATCCAGCGCCTTTCCTGACTTGATTATGCCCATTGCCATGTTATACCCCTCACCCTTGCGTGCAAGTGATGACATCTCAAGCAGCGACCCTGCAAGAAGGCAGCTCTTATTGAATAGGTCCTGCGGGCCCCTTCCCTGCAGCACTTCAAGCACGTCACGGCACTCAAGCGCCGGGCCGACACCATACCCGATAGGGTCACTGCCATCCGTCAGGAACACCTGCGTCTTTATGTCAAGCCTGCTGCCAATGTCTATGAAATCCTTTGCGAGGTCTTTTGCACGGCCAGGGTCCTCAAACTTTGAGCCTCGCCCTATGGGTATGTCTATGACAAGATATTTTGAGCCGACAGCCTTCTTCTTTGCCATTATGCTTGCAAGCAGCATCCCGCGCGGGTCGAGCCTGAACGGGTACCTGATGCGTATAAGCTTGTCATCTGCAGGTGCAAGATGCGCACCGCCACCCCATACTATACACCCGTGCGTCTTCAGGACAATTTCACGGACCTCATCCTTTGTAAAGTTGACATTGCATAGCGTCTCCATCGTGTCAGCAGTGCCGGAGGCAGATGTGATTGCACGCGAGGATGTTTTTGGGAAGTATGCACCCGCAGCTGCAAGAATCGGGACAACCACCATTGTCGTCCTGTTGCCGGCAACACCGCCAACACAGTGCTTATCAACTACGGGTGAAACATTAAACTCGAGCGTATCACCTGACCTCATGATTGCGTTTGTAAGCGATACTGTCTCCTCAGCGTTGATGCCACGCGAATAAACTGCCGCCACAAACACTGCAAGCTCCGCCTCGCTTAGCTTGTTGCCCATCAGGTCTTTTATTATCTCCTCAATCTCGCTCGGCCTGAGCTCCCCGCCGTCAAGCTTTTTCTTGATGTAATCTATGGATGCAGGCTTGCCAAGCGGGAGTATGGTTACCTTATCACCGGGTGCGCACTTGAGCGCATCAACAATCTCAATGAAAGCGCCAACCTCACCTTCACGGACGAGTGTTGTCGACGTGTCGACGATTGCAGACATCCGTTTGTCTTTGTATTCTATCTCAACACGGTCGCCCATGAACAAGTCGCGCTGGCGCGCCTCAACCTCATTAAGCACAATTATGGGAAGGCCTGCCCCTATGTCAAATACCTTGACCTTGTACTCAACCTTAACGTGTTCCCTTTGAGCCATCTTAACCACTTATTTTGCAAGCATCATTATTGACTGTGGCGGCACGATGCCTTTCTCAGTTATGTATGCTGTGATATGGTCCGCCGGCGTCACATCAAACGCAGGGTTTGCTATCCTGAGCAACTTAGGCTTTGCACCCTTGTAAACCTCTTCAGGCGCCCTCTGCTCAATTGGCTCGTGCATCCCCCACCTTGTAAGGTAATCAAACTTGTACAGCTCTGCAGCTGAGTAAAACGGCACCTCAAACAGGTGTGCACTGTGCGCAAGTGATGCTGTCCCCACCTTGTTGACGAGATTGCCCGAGGATGTGACTGCATCCGCACCCACAAACACTGCATCGCAATGCCTGATGTAGGAGTGTGCTGCACCTGTCTCTTATACACATCT
>JAOAKK010000017.1 GCA_026413685.1 Microcaldota archaeon | reverse complement strand
GTCTGATATTGCGACACTCTTAACTTCATCAACACCGCGCACCTTTGCAATTACAATATCACCGACCTCAAGCGGCTCCTTGCAATCCTTGCTCGACAGGAAAGATTCGTTTGGCATGCCTGCATCTATGTAATAGCCATTCGGCCTCACATCACTCACCACACCTATCAGCAAATCACCTTCCTGCGGCTCATACGCGCCCTCAAGGGGTATGAACACCTTCGTATTGTCATCATACAGCCCTATCAAAGAGGCATAACTTTTTCCGTTCTCAACATACACTCCCCGCGTGCGGACCTGGCCTTCACAAAGCAGGTCACCCGGGAAAACCAATTTTCTCATCATCTCACCTTTGCAACCATCACAATCACTTATCAAGAATCTTTGTCTGGACATCACCGTGCGTCAGCTTGTTCAGCTTATCAAACAATACTGCCTGCATGCCGGGTGGGATCTCAACAAGCGCAACGAGCGAGCCGTCGTTCAGCCATTCCTCCTTCTTAGGGCTGAATTCCTTTATCGCACCGTATGCGCGGTGTGCATGTGCAGGCGGCACCTTGATTGCTATGCGCACCACCTCAAACTTGAGCGGCAGTATTGGGCGCAGTTTCTTGAGCACATCCTCAACCTGTGCTTCTGCACTTTTGGCCGCATCAATGTGGACTTTTGCCTCCTCCATCGCAAGCTCTATCCGCTTAACGGGGTGCGGTGCGTTTGTGCGCGGGTCAATATAATTCTGTGCAATGTACTGTATGACCTTTGCACGCTTCTCCTCAAGCTGCTTTTTCTTCTGCTCGGTTGTGAGGTGCAGCTCGCCCTTAAGCAGTATCTCTTTTGCAATCGGCTCGAACGCCGTTGTGCCAAAATTGCGCTTTAGCACCTCATCTGACTGCGTGTCGCCTTTTCGCCCATCCTTGAATATCTGGAACGCTGCAAGGACATCATTGAGCTGCAGCTGCGCACCTTTGCGGTACTCAACCACTTTCAAAGGGTCAGCAAAAATCTCAAACCGCTCGCCGTTCTTCTCAAGGCGCAGGATTACTGCATTATCCAAAGAGACCATATTACTGCTTCACCTTGGCAAGGTACCTTTTCAAGTCGGCGGGTACAAGGTAGCGTGCCTTCTTATCCTTCTTGTAAATTACTGCAACATCAAGCGAGTTCTCATTGAAATGCTTTGTCTCATCCCCAGCCGCACTTTGCAGGAGCGCCTTGAGTGCAAGCACAATACCCTCATCAACTGAAATGTTATGGCTATAATTCTCTGCAAAGAACTTCTCTACGCTTTCCTTGTTTGAGCCGACGCCCGCTGCATAGTATCCAGTGTATGCGCCACTGGGCTCAACCTCGTAGAGTGATGCGGTGCTATCAGTGACACCCGTGAACAGCATCGAGACACCAAACGGCCTTATCCCGCCATACTGCGTGTAAATCTGGATTGTATCGGCAATCCTCCTGCTCAGGTCAAGCACGCTTATCGGCTCCGAGTATGTGATGCGGTGCTTCTGCGCCTCAATGCGCGCCATGTCTATGAGCCTCCTTGCATCTGCTGCAAGGCCTGACGATGTCGCAATGATGTTGTCATCAATTATGTGTATTTTCCTGACTGAGTCGAGCACGAGCAGGTCGTTCTGTACAAACCTGTTTGCAACAAGTGCCACACCATCCTTGCACACAAGCCCAACTGCCGTGCTGCCTCTCTTGACTGCCTCTTTTGCATATTCCACCTGGAAAAGGCGGCCGTCAGGGCTAAACACCGTAATGGCGCGATCATATGCCTGCGGAGAAACCGGATACATCACATATCACCTATAGTAGAATTCCAATGCACTATTAAAATGCAAAACATATAAAAGCATACTATAACATGCCCGCAAGGATCCGCAAGCAATCAAGCTTTAGGATGTGCGCCAGCAGCACACCCTTCCCCAACAACTTACCAGAATATCTCCCTTATGCGTTCTTTTTAGCCACACTCCATTTAGCTCCCTTACATTTAGCATAGCTTAATAGCTCGCACCGCTTGCACGTTTCCGATGACGACGGCTCACTGCATAGCTTACACTTCCGTATGGGCTGGGCGGCACCCGCAGGCAGCCTGTCGATAAGCGAGAGGTATGTGTTGAGCATCCTGAATTTTGTCCCAGGATATTTTGCCTCCATTGAGTTGATAAACTCGCGCACTGGGTTGCGCAGTGCAAGCCCTGCATACGGGCATTCACCGTTATGGAAAGGTATCCCGTTATGCAGTGCATACGCCATCACCTCGCGCTCAGGCACGGTGAGCAGTGGGCGTATGCGTGGCACGAACTCATCACATGTGGCAATCCCGCCGTTTGGCGTATACCTTGCAATCCTGAGTGGCTCGTTGCGCATAATATTCATCTGGAAAGTCTGGACAACATCATCAAGGTTATGCCCGATTGCAATCGCATCAAGCCCGTGCTCTCTTGCGGCAAGGTTGAGCACCCATCTCCTGAAAACACCGCAATACGTGCATGGGTCAGGCTTAGGATGGCGCATCAGCGTGTCCATCTTGACAGCATACTCTGAAAACCTGTAAATGTGATGCTCAACACCAAGCTTGCTGCACAGCGCCCTTGCACACCTAATACTCTTATCACGGTACCCTCGAAGGCCCTCATCAACAGTTATTGCAATAAGCGTGCGCGACCTGTCTTTCCTGAGCAGCCTGTGCATGATGTAAAGCATTGTAGTGCTATCCTTGCCTCCTGAGACTGCAACACCTATCCGCGATCGGTTGCGCACCATCCCGTATTTGCGCATCGTGCTGCCTACCCTCTTCTCAGTAAGATCTGAGAGGTGCTTACCGCAGAAGAGCTTGCACGAGTATGGCTGGTAAAGGATTGCATTGCGGTTGCAAAAAGAGCATATTGCCACTCAACCACCCGTGGATACGCGTATGACCTCAACACGGTCAGATGGCCCAACGCTGTCAAGCTCCGTAACAATCCTGCCGTTCACTTTGACGATTGCCGTCTCACTCGACATGCCAATTGCTGAAAGCAGCCCTGCAACTGTCTTAACGCCGCGCATGCTTCTCCGCAACGGCTTCCCGTCAACCAGCACCCTCATCACGCTTAATAGAGATAATAAGCATTAAAAGAGTTGCGAGGCTATTCTACTGGTGGTGTTAAATTGCAAATAAAAGAAGTTTCTGCACGGATGGTTTTTGATTCACGTGGCAACCCAACACTGCGCGCCACAATACTCACGCCTGATGGAATCGGCTGGGCTGATGCGCCAAGCGGTGCATCAACAGGAAAGCACGAGGCGATTGAGCTTCGTGACGGTGGCCAGCCATACCACGGGAAAGGTGTGGCTAAAGCAATCGAGAATGTGCGCCTAATCAGTGATGCACTGCGCGGTATGGACTGTAGCGACCAGAAAAAGATAGATACGGCCATTATAGGGCTTGATGGCACACCCAACAAGGCAAGGCTGGGTGCAAACGCAACCACTGCAGTATCGCTTGCAGTTGCGCGTGCAGCAGCTGCGTGCTCTGGCAAAGAGCTGTTTGACTGGCTTTGCCCCGGCGCATCACGGCTTCCAATACCCATGATGAACATCATAAACGGTGGGAAGCATGCCGGGAGCGGCCTTGCAATCCAGGAATTCATGATTGTGCCAGCTGGCGCAAAGAGCTTTTCGGAAGCTATGCAGATGGGTGTTGAAATTTTCCATACGCTAAAGGGAATTATTGAGGACAAGTATGGCAAGGCGGCAACTTCGGTGGGTGATGAGGGGGGGTTTGCACCAAAAATCAAGAGAACGCGTGATGCGCTCGATATCATAATGAAAGCGATTGAAAAATGCGGATATGCGCGTGAAGTAAAAATGTCGCTGGACTGTGCGGCATCGTCATTTTTCATAAAGGGGAAGTATAAGATTGATGGCAAGTCACTGTCAAAATCCAAGATGCTTGAGTATTACATTGCATTGCTGGGCGAGTACCCGCTATTCAGCATTGAGGACCCGTTTGATGAGGAGGACTTCGAATCGTTCGCAGCACTTAACAAAGAGCGGAAGTGCAAGGTTATTGGTGATGACCTTACAGTAACAAACATACACAGGATAGAAGCTGCAATAAACAAGGGTGCTATAGACACGCTCCTGCTCAAGGTTAACCAGGTGGGGACACTTACTGAAGCGATGGATGCGGCAACGCTGTGCAAGAATAACAAGTGTGGCGTGGTTGTGAGCCACAGGTCTGGCGAGACGTGCGACCCGTTCATCGCAGACCTTGCAGTTGCGCTTGAGTGCGGGATGATAAAGGCAGGTGCACCGTGCAGGGGCGAGCGCCTTGCAAAGTATAACAGGCTGCTCGAGATAGAAAGCCTGCTGGGTGACAAGGCAACTTACGGCCTGCCACAATAGGCTGTGCAAGCATCCGCAGGTATGCTATAATATGCAATGAGGTGTTATGGATGAAGAATATGCAAATGTGCCTGGCACTGTTGTTTCTCATAGCGGCCAGTGCTGCGGCTGACACGTTCACCGTATCCATAAGAGGGATTGATGGTGCACGCGGCAGGCTGGTGAGCGGGGATACCGTGCTTGATATAGGGAACTGTGATATGCCACTTGTGGCACAAAACACTGTTATGGCCCTCAGGATGAATTACCCAAGCACGTGCACGGGCCAGATGGATGTGTACTACTCATACTATGATTTTTCAACAGGAACTTACACTGATGAGGTGTTTGCGTGCTCGATAAGCGGGGATGAGAATTGCAAGCTTACGTTTAACATATGGTTTGGTGGGAAAGGCAGCGGCACTGAGGATCTCAGCAAATGGGCAACGTTCAGGGCTGTGTGCAGGAAATCACAGGCACAATATACATATGACCTGCCGCTTAAGATAGTGCATACTGAGACACAATTCGAAAAGAAGCTTATGCCAAAAGTAAACGATGCTGAAAAAAGCGTGGGCAATGCAAAGGCAGCACTTGCAGCGTGCCCCTGCTGTGCTGAGAAGGGATATGCCGACATGGTGCGTGATTATGAAACGCAGCTTAATGCGCTGAAGCTGCGTGTTGCGCAGTGCAGTTTCCAAAACATAGAGAACCAGTTTATCGACTTAAAGAACAGTGCCGATAACGCAGCTGCACAGATGGGTGCAATCAAATGCGAGCAAAAAGAAGAAAAGCCGGTTGAGGCAGGCGGTAGCAGTGAGGAAGCACAGCCACAACAGGATATAAAAGAAGAGAATTATAGCAGTGCTGCAAAGCCATCTGGGGGCACACAGGGCAGCGGTTCCGGCATACAGCTGCCTGGTGCTGAAGGGCTGCCAAAACCGTCAGGTGGCCTGTGCCCTGCAATGGCAGTGCTTATGGCAGTATTAGGCGGGCTTGCGGCTGCACGCGCGCGTGCATAATCTTTTATCTTGCCTTATTTTTATGCGGCTTGCAACAGCCGCATCTTATTTCATTCCCATACCATATCATCTGAGGCCGTACCTGATATGACAAGCTCCTTGCTGAATCCTGGTGATGTTATGGTTATCTTTGTCCGCTCAAGGCTGCCTTCAATTGATATATTACAATTCTCAGGGTCAATCCCAGGAAATGCTGGTGTCTGCAGCTGAGATGCCTTGCGCTCGTGAATCCGTTTTATCACAAGGATTGATTTCGTATCAAGCACTACAACAGCAACTGTGCCCCACTGGATTTTTCCTTTCACGGCCCTGCCCTCATCAATGTCAAGCGTGCTGCCGGTAATCACTTTTGTTGGGTCACCCGGGAAAGGCATTGAAAACTCGCCTGTCTCAAATACGCGCTTACCGCCGCCTGTGCGCACAAGCCCTTTCTCAAACAGGAGGAATGTGTTATTATCAGAGCATTCATATAGTACAAGCTTGCCAAGCCTGCCTGCAAACTCCGAATAGCTGGCTGGCATGGATTTCCCTTTATAGGTGTAAACAATGGACTTATTATTTGCATCGTGGATGCATGTATACGCGCTCTCTGCAAGGGCGTTTTGCGCCAAGAATGCGCTTGCAGAAAGCCCTATTGCCATAGCCATGCCTATTGCCTGCTTTTTTCTTGATGTGTGCATGCAATTTTAGGGTTGTCCCAACCTTTTTAAGGTTTCTGGGCCATTCATTAGTGGTGCTTAATATGAAAAAAGGACAGGCAGCAATGGAATACTTAATGACTTACGGTTGGGCGCTGCTGGTTATCGTGCTCGTCCTAGGAGCATTGATATACCTGAACGTCCTCAACCCACAAAGCAGGTTGCAGGATACATGCAACCTCCCGATTGGGTTTAAGTGTGAGGTTGCCGGGCTTACACAGGATGGGTACCTCAAGCTCAGGATAACAAACCAGCAGGCAATATCGCTTGCCAACTTGGCAGTGGCGTGCAAAGAAGGAAGCGGGATAGGCGCAACTGCAAAATTCTCTAGTGGCCAGACTTTATCACCTGGAGAGTCCAAAGAGTTCACGTGCCCGGAGCAGCTGTTCAGCGGCACAAAGCAGATTGGTGAGATCTCCAGCGGTGAAGTGATGGTGAAATACAGCGACGGCGCCGATAAGTATGTAAAAGGCTCGTACACAGCCAAGGTCAGCCAGCTGCAGAAGTAAAAAACCTGATTTTTTTCTTTTTGCGTTTTTGGAAATGTGCAATCAAATTGTTTTTTAATCTTTGCATTCTAATTGCACACCAGCCATAACGCTAAAAGGTGTGTGGATGAAAATATCTGAATTGAAAGTTGGTGCAGTAACGGGTGAAATCAGGGGTGAAATAATAGACCTTGAGAGCCCGCGTGAGGTAATGAACAAGTACGGCGTCAAGATGAAAGTTGCATCTGGCACTGTTAGGGATGACAGCGGTGAAATAAAAATTTCGCTCTGGAATGATGATGCTACAAAGTTCAAGGTAGGCGATAAGGTCGTGTTTACGAATGGTTGGGTCTCAGAGTTCAAAGGGACAAAACAGCTGTCCGCTGGGAAGAGCGGCAAAATCGAGAAGGCATAACCATAACACTGCCGGTGCGTCCAATGTACCTGTCAAACAAGGATATACTTAAAGAGATTGCTAGGGGCAACATAGAAATCTCACCATTTGACCCTAAGCATCTCAGCCAGGCGTCTTATGACCTGGCGCTCTCAAGCGAGTTTTACGTCCCGCGCAAGGCCCGTGGTGAAGTTGATGTGGTTGAGTCGACAGAACCGCACAAGCTGATGAAAAAAATAATTGCAAAAAGCATTGTGCTCAAGCCGCAGGAGTTCTGCCTCGCAAAAACCTCTGAGAAGATACGCATATCGAATTCAATCATAGGGATACTTGGTGGCAGGAGCAGGTTCGCAAGGCTTGGGATGACTGTGCACGTAACCAGTGCAGTGATACAGCCAGGCTCTGATAACCACCAAATACTTGAGATTGCAAACCTCTCCCCGTTCACACTGAAGCTGTATGCGGGCGAGCGCGTGTCGCAGGTTTACTTTGAGAGGCTTGAATCGCCCACTGACAAGCCGTACAAAAAGTTCGGCAAGATTGCCACAAAACAGTGACTGCAACGGCCATCACAAGACAAGACATTACTATTTTTAAGTTTCATATGCAATCCTATTCGTGAGTGGTTGCATGTGCAAGGCGGTTATAACTGATGTTGACGGGACACTGTGTGATTCGATAGGCATTGCGTGGATGAGGTACCTTGGCGCAAACCAGCTTATAGATGAGGCGGTTTTTAACCAGCACGAGAACCTCGTGGATGCGTATGAGTGCGGGCTTATTGACCACCCAAACTTTGCGCAAGAGTGGATTGCCATATACGGTGTGGCCATCAAGGGAAAAACTGAGAGCGAGCTTATGAAATATGCGCGCAGGTTCTTCTCGGCTTTTGCAAAAACCATACCCGATTACTCGTTCCAGCTTGTCAGGCATTTCAAAAGCAGGGGGTATAGGGTTTTTGCAGTTACGGTATCTCCTGCCATCCCTGCACGGCTGGTGCTTGAGCATATCGGGATTAATGATTTTGCCGCTACTGAGCCGGAAGTCGAAAACGGGGCTTACACGGGGAGAATGCTCACAGAGCTCCACACACCCGGCCATGGCAAGGCCAATGCCGTGCTGGACATAATATCCAAAAATGGCATTGACACTTCAAGATCGTTTGCGCTTGGTGATACGATACATGATATACCCATGCTTGAGAGTGTTGCGTATCCCATAGCACTCAACCCAAAGCAGGACCTTGCACGGTATGCTGCAGAAAACGGCTTCTGGATTGCTGACGGAAATAATATACTTGACGTGATTGAAAAAATAGAAAAAGGCACTGAGAAAAGCACGTTTGAGCAGATGAAATTTGTTTATGAGGCCGGGATGCTAAAGTATACACCGCGCTCCGGCTGGGCACACATACAGGTTGATTCGCCCGAATCTGTTGCGGAGCACGTGTTCCGCGCATCTGTGATTGCATACCTCCTCGCAGTTGAGGAAGGCGAGGACCCGTGCAAGTGCGCAAGCGCTTTGGTAATGCACGAGCTTGGCGAGTGCAGGATAGGTGATGTGAACAAGATTACTGCACGGTATTGGGAAAACAAGAGCGACTCAGAAAAGGTTGCTGCAGCTGACATGGCCAAGCGGCTTGATGATAAAAAGAAGAAAAAAGTGCTCGAAGCGCTCGACTGTTTTGGCAAGAAGAAAATCGCTGACATCTGTAGGGATGCCGACCTTCTCGAGAACCTTGCAACTGCGCGTGAGTATGAGTTTAAGGGGTATGTGCACGCACGCGAGTGGATAAAGCGCATACAGCCAATACTGGTAACTGCAACGGGAAGGAAATGGGGGCGTGCACTTGCAAAAATGGACCCTAATCTATGGTGGTTCGGCATAAAATCCCAAAAAATCAGGTGATACTGCCAAATTGCACAAAAGACAACGGCCTATACATGTAGAGTGAGCGGGTGTTTTAGGATGGCGGGGCAGGAATTTTTGTATCTTGACGACTCTTACTTGAAAGAGTGTGAGAGCATTGCCAGATGTGTGCGCAACGGCAGGCTTGTTATACTTGATAAAACAATATTCTATCCTGGCGGTGGCGGCCAGCCGTGCGATTTGGGCACGCTTGTGAGAGTAAGTGACGGCGCTGTGTTTGCAGTTAAATCAGTAAGAAAGGAAAACGGCGAAGCTGTGCACGAGGTTGATGCTGATGGCCTGAAAGAAGGTGATGCTGTAAAGTGCATCATCGATTGGGAAAGGAGATATGCGCTGATGCGAATGCATACGGCAGCACACATACTTGCGAGCATATTCTACAGGGAAGGCGGTGCACAGATTACTGGGAACCAGATTGATGTTGGCAAGAGCAGGTTCGATTTTTCAATGGAAGGGTTTGACAGGGAAAAAATGGAAGAGTATGTAAGGAAGGCAAATGAAATATTCAGGCAGGGTATTGATGTCAAGGTATACTCATTGCCGCGTGAAGAGGCAATGAAAATTGATGGCATTGTCAAGCTTGCAAATGCACTGCCACCTTCAATACCAACGCTGCGCATCGTTGAGGTGCCGGGTGTTGATATCCAGGCAGATGGCGGGACACACGTCAAAAACACAAGAGAGATAGGCACGATTGAGATAATAAAGCTGGAAAACAAGGGAAAAGAAAACAAGAGGATTTATTTCACGCTGCGCTAGCTAGTATGCCTCGCACTTGACAGTGAAATAATTCCTCTCGTGGTCGCACGACGGGCATTTTACGGGAGGTGTGTTTCCCTCGTGCACGTAACCGCATTTTGAGCATACCCATTCAACCTTTGTGTCCTTCTTGAACACCGTGCCCTTTGTGAGTATGTCAAGCAGCTTCTTGTACCTCTCCTCGTGATGCGACTCAGCCTTGGCTATCGCGCGCAGCCTGGCTGCAACCTCAGGAAACCCTTCCTTCTCTGCAACATCCGCAAATTCTGGATACATCTTCGTATACTCGTAATTCTCACCTGCAATCGCCGCCTTCACATTCTCAATCGTGCTCGTTGTCGTGCGGGGGACCTCGCTATCTACCTTAATCTCCATGTGTATGCCTGCCTTTGCCATAATATCGTTGAGCATCCGCATGTTCCACTCAGCGTGCTCCTTCTCATTCTCCGCTGTGAGAATGAACACGTCAGCAATCTGGAGGTATCCCTCCTTCCTTGCTATGCTGGCATACATAGTATACCTGTTCCTTGCCATGCTCTCCCCAATGAACGCCTTTGCAAGATTGCCTATTGTCTTCAATTCCGGCATAAAAACACCGATAGGTGATTAGGCTGTTAAATTTAAATACACTACTGTTGAGTATTTAGCATGGCATACATAACAACGGCGCTGGCTGCGTTGCTGCTCGTGTCATCACTGATGTTTGCTTATGTGCCTGCAAACTTGTCGCTTGTTAAGAGCGGAACGTTCCAAATACCTGCAAACGCCCAGTTCTCCGAGACTGTTTATGTGGAGCCGGGGCAGTATGTAATCGTGAATGCATCGGGAAGGTGGAGGTATGACCCGCGCCCTCAGTTTGAGACCGGCCCTGACGGGCTGCCTAACGTGTTCACAACTTTCAAGCCGGGGATGCTCCAGGGCAAGTTTGGTGACGGTGATGTGTTCCCCATCGGAAGCTACTGGGAAGGGTATGTAACAAACAGGGGCAGGCTTGCACTTGGGATTTATGAGCCAAAAGGGGCATCATATGCGAGCTACCAGGATAATGTTGGGAACCTTACAGTAACAGTGCGTGTGTATGCATACCTCCCACAGCATAAGCCGCACGTGCAGGAGGAAGAGAAGGGCATGGCCGATAACGGCACGCCAGGCGGTAACACCGGAAAATCCCAGCAGGAATATGATACGGGCGCACCAGAAAGCGGTGAGGCGGCTGCACCCGGTAAAGCTTGCATTGCAGCTGTTGTGCTATTCATCTCTGCAATCGTATCGCTTGCTGTGCTTTACAAGCACAGTATGAAATGAAATTTTTAGATGTGCACATGCGCTTTTATGCATTTTTTTGAGAGCCGGTCGGCAGCGTGCACAGGCTCAGGGAGCTTGTGCGCCCTCATGCACTTTTTAACGATCTCAAGCGAGGAGCGCACCGAAACTTTATGCCCTGGCGAAAGGTATATGGGGGCACAGCCAGGCTTGCTTACATATTCATACCCAACGTGCCGTTTCCCAATATAGATTTTCCCATCGCGCTTTACATCACCGCAGAGCAGGTGCTGTGCCACACCTATCGTTGGGATGCCAAGCTCAACACCTATGTGTGATGCAATGCCAAAAAATCTGGGGTGCAATATCCCATTGCCGTTTATGAGAAGCATATCTGGCTTTACGCTGAGTTTTGCGTATGCCTTCTTGATAGGAGGACCTTCACGAAAGCTTAGCAGCCCTGGAATGTATGGGAAGAGCACTTTATCATAGGCACACACGTGGCCTGTCTCCTCCATAGTGCCGTAATCAAACAGCACAATGGCACATGCCGCAGTGCTTCCCCGATATGCAACATCAGCACCGCCTATAATGCTGATTTTCCCGAACCTGTCATTAAGGATTACTTTGCGTGCAAGCGCTTCCTGGAGCTTGCGAAGCGAGCTGATACCTGTATCATAACCCATATAAAACAATAAGGTGCAAACAAATATATGGCGTTCAGGAAGTTTATGGGTGCAGATTCGGCAGCGTATGAGGCTGCCAACTATGTGATAGTGCCCATACCTTATGACTCAAACGCCTCCTGGCTTAAGGGCGCTGCAAACGCGCCTGAAGCTGTGCTCCGCGCATCCGAAGAGATTGAGCATTATGATTTCGAGACGGGCGCGAATGTTTCGGACTCTAAGTTTGTTACATTAGCGCCCGCCAGCTATGACTCGATACGTGAAACTGTTGGGAAAATAATGAAAGATGGGAAAATCCCATTATGCATAGGCGGTGACCATAGCATCTCAATCCCTATCCTCAATACTCTCCCTGATGACGTTTCAATATTGCACGTGGATGCACATCTTGACATGCGCGAGGAATACCTTGGGAATAAGAACTCACACGCGTGCGCACTCTACAGTGCAAGCAAGAGCCACACCGTTGTGCACGTAGGCACAAGAAGCTGTTGTGAGGAAGAGATTGAGAATGTGCGCAGGTTCAGCAATGTGCTCGCAGATTACAGGGATACTGAATCCATACTCCATGATTTGGGAAATAAGGTATACATAACATTTGATGTTGATGCACTTGACCCGTCCATAATGCCAGCGACTGGGACACCTGAGCCTGGCGGGATGGGATGGGCAGATGCTTTAAGGACGCTCGAGGCCGTATGCAGGGAAAAAAATGTCATAGGCATTGATTTTGTTGAGCTCAAGCCACAGGATGGGTTCCATTTCTGTGATGTAACCGTTGCAAAGCTCATCATGAAATCAATCATATATATTGAGGGGTAACCAACTGGCGTTATGTGTGTTGTACTGGCAAGGTATTGGTATGCTATATGTAGTATTTGCGCTCATTGGCGGGTTCCTAACCAAAGTTGCAGACTGCTACTCGGAGCGAAAGCGCAGGTCTGTGATAATCTCAGCACCCCTTGGTGCCATATACGGCACTGCGATAGGCGTTAGTGGCCTGCTGAACACGCTGCTCATCTCGCTGATTGGTGGCTTGGTGATAGGCAATACACTCGCACTCAAAGTTGACAGGCTTGAGCATTTCACCGCTGTCGCTGTAATACTTGCGTTTGCCGCATATTCTGGGCAGATGGGTGCGGTTGTAGACCCTGTAATACTGGTTGCGTTTGCAATTGCAGCGTTTGCTGATGAGAAGCTGCACGATTTAGGTGAAAAGGCATCGGGCAATAAAAAGGCAATTCTGGAGGCACGCCTCGTAACACCACTAACCGCTCTTGCGTTTGTGCCTTTGAGCATTTCATACTTCATATATATAGTGGCATTTGACCTTGGGTATTACATTGCAGTGCGCATTGCACAGGAGGGCACAACAAAACGAAAAGGTTTATAACAACTCTTTTTCAAATCCTTATCGATGAGGATTGGGATTACTGGCGTTCCTGGCGCCGGCAAGACAACACTTGCAAGGCATATTGCCAAAAAGTTTGGCCTTCCGCTCATTGACGTGAATGCGCTGGTCAAAGAAAAAGGGCTTTGGACAAAAATAGATGCTTCTGATGATGCAATGATTGTTAACATGGCGGCGCTTAAAAGGGAGCTTGAAAACCTGCCACCGGATTGTGTTGTTGAGGGGCATCTCGTATGCGAATTTGGCCTTGAGCTTGACAAGCTGATAATACTGAGGACGCCGCTTAAGTCTCTTGAAAAAAGGCTGAGGGAGCGCGGGTATGATGAGGAAAAGATAAAGGCCAACATGTATTCCGAGTTGCTCGATTACTGCACTGAAAAGGCAATCAGGAAATACAAGGATACTGGCACTGAGCTGTATGAAATCCTCACAGACAGGCCGTTTGAGGAGACTGCTGGCGATGCTGAGGCAATCATTACTGGAAAAGAAACAAAAAGCTCATTACGTGCACCGTGGGTTGATATTGCCAAGGAGCCTTGAGCGCTTGCTGCCGTGCACGTGTCAAAAGGATTTTAAAATTAACGTATTTTAATATAGCACCTTAGCTTAGAGGTGAAAATGAATGGCAAAGCTTGAGCACATGAACATAGTCTTCATCGGGCACGTCGATGCCGGTAAGTCGACGACTGTCGGAAGGCTTCTGTTCGATACTGGGGCAATTCCTGAGCAGGAACTTAAGAAGCTCAGAGAAGAGGCAGAGAGGGTTGGTAAGCCAACGTTCGAGTTCGCGTTCGTAATGGACGAGCAGAAAGAAGAGCGTGAGCGTGGTGTTACCATTGACATTTCACACAAGGAGTTCAAGACACAGAAGTACCACTTCACGATTATTGATGCACCCGGGCACAGGGACTTTGTCAAGAACATGATTACAGGTGCGTCACAGGCTGATGCTGCTGTGCTTGTGGTTTCAGTAAAGGACGGTATACAGCCACAGACAAAGGAGCACGCGTTCCTCGCAAAAGTGCTCGGCATACAGCAATTTATCGTTGCAATGAACAAGATGGATGCTGTAAACTATGACCGTGTCAAGTTTGAGGATGTGAAGACACAGGTCGTTGCAATGCTCAAGGGAATTGGATACAAGGTTGATGAGATACCGTTTATCCCGATATCCGCTTACAACGGTGTTAACATCGTAAAGAAAGGCAGCGAGACACCCTGGTATACGGGCCCGACTATTGTTGAGGCGCTTGACTCGTTCAAGGTGCCGCCAAAGCCAATCGACAAGCCGTTGAGGATTCCTGTGCAGGACGTGTTCTCAATCACGGGCCACGGTACTGTCCCAGTAGGCCGTG
>JAOAKK010000016.1 GCA_026413685.1 Microcaldota archaeon | reverse complement strand
TCATCATACTGTACATAATCAGAGGTTGTCATCTTCATCACAGATGCATATTTATTTGCGCAGGCGGTTTTTATATAAATTGTGCTTTGTGTGCCTGGCTATGCCGTAAAGAAGAAATGTTTATAAGCAGAGAGTATCAAATCTTAGAGGAGTGGTGAAATGATATCCTTATTCAGAAAAAATAAGAAGGATGAAAACAAGGGCAAGATTAAGCCCGCTGAAGAAATAAGGCGTGTTATCGACAGGCAATTTGAGCAGATGGAAAAGAAAGGCATTGACTCTGCAATCATCTGCCTGCGTGAGGCCTCATCAAAAATAAATGCTGGGGAGCTTATGCCTTTTGGCAACATATGCTATAGCCCGCACATATTCTGCTCATCGGAGAAAGACTATGTTGAAGAAGAAAAGCCTTATTTGCGTGTTATCTTAAAGTTTGATGAAAAGTTCACAAACAAATATGTCATTGTTGAAGAGTGCGAGCCTTGCAGGCTGTTCCTTGCTGTAAGCAAGCACTGGGCAATCAACAGCACCCAGTATGGCCCAGAGGAAAGCAAGCTCAATCTCATAATAGACTATCTCGCAGCAAAGGGCATCTTGAATGAGCTGGGCATAATAAGCACGTTCAATGAGAGTGTCAGGCATACACAAAAAGCAACAAAAATGGAGATGGAAAGGGTTGGTGTTTACAAAGCGCTTGAAGAGATGGGCAACCGTGAGCATACCCCGTTTGAAGAAATAATGAGCAAAATGAGGGAAAATATAATGAAAGCGGAAGCAGGAAAAAAATAACTCTTACAATTAGGGCTGCTTCCAGTCTATCTCATAATATTCATACCTGCTGTCCTTGAGCTCAATCCTGCGGACACGGTAGTATGTAACGCTCGTTTCCCTGTCAACTATCGCGAGCATGAGGTTGAGGCCTTTTTCTTTTGCAAATTCTATTGCACCAGCAAGGTAGGCGCCGCTTATCCGCTCATCCTCATTAAGTGCGAGCATCAGGTAGCGCGGCTTGCCATTTTCAGGCGTCTCAATACCGTCCTTTTTCCTGTGGTAAAGCAGGAAATCTGCCGGGATTTTCTCTGGCTCGCGCTCGCCAGGGATCGCAAGTATGAATGTCTTCTTTACCGAATGTGCAACGCGTATTGCGCGTGAAAGCTCGGATGTGAGCAATTGCATATCGCGTGGGAACACGTGGAGGACATGCTTTGAATGTATCCAGTCATCCTGCCCGCGCGATGGTGATGCGCCAGGGAAGTATATCCTGAAATGCGTCCCGAACTTGAACCCTGTCTTAACCACAAAGCCTCTCATCCTCCAGTCCTCATAAACGTTGTAAATCGGCTCGAAAAACTCATTGCTTGATTTTGCTGCATTAATCACTGTGCTGATATCACCATTTTCAAGGACTATCGAGTTGTGCTTCAGCAAAAACAGCGTCTCATATATATCAAGCTTGCTGAATTTGCCGTGCTTATCCGCCTTGTATGTCCCGTACTGGCCATACCAATCCCCAAAATACATCCTTTCGCCAACCTCAACATCGTCGATTATTGAGAAATTATCATCTGGATAAAAGCGGGCCGAAATGTTGTATATGGGCACCTCATACCCGGGTGATGGGTATTTGTGTGTCGGTGCGCGCGCATAGTTCTCAACCGCTTCTGAAACCGGCCTTATGACAAGGCCGCGGTCGCGCCAGTCCTTAAACGCATAATACCTCGTCATCAGCCTTGGAATATGTGAAAAATGCGCCGCAAGCTGGTTGAATGACATCTCGCTGCCGTCCTCACCGGTGCACCTGCCATTGCGCACATCAAGCACGTAAAGCGCCTCTTCGGGATATAAGAATATCACCGCACCATCACTAATGCCATAAAACGCCTTGCGCAGGCTGGAAACGCTTGACGGGTCGCTCAGGACAATTTTCTTGTCCTCTTCGAAGAATTCAATATCCACTGGAATAAGACCACCACACAAATGCTGGTAAAAGTTAGAAGTGGTTAACTTATTATTACTTGTGCTTTATTGGCTGGGACTGTGCCATAGCAGAAGCTATGCACACTTGTTATAAAGCGCCACTACTTCGTCCTCGCCCATCTCGCCTATTTCAATCTCGCCATCTTCGCTGCACAGGAACTGCGGCACGTATGGCTGGAGCTTCACGCACGACATAATGTCCGCAACCTGTTTTGAGTTGGTAACATCTATTTTTGTTATTTTATAGCCTTTCGCTGCCAGTGACTCGATTATGGGCATCATGTTACGGCAATGTGGGCAGGTTGGCGAATGCAAAAATATAAGGCCCGTGTAGCCCTTTGCAGAAAGGCAATCCTTAACACTGGCGTTACTTATGCTTCCTGCACCACCAGGCCCTTGGCTGCCTGAGCTATTACCAATATCATATTGCACTGATGACAGTGAATTGCCCAGCATCCCTATGAAATAGTAAACCGCAACTGCAAGAAGGATGAGCACGATGACTGCACCAACCACAAACGGCAGCTTGCTACCGGTGGTTTTTCGTGTTGCCGCACTTGCCATAAATGGGTTTTGCCATATTAAAATAAAAACCTATCCCTTTTGAAATATAAGGTAAGTGCAAACCTGGCGGGCCCGTAGCTCAGTTTGGATAGAGCGGCGCTCTCCTAAGCCGCTTTTTGGGATAGCTAAAAAGCGGTGCCAAAGAAATGGCGTTTCTTTTGGTCCACAGCTTTTCTTTGGAAAAGCGAGGCGGCACCAAAAGAAAAAGGTGTGAGGCGAAGGTCAAGGGTTCAAACACTGAGAGGGGGGCACCCCCTCTTATGTGGCCTGCACCCCATGCGGTGTGCAATCCACGTGTTGAAAATCCCTTCGGGCCCGTTTCAAGAAAATTTAAATAAACTATTAACACTAAAAACTACGGGCCGGTAGATCAACGGCAGATCGCGTCCTTGGCGAAGCTTTTTCTTGGTTTGTGGCCTGTGGCCGCAAGAACCAAAGAAAAACCTTGGGAAAGAAAGGTTGAAAGCTACGAAATGGACGAGGTTGCGGGTTCAAAGCAGGGGCCCAGCGGCCCCCGCACCCCTTGCAACCAAGGAGTGTGGGCCCAGCGGCCCCCGCACCCCTTGCAACCAAGGAGTGTGGGCCCAGCGGCACACTTTGCTTGTGCAAAGGTGCCCGCAAACCATTGAGGTTTGCTTGGCCCCGCACTATAAATAATACTATGCTATGGGTGCGTGTGAAAATCCCGTCCGGTCCATTCTAATTCTAAACCGTATGTTGCCAATGCAAAGCATTAGCTCCCGGCCGCCCCATCCTCTTGAGTTGTGCCTGCACACTTATCCAGCCAAAATTATTCCAGCCCAAGAAGATATCTCCAATTCTTGAGGCTTAGTGCCTTCTCAGGCTCTTTTGCCTTATGCTCCACAGATGGCTGGGCCGTTTGGCTACTGGCCTGCACTTGCGGCGCTTGCGGCGCGCGCTGGATGTAATAGTATTTCTTAGGGGATGGCTCTTCAAACCTCCTCACTGCTTGAGCGGGTGGTACTGCCTCTTGCCTTCCTATTACTTTCTCGAGGCGCTCAAGCCTCCCTTCTATTTCTTCGAGCTTTATATAAATGTCAGAAAGAGTCACATTCGGTCCTGCCATGTGTATAATCAGAAATAAAGCATTAAAAGCGTTCTAAGCATTAACTAAGCATGGATGCAACAATCTCACTTGTCAGCATAGACCTTCCGCGCGACTGTAATGTTATAATTGGGCACGCACATTTCATAAAGACAATCGAGGACCTGTACGAGGCTCTTGCTGAAAGTGCACCCGGGATTAAGTTTGGTGTGGCGTTCTGTGAAGCCAGCGGCCCACGAAAAATAAGGACGGAAGGGAATGATGATGAGCTCATCGATAAGGCGGCTGAGGAGATTGCCAAGATAGGTGCAGGGCACACGTTTCTTATTTTTATGAGAAATGCATACCCAGTTAATGTGCTCAACGCAATAAAGAACGTAAGTGAGGTTTGCAGGATACATGCAGCAACTGCCAACCCGTTGCAGGTCGTGATTGCAGAGAGTGAGCAGGGAAGGGGTGTGCTCGGGGTCATAGATGGGAGCTCACCGCTTGGTGTTGAGAGCGTGCAGGAGAAAGCTGACAGGTATGACTTGCTCAGGAAGTTTGGGTATAAGCTGTAAGGTAAATTTATGAAAATAAGCGCACCAACAAAAATCATATTGTTCGGCGAGCATTACGTTGTCTACGGCGCGCCCGCGTTATCGGTTGCAGTAAGCCAGAGAAGAGAGGTCCTGTTTGAGGAAATAACTTATGCTGGCAAAGAAAAAATAGAAATTATAAATCCTGTGTATAATGAGGGTGGCACCATATACCCTGACGGCAGTTCTGAAGGGCACCGGCACGTGCAGATGCACGCTGCAATATACAAGGAGGTATACAGCAGGGCATGTGGAAGGCTTAAGGGCAGGGCGTTCAGGGCTGAATTTTTAGGTGGCAGGATATTCAAAGGGATGGGCGGCTCATCAGCGCTTGGGGCATGCATTGCGAAGGGATTGTATGAGTATGCGGGTATTAATGCTGATAAGGAGGAGATTTTCAGGTGTGCACAAATCGGTGATGAGGTTGACCACGGTGGCAGGCCGAGCGGGATTGATGCACGGACCGTGGTATACGGCGGGATGATAAAATTCTGGAAAGAGTTTAACCCATCGAGATATAACTTTGAGCAGATGGAGATAAAGCTTCCCAAGGGCACAACAATACTCATTGTTGATACGTTCAGGGGGGTAAGGTGCAATACGGGTGACCAGGTGCTGCTTTTTGCAAGGAATAACGGCATCACAAAAAAGCCTGATGAGATGAGTGCGCAAGAAAGAAAAAGAGTGACAAGTAGGTATGGGGAAATATTTGATAGGGCAGTCGAGCAGCTTACGAAAGATGATGGCGATCCGCAGCAGCTTGCACAGCTGATAGCCGAGAACCATAGCCTCCTGAAAAGATACGGGATGTCAACACCTGTGATTGAGGAGGCTATAAGCATAATCATGGATAATGGAGGGCTTGGTGCAAAAATTACTGGTGCTGGTGGCGAAGGCGGTGCGTTGATAGGCTATGTATACCGCAACGACCTAAGAGGCATACAATCTGCACTAAAGGAAAGGGGGTTCGAGTCGATCGAGCTTGAGCCAACAAACATTGGAATTAAAAGGGATGCATAGGCAAAAGTTACAAAAGATTCACGACTGAATTTGTTGCGTCAACCTCAACACGCATGCCGTCTTTAAGGTTTGAGTATGCATTGCCGTCAAGCTTGTCAACCATAGGAATTTTTGAGATGATTGCGCCTACTGCAACAATCGTCTCTGCCTCTTCGTTTATTATTGCTGCGGGTGCAACACCGTTCTTTTTCATGCGGTAGAGTGTGTATGAGCCCACTGTTGAGCCTTTCCCGTGCGGGAATACGAGTATCTTCCCAGCAATGCATTTCCCCTCAAGGCAATGCCCCTTCTCAACAATAACACCCGTGTTAGGGTCAATACCGCCATAAAACGAAATTGGGTCCCTGCTAACAAGGACATCGCCCGATGCAGTCCCGGGCGAGATTTTCCTGCATTTTATCGAATGCCCCATACTCACACCTTCACACAAGCGCCCGAACGCATTGGACCGGCCATGGCGTTGTGTGCGGCCTTATGCAATTACCCGCAGCGCCATGCATTTTTTGCGGTATAACCAATGCTGATGGGCTCCTTGGCACCAACATCTTAACCACTGCTTGCACCCTTTTTGCGGGGTTTCCTAAAGCTTGCCCACCTGCCGCTCACCGCTGCCTCAACACATTCCTCAAGCGTGCCGAAACGCGTCTTGAAATTGTTTGAGCCGCGCGCGTAATAGCACCCCTTCGCAGAATCTATCGCCATAACACGGAACCGCCCCCTGAGCGGTGCAACCGCCATGCACGTATCACATGCAAACTTTGCACCAGCATCCTCAATGGCTTTTGTGTACCCTGCCCGGTCGGCAAGCTCTTTGGTCTGGCGTGCAGTGGCAATCCAGAACTCTGCTTTCACGCGCCTCCTCCTCAGCAGCCCAGCAATACGCCGTATCTCGCCTATGCTTGCATGTGGGCACCCTATAGCAACAAAATCGACAGCATCCTCATCCTCGTTCAGCGCGGCGTATGCCTCTTCGATGTCATCCTGTGTTATCACTACCATATCCTTTGGCTTCTTCGGCTTGCTTGGTGTTATCCCTTTTATATGGAACAGTGAAGGGCCACCATAAGTCGGCAGTGATGCGCATAACGACTTAAGCTCCTCAACAGATGCGCGCTTCACACCTGTGATAAAAGGTATCCTGTTGCCTATCTTTTTGCCAAGCACCCACCCAAGCGCGCTGAAATCCGATGTGGATTCAAGCCTTGCCTTCACGTGAGCGTGGACGTGTGCCTGCCTGTTCTCATCAAGGTGGAGCCCATACTCTGGCGTCCTCCCTGTAAGCGCAGCTGCTAGCGCTGACGGCCCGCCTTCACGGTTGGTGCGTGCACCCAACACCGAATTTGCAAATGTAACTGCAGACGATTCGCTCCAGGCCACATGCTCGTTGAAACGGGGCAGGTTGCCAACAAGATAAGGTGTGCATGTGCAGGAGACAACAATCCCCATCTTTGCAAATGCACGTATCACCCTGAGCTGCTTCTCAGCAAAATCATCACTGATGCCCAGGTGTTTCCAGTCTTCCAAATCCATACCTGCCGGGTTGAGTGTTGTAAGGACACGCGCCTTGCCATCCTTTGCAAGGTCCTCAAGAAACTCAAGCCCTGCATCGCCAAGGTTATGGTAAGAAACACCACTAACCTGCACTGATGCTACTGGGACCATCCTTTTTGCACCATATATCTCCCCAAGTGCAACGAGTATCTCCATTGCGGTCTGTACGGCATTGCCGTATCCGCCTGAATACATCTTCCTTTCTTCAGGTGTTAGTTTCATTCAAGCACCTTTTGCATGCATATGCCCAGCACGTGCAGCACTGCAACACCCCACCTTTCATATGTAATCGCTTATGTTGAGAGGGATATACTTCACCTTCTCAAAGTTCTTGCCGTGCACAGACAAAGGCTTTGTTGCATCAATGCCAACCTTTGAAGTCGCATATGTTATGGGGTCTGCTGATGGGTCAAGTGAAGACCCTTTCTCGTTAAGCCTCACTATAAGATCCTTGCTGGCCTGGAACCGCGTGGCAATCGCCCACTCAACCTCAAGGGGATTGCTTATGTCAATGTCATCATCAACTATTACGACGTGCTTCATTGACTTGTGGCCGTTGAATGCCGCCTCGATTGCTTTCTTCCCATCCTCTTCCGACTTTTTCCTTATTGCAACAACACCGTGCAGCCATGAGCAGCCGCCCGGCGTCACGTTAACACCCTTGCATTCAACAACCTTGTTGACCTCCATGAAAATTGTGGGCTCACGCGGCATGCCCATCAGTATCTTGTGCTCAAACCCACCAGGAAGAAGTGTATGGAACAGCGGGTTATTCCTATGATAGATGCGATGAACCTTCATTACACGCTGCTGCCTCACAATATCAAACGTCTCTGTAAGGTCAACAAACGGGCCCTCATCGTGCATCTCCTTCGTTATTGTTGCATCAAGCACAAACTCCGCATCTGCAGGGACACTTATCTTGCTCATGGGCAGCTGGACTGTGTTGAATGGCATGAGAGTGTTCGCTATCCCGAACTCGTCGTCCTTTATGTCAACAGAGATTGCTGATGCAAGAAGGACATTTATGGGAGAGCCTATGACAACAGCCACACGTAGCTCGCCGCCTGCACGCTCAATATACTCATTCAAATGGCGTGGAAGTATGCGCACCGCAAACTTGTCCTTATCGATAAGCATCATCCTGTGAAATGATGAGTTCCTGCCATACTCTGGGTCGTTTGCAACAATAATCGCAGATGCAATATACGGACCGCCGTCCTTTTCGGTATGAATAGGGATTGGGAACTTTGTCAAGTCAGGGTTTTCTATAATGTTCTGCATAACGGGTGCCTCGGCTGGTGGCACATCCATGGGTGCGGAAGGCCTGCTTATCGCAGTGACAAGCGCTTTTGTAAGCTCTTCCTTGTGCAAATTCAGGTATTTTGCAACGAGTGATTTATTCGCAAATATGTTACCAACTGCGGGTATTTCGGACTCCTTGACATTCTCAAAAAGCAAGGGAGTCTCACCAGCATGGTGCAGCACGGAAGCAAGCTCATACTTAAGCGAAACAGGCCTTTTCACTTTCTTAAGTGTCCCTTCCCTTTCAAGCTCATATATGAACTCACGCAATGATTTCATCATACCACCGCTCAACACACAAAAAGCATTACACCCATATACATAAAAGCATATATCACACTGCGCGTGGCTCAGCCATCCTTTCCCTTCCACCTCTTATACAAATTGTGCTCAAGCCCAAGCTGGTCCATTACACGCCCTACCATAAAGCCAACCACATCATCAATCCCCTTCGGTCCCGGATAAAATGCAGGCGACGCCGGCATTACAGTGCCCCCGGCAAGCGTTACCAGCCGCATGTTCTCTATTGCAACCAGCGAGAGTGGCGTCTCCCTAATCACAAGGATGAGCTTGCGGCGCTCCTTAAGGCATACCTCAGCCGCACGCGTTATTAGTGTGCTGCCTATCCCGTGCGCAATCTCACCCAGTGTCTTGAGCGAGCATGGGATTATGACCATCGCATCAAACTTGTAAGAGCCGGATGCAAACGGCGCTGCCAAATCATCTTCAGCATAATCAGGCTTGGGAAGCACGACACGCTCGTGCTTTGCAACTGTGTATGCACCTTTACTAATCACAACATTTACGTTATGGCCACCCTTTTTGAGCTCGGTAATGAGCGCCTTGGCATAGGGCATGCCAGAGGCACCGCTTATACCTACCAAAATGTCCATACACTTATTTCAAGGTGTTAGGAATATAAGAGTATCGAAAATGTGTTTGACAAATGACGAAGTGAGTGCTGAATGCTCACGGTATGAATTTTGTGTAAATATCATTCCTGCCATCGAGAATGCTGCGTATCCTGTTGGGGTGCTTGCCGCTTACTATGTAAGATGGGCATTTCAAGGACATCAGGTTTTTTATCTTGCCGGCCATCCCACCCGTAACATCGACGTGCTTTGAGCCGCTGACAACCGAGTAAACACCTTTGAAATTGTCCCTCGTCACTTCACGGATGAGCTCGCCCTTGCCATCCAAGGATGTAAGCAGCCCGTCAACATCACTCACAAAAATAAGCTTGCCTGCAATGCGCTTCCCAAAGTAATCCATAAGCGCATCACCCGATATGATGGATGTGCGTATTGAATTGTCAAGAACAACATCACCGTGCGTTACAGGCACGAACCCTTCCTTAAGGTAGCGCAACAGCATCTTATCATCTATCTTAAAGGGCAGCTTATTCTTCTGTATAACAAATGTTGCTGGATGGAAAGATATGGCCGGCACGCCTTTCCCCACGAGCGAGTTGATTATAAGCGTTGATAGCTCCTCGCATAATGAATGGACATATGCAAAATGCACCTGACCGTCATCCCCGCGTATGCCATCTGCAAGCCCGTACTCTTTTGAAGGGATGTGCGCATACGAGCCTGCACCGTGCACCACAATGAACCTTACGCCTTTCTTGTAGTATTCGCTGATAAGCGCACAGAGCGCATCTATCGCCTGCAAGTTAGGTGTCTTGAATTTTGATTTCTGCGTGATGATGCTGCCGCCAAGCTTGATTGCAACTATCATACTATCACATACAAGCGCAAAGTATAAAAGGGTAAGAAAAGCACAACTGGATGTGGTCTGATGGCTGATACAACCCAGGCAAAGCTGCTTATGGAAAAAACACTCAAAAAAAGAAGGCTAAAGGATATCCTAAGCCCGGCACACAATGAAATACACTCAATAAACGTTGCCAGGTATGGCAGGATACTTGCAGAAAGGATTGCTGTCAAGGAAGGGTTTGACGCTGCAACGGTTGAGCGTGCTGCTGCACTCGCAGAAGTTTCCGGATATCTCCACGACATTGTGAGGCTGCCGCACGAGGACATACCGCACGGTGTTGAGAGTGCAAAATGGGTTGCATACGCATCATCTTATTTGGCACAGCCAAACCTGTTCTGGGGCGTTATGCCGGAAGACAGGCTCTCATTATCAAAGGATGAGCTCGCAACCGTTGCGTTTGCAATCATCCAGCACGAGAAGAAGCTCAACGAGATAATAAGACTAACCAATTTTGGGTTTAGGAGCAGTGAGAAAGCCATTGTTGCTGTAAGCCTTAAGATTGCAGATGTGCTGTTTGAATGCTCTGGGTTTCATGCTGTTGAGAGGAGATGTTTCTTCTCGGGAAACGAAAGGCTCCACTACGGCGACCTGCAATTCCTTAAAGAGGCCACACTAACCAAAGAAAAGCCTTACCTCTGGGCAGTGCTAGGCGAAACGATGATAAGGTTATACACAAGCAGCCCATTAAGGTGGTGCCCTAAATGGCTTGAAAGCACAGCCACAAAGCTGCATTCTATACAATACAGGTTTTACTCAAATCTCGTAAGGCTTGTTGCCCCCGATGTCCCTGCTGATGAGCTGGTGATTGCACACCTGCTCAGAAGGATTAATTTCCCGCGTGTGGATGAAAAGCTTATTGAAACCGTAAAAAAAGAGCGGCACTTGACCAGCACGTATTGGAATAAGGTCCCTGAAATCAAGGAAGCAATATCTGCCTCACAGATGGACCATCCTAAAATGCTCTTATCGCTTATGAAAAATGTAAGCGCGGCTGATTGCTTTGAGAGTGCTTATGAGATATGGAAAAAAGCAATGCACCTTAACTACTTCGCACATGGGATTGTTGATTACAATGAGGGCGGGTGTGATTATGCTGCGATGGCTGCTGAAAATTACACGCCATATCGATAAAAAGATGGCCATGCTAAAAAAGAATGTTACTGGGCCATGCACAGCACAAGCGCAACATGCGTGCGTGGCAACGATTATAAAGGTTGTATGAGAGGTAGTTCTATGAAGGGCCAGATTTCTATAGAGATGATACTGGTGCTCGCCGCAATATTGGCGATTGCTTTCATACTGGTGACACAGTTGCAGAAGACTGCAACGAACGCCGGTGCGATGGTTGAGAACAGGAGCAATGCAATATTGGGTGTTGGCAACACGTCATCGAGCCTTTTGGAGAAAGGCGCATACTGCACATCAAGCCAGCAGTGCAAGAGCAAGTCGTGCACATTCAACACGTGTGACTAGCGGCCATAAGCGTGCGCTGGCCACACATCCTCCAACTGCTTGCCGTGGTATAAATGATAAGCACAGAAATGCTCATTGTAATGCTTGTTTTCCTTGCCTATATTGGCGTATGGTATGTGTATATGAACGATTTTATGAAAGCTGTTGATGGTGCAGTTGCCAGGCTGGAGAGCAATACATATGCGGATTATATGCAGCATAAAGTAAACATGCTCTGTGCAAACAGCGGCTCGGCATCTGTTAGCTTCAAAAATGCGGTATCCATCTCCGGAAGCGGGCGGGAAATTTCTGTAAATGGTATGGTGCGGGAAGTTGATTGTGATGTGGATGTAAAGGCCGGCACTAAAACGAAAAATGCAAGGCTAAGAAAAGATGATGAAAGCAGGACTGTTATAATAGAGTGAAATCATGCCTTTTTTAACCCCTGCACGTATATGCTGCACTCGATGCCTGCCGTCATGCCCTGTGCCGCTGCATTGATTGCCTGCGCCCATCCTCTCCCAGTAACGTCGCCCGCTGCATAAACACCCTGGGCGGGTGTGGCCTGCCTGTCATCAACCTGAATGAACCCTTTTTCAGAAACAGGGATGCCAAGCTGCTTTGCAAGGGCATTGTTAGGCTCTTCACCGACTGCTATGAACACACCGTCAACATCAAGCACGCGCTCATCACTTGTTGAGGTGCTCCTAATCTTTATGCGCCTTAAGACATTATCGCCCTCAAGAGATACGGGAATGTACCCAAGCTGTGGCTCTATCTTGCTGCTTGAAAGCACCCTCTCAACAACTGCCTTCTCAGCACGGAATTCATTGCGCCTGTGGATAAGGTAGACCTTTGATGCTATGCTTTCAAGATATAACGCATATGTGAGTGCGGTATTCCCACCCCCAACAACTGCAACTGTGCGCCCCTTGAAGAAGTAGCCATCACACGTCGCACAGTATGACACGCCACGGCCAAAAAAGGCTTCCTCACCAGGTATCCCAAGGTGCTTATGGGATGATCCTGTTGCGAGTATAACGCCCAATGCGTGCACAACCCTGCCTGAGGACAGCCACACGTCAAACCCGCTGCCAGATTTATTGATTGACTTAACCTCATCAATCTCAACAGGGATGCCCAAATGCACAAGGTGCTTCCGTATGCTCTCTGCATAATCCATCCCGCTGATTTTTGAGAAGCCGGGATAATTTTCAATCTCGGCAGCCCAGCTCAATTGGCCGCCAATTGACCCGGACTCGAAAACCACAACCTTCATGCCATACCGCTTTGCATAAATTGCCGCTGCAGAGCCTGCAGGGCCGGCACCAACTACAACAATATCATACTCATCCATATCCTAACACCTTGCTTCAGAACACAAGCCATACAAGGAGGGCACCTGCGAGCGAGCATATGAAATTTGTTGTATACTTATTGCCGATGCCGCGCTCCTCAAGAATACCGAATATGCTGTCCACAAACCCGCCCAAAAATCCTATCAGCCCAAGGAAAAATGCCATCTGTATTGAAATTCCCAAAAGATAAATCGATGAGATGGAAATCACAAATGCTCCGCTGAGTGATGCCAACGTGCCGAGCACTGAGACTGCACCACTCGTCCCAGGCTTAACTTTGCGCATGCCCCACAAAAAGAACGGAATGTCAAAAACCCCCAGCTCTGACGCAAACTTGTCAGCAGTAATGCTTGCAATACTCGCCACATACGCTAGAAGGAACATGTTGTCACCTGTGAAAAAGAGCGCAACAGCCATTGCTGTGGGCACCAGGCCGTTCGAGATTACGTTTTTCCACCCGCGCTCACCTTCAAACAGGTTAAGCCTTCTTTTTGAGCGTGTGCCATATTTTGTTACAATTACGCTCACAAGCAAAAACACAAGCATTAGCAATAGCATTTGCAAGCCTCTGGGATACCCAAGAACTAGGATTATTATACCCATCGTAAGTGCAAGAAGAAACCCTGGCTTGTCAAGCATGAACGCACCAACCATACTATACACCCATAATACATTTTTTCAGCACACAATAACACACTGGTTCTGCCCTAACGATAATCACCACCTATCACGTGGAAACCGTTCTTTTCGACAAGGAGTGTGCACTCGTGCTGTGATACCATCGCACCTACCTGCTCTGAAAGCGGCGGGTAGCTCAACAGCACCTCAGCCTGCTCCATATCCTTGAGGGCATTCTGGATTGCAAAGCCTGACCCCTCAATCTTGTGCAGCCATCTCTCAGCAAAGGGCAATGTCTGCCTCTCAGGATATACCTTTGAGAGGATTTTGCGTGCCACTGCATTCCGCACATTCTTGGGCTCTACTATTGCATAAATACCAGGCCTGCCACGGTCGTGTACATACCCTGCACCCGTAGAAGAAAACGTCTCTATTGCAATAACATCACCAGCAGAAAGCGCTGCCTGGACATTGTTGTCATGATTAAGAATGCTCAAGCCGGCGTGCACAGTATACCGCCCAAGCGTGTGCCCGGTAAGATTGAATACTGGATTGACATTATACCTCTTCATCACTCCGTGGATTGTGGCACCAAGCTCTGCAATCGTGACACCTTCTCTCACAACCTCAACTGCTGCCCTGAGTGATTCCTTTGATGCCTTCTCAAGATGCGTAAGTGCCGGGTTAAAATTCAGTGTGGTTGCACAGTCACAAATGTAACCGTTTATATGGACCCCAAAGTCAACCTTAACAATGGAATTCTCAGGGATGGTAGACTTGTCACCAAACAGCGGTGCGTAATGTGCTGCATACTCATTCACCGCAACACTGCAGGGGAAAGCCGGCTGCCCCCCAAGGCTGATAATCTCGCTCTCAACCTGCTCACACACTTCAGCCAGTTGGGCACCAACCTTTACCTTGCCGCTAATCCCTTTCAGGACTTCGTTGGCAATCTCGCCTGCCTTGTCATGGTCTTTCCCGCCATACATACACAACACTGTATATATGATATACAAAAAAAGCTTATAATGAGAAATCTTGCCATTCCGTGATATGGATTGTGCTTTGGCAATGTTGTGGCGTTGCTTATGCTGAGGTTTAAATAGTTTGTGATGGCTAATAAAAATCGCCATAGGTAATGACACCGTATTTTCGAGCCTGCTCGAAAATTACTGGGGTCATAGGTAACGGAAGTGCCACTATCAATGGCCGCGATGCGCGCTCGCGTGGGCGAGCGTATCTCGGCCATTCGCTAGCGCTCATGGCCGCGATGGTGCAATGGTAACATGGGGGGCTGTGGAATGCTTCTTTGGCAAAGAAAAGGCTTCGCCTGAAACCAAAGAATCGCAGCTCCTTTGCTCTACATGCAAATGGGCATGCAGAGATCCCCAGACCCGGGTTCGATCACTGCAGGGTTGGAGGTTTCCACCTCTTCGTGTGGCCTGTCGCTCCCATTCTTGGGAGCATCAGGCCATCGCTCTCGAAAATCCCGGTCGCGGCCCTCTCTTTTTTACTATTGCTGGCCTCCTAAGCTAGCCAGCCAACTCCTTGCCCAAGCCGCATGACATCTTTATCAGAAGATCACCAACATACGATTCAAAGCAAAAGCCGCGCTTTTTCCAGAATGCAAATGCAAGGCTGTTGCCATTCACAACTGTAAGGTAAATATTATGAATGCCGTGCAACTCTGCCCATTTGACTGCCTCATTAAACAATGCTGTCATCACACCCTTGCCACGGTAATCATCAAGCACGTATGCCTCTGAAATCTTTCCAGAGCCGCTTTCTTTCTTGGCAATCTTGATAGCACCTATTATCTTCCCATCACATTCAGCAACAAAATATGCACATACACCCTTATCCAAAAAGTCGCGTGCCACTCTCTCACGTATTTCTACCTTGGAAGGCTCCTTGCCGCTGAACTGGCCTTCATACTC
>JAOAKK010000015.1 GCA_026413685.1 Microcaldota archaeon | reverse complement strand
TGCAACAAGGGGAAGCAAGTTTGTGCCGCTTAAGTAAGGTGATATGATGCAGATGTATTACTCATTCCAGAAGAAAGGGGAAAACTATGCTTATGCGCAACAGTATAACCTGGATGCATCATACAAGGACCTGTGTGAGGTGTGTAAGTCAATAAAGCACAAGCCAGTTGCAAAGGCGATGGAGCTGCTTTCAAAAGCTGAGAAGATGGAAGTACCTATACTCTACACATCGCACAATAAGAAGCTCGGCCACAGGCGCGAGCTTGGTGGCAAGAAGGGAAGGTATCCTGTCAAGGCAGTAAGGATAGTCAAGAAAGTGCTCCAGAATGCAATCAATAATGCAAAGGTGTGCCAGCTTGAGGAGGACACACTTTCAGTTGTGCATGCTGCAGCAAATAAGCAGAGCATTTACCCGCGCCTTTCACCGAAAGGCAGGAGGATGCGCATGAATTATGAGACGGCGCGTGTTGAGATAGTTGTGCGCGGCACAAAAAAGAAGATTGCTGAAATATCCCCTGCGGCAAAGCCTGCCAAGAAAGGTGAGGCGGCTGCACAGCAGGCGAAAGCCCCCGCTGAAAGCACAGCTAAAGAATCGGCTGCACCGTCAGTAAAAGGCGGTGCTGAAGCGGCTAGTGGAAAGGAGGCAAAGCAGAAGGCTGAGAGGCCAAGGAAGGATGCTACATCAAAGCTTACAAAAACCAAGAAGGAATAAAGGGTGTAATGATGGCTGTTGAAAGGAAATTTATAGAGGATTCGATTCTGAGGTTCAGGATTGCCGAGTTTATGAAAGAGCAGCTTGAGCGTGCTGGCTTTTCAAACCTTACAATCCAGAAAACACCGCTCCTGACTCTTATCAATGCAGAGGTCACAAACCCAGGCAAGGTCATCGGGCGCAAAGGCAGGACAATCAATGAAATCACCGATAAGCTGAAGACAGAGTTTCATCTCGAGAACCCCAAGATTAACATAGCCGTGGTTAGCAAGCCAGATCTTGAGCCTCAGGTTGTTGCACGCAGGCTTGTCAAGCTTATTGAGATGGGCAAGAACCCGCGCAGGATGATGCATTCGATGGTCAAATCTATCATGGATGCGGGTGCGGTCGGCTGTGAGATTGTTGTTGGCGGCAAGCTGGCTGCCAAGGGCGGCCGTGCAAAGTCGTTCCGCACGATTGCCGGCTATCTGCCAAAGTCTGGTGAGCCTGCACGATGGGTCAAGGAGGCAAAGATGACTGCATACCCGAAACCCGGCGCTATTGGTGTGCAGGTTAGGATTGCACCGCCGGATGTGCAGTTCCCTGACAAGAAGGCTGAGGTTGAGCTGCCTGCAGTGATTCGCGCATCTGAGAAGTTTGTTGATGTTGATTCTTCAGTATCGCATGCGACCGTTTCTGCACCCGTTGCTGAGGCGGTTGTGCTTGAGAAGGCTGAAAGCGAGGGGCATGTAGCTGCAGGTGATGATGCTGCAGCAAAGAAAGCGGCAAAGCCAAAGAAAGAGAAGAAACAGACTTCAAAGAAAGGTGAGTGAAATGGCGGTCCTACGCATTAAGGAGATACGTGAGATGGATGACAAGGCACTGAAAGAGAAGGTATACCAGCTTCAGGCGGAGCTTGTAAAGGAAAACTCAAACTCGCGCAGGAGCGGAAAGAATATAAATACAGGCCGCATAAAAGAGCTTAGGAAAGCCATTGCAAGGCTTTTAACGGTGCTTAAAGAGAGGGGTGCAAGTTAAAGATGGCTGGTATATGCCCGAAATGTGGTTTGCCTTTGGATATCTGCGTTTGCGATACTCTTGAGAAAGAAACTCCCCACCAGATAAAGATATACGTTGATAAGAAAAGGTTTGGAAAGCTTGTGACTATTGTTGAGGGCCTTGACCCGAAAGAGATTGACAAGATTGCAAAGGATCTCAAGCATATGCTTTCCACGGGCGGGACCTCAAAAAACGGCATAATCCTGCTCCAGGGCGACCATAAGGACCACGTCAAGCAGGCGCTCCTTAAGATTGGGTTCAAGGAAGAGCACATATCAATGAGGTAAATTAATTTTTGCATTAACCGGTAATAGCAATGATTACGAAGAAGAACATCATTGTGCACGAGCTTATAGGGCTAAATGTGGCTGTTTCTGAAAGCAAGTCCAAGCCTTACGTTGGGGTTAAGGGTGTTGTGATAGATGAGACGCTGAACACCCTTATCATTGAAAGCAGTGATGGGAAGATGAGAAGAATCCCCAAGAAAGGATGCGTGTTTGAATTTGTACTGCCATCAGGCGAGGCTGTGCGCGTAAAGGGGGCGGACCTGCTAAATTACCCGGAGAATAGGATTAAGCGCAATATGCACAAGATATAGCGCGGCCTCATAAGCTGTCGTAGTATTTCTTCACTTTTATTGCGTCTCCTTCAATGTTTGGGCTTTCTGATATTGCAATGCCACCTATCTTGTAGTCCTTCCATGCCTTTACCATATCACGCCACTGGATTATTGGCTTGTTATTGTGGGGCTTCTCGTCAAGGACAAGATGGCTCCTCTCACCCTTATCACCATATTCTATCCCTGAAAAGTGTATGTGCATGTCTTTCAATGCCTCCTTGCCCAGCATCTCAACCTTATCCATAACCTCACAAAACGCATCATACCCGTTTTTCTCACCGTTATGCAGTGCTACATAATGCGCAAAGTCAATGCACGGCAAAACACCCTCAACCTCAGAGCAGAGCCTTACAAGGGCGTCAACATCGCCGAATTGTGATGGTTTCCCCATAAGCTCAGGGCGCAGGATTATGCTATCATACCCCTTATCAATAAGCTCCTTGCGCAGCAGTGCGTATTGCCCCTTTATCCTCCTGTATGCCTCTTCCTTATCCATTTTCATATAAAATGCCGAGTGTATCACCACGTTGCGCGCCCCTGCAATATGGCCTACGTGCGCACAGCTAATAATCCTTCTTCTGCTCTCCTCAAGCGTCTGCTTGTCAGGGCTGTTCAGGTTTATGAAATATGGTGCATGGATGCTGAGTGCGACCTTCTCCCTTTTTGCATGCTCGCATATCTCCAGTGCATCCTTGTCGTGCTTCACGTAGACCTGCCTCACAAACTCAAGCTCCATTGCATCAAGCCCAAGCTTTCTAACCTGGGCTATCCCCGCAAGCGTATCACGCGATTCTGTTGAGAGCGGTACCCCTGCCGTTCCTATGTGCAGCATAACATCACAATGCACATACTTCACCGCTAAACTATATATATAATCGCAGCCTAATCATACCCATGAAGATTTATACACGGGCAGGCGATTATGGTGAGACATCTATATTCGGCGGTGCGCGTGTGCGCAAGAGCACACCGCTCATAGCCGCATACGGGACGCTGGATGAGCTCAGCTCTTACATAGGGCTTTGCAGGGTGCACTGTGAAGATAACGAAGAGCTATCTGGGCTCTTAAAGGAAATACAGCACGATTTATACATGATAGGCAGCCACATTGCAGGCGCAGAGGATTGCATTTCTGAATCGCGCATCAGCGAGCTTGAAAAAATCATCGATAGGTATGAGGAAGGGCTTCCAGAGCTGCATACATTTATACTCCCAAGCGGGACGCTGCTGGCAGCGCACCTACACGTTGCGCGCGCAATATGCAGGCGTGCAGAGCGCAAGGTAACGGCCATATTTGAAAATGAAAGTGCGTTCCATACTGAGCTTAAGTACCTGAACAGGCTCTCTGACCTCCTGTTTATACTTGCAAGGCACTCAAACAAGGTTGCTGGGCATAAGGAAGAGCGGGTTATAAAATAGCAATCCGGTGCCGCATTGAGATATCAGAATATTTAAATATTGGTTTATTTTTTAATAATCTGGTTTTATGCCAAGCCAGTACCTGCCATCACAAAAAATAGTCCTGGTCGCCGGGCTTGAGGATACACTCATCGACAGGCAGAAGAGGACTGCGTATTGCGTGTTGCGTGCGTGCAAGGAGCTTGCAACAAAGGGTAAAATACCACAATTGTCAATCCTCCGCAGGCCTGTCTCAATCGAGAGCTTCTGGAGGGCCGGGCTTTACGATTCTGAGCATATCAGGGCGTTCATAGGGCTTTCAAGCATAGCCTCAGATATAAGAGAGTATGTCCCACTGTTTATCGCAATCGGGTTTGGTGAAAGAATTGCACAGCAATACTTAGCAGATGTATCCAACACAGCATACCCTGACTTTTTTAAGCTAAAAATCAGCGAGATGAGGCAGAAATACCCTGCAGCATACATATTGGGCGGCAACAGCTATATGTATGAGGAGATGGTGTTTGATGCGCATGAGTGGTTTTTATTTGGCAAGAAATGGCCTAATACCCTCGACCAGCTTAGGCTCCTGCGCACAGTGTTTGCTGCTGATGCTACCGCAAACAGGTACAGGAATGCATATGAGCTGTATTTTCTCACCTCTGAAATGCAGAATTCTAGTTACAAGAATGGGTATGCACTCCTCAAAATGCTTGTTGCAAGGGGCATAATCCATGAAAGTGATATTTCTGATGGGGAGCAATTGGGCAAGGTTTTCATAAAAGAGCATCTCCTGGCCACCTCCGGATTCAGCTGCGGCACTATCGACAGCACGGATGTGCTGAATAAGCTTATTTACATCACGAGGCAGGAGAAGGTTGGGCCATCCCAGGTATGGCTGCTTTCAGAAGGGTTCATAGATGCAAAGGGCAAGCTTCGCAGTGCAGGGTTCGCCACCCAGCTCTTCCTGAAATGTAGTGTAAACTCATGCCTTGAAAAAGATGCGATAAATTCAGGCATGAAAGTTGTGCTGCGCGATGATCTGGCAAATGCAATCAGTAATGAGGCGCGCAGGCAGAATTTTTAGTTTAGGATTGTATTTTTGCTTGCTCTTGCGTTTTCCCACCTTTATATTTATGCCTGCCATAAACCAATAAGCCAAAGCAAGTGGTCTGATGGAATATTTAGCCGCAGTAATATTAGGAATTTTGCAGGGTATATTTGAATGGCTTCCTGTAAGTTCTGAAGGGATTGTCACACTTGCAGGCAAGCTCATATACGGTATGGAGTACCAGGAATCACTTGCAATGGCCATATGGCTGCATGTAGGCACATTTGTGGCAGCAGTAGCCTATTTCAGGAATGACCTCATTGAAATGCTAAAATGCATATACACAGGAGGAAAAAGCAAAAGCCTTCTTGTGTTCCTGGCCGTATCCACAATCGTTTCTGCAATTGTTGCGGTGCCGCTTATCATGCTTGCATTCTCAGAGCAGGCTGCACTAATCCCGGATTACCTCTTCACGATTATGATTGGCGCGTTCCTTCTTATTGTTTCATACCTCCAGAAAACCCAGCAGGTAAAGCCAGGCAGCCAAGAGCCGGCTGTGCCAAGCGCCATTGTTGCGGGCTTTGCACAGGGGCTTGCTGTGCTCCCAGGGCTGAGCAGATCTGGCATTACGCTTGCTGCACTCATATCACAGAGATACAACGTTGAAAATGCGCTCAAGCTGAGCTTTCTAATGTCTATCCCCGTGGTTTTTGGTGTGCAGCTTGCACTGCCGCTCGTGAAAAGCGGCGGGTTTGAAGTTACCGGGCCAATGCTCGCAGGCGCACTTGCCGCTGCAATCACAGGGTTTGCCACAATCAATTTGCTGCTTGAGTTTGCGCGCAGGACGGATTTCCATAAGGCAACAGCCGCGCTTGGGGCGCTCGTAATAATAATAGGGGTGCTCTCTGCAATCGCATGAGCATATCGTGTTATGGGGCTCGCAGGCGCTCAAGCTTTTCAAACTGCCTGCCGTATGAATTCCATTCACCATCATCATACAAGTATAAATCACTGTCCGTAATAAGAATATATATCGGCCGCTTGGAGCTGGTTTCAGCGATGTTCATGTAAAGGCTGCCATTATCTTCACGCGACACGCTGCCTATAAGCAGGCCGTTCTGTGGCTCAACTGCCTGTGCACCGTCAATCCGCTCCATCAGGCTTGAATTCACAGCTTCCTTTTTTGCAAACGCAAGCACGCAATGCCCATAATCGCCCATATCATAACAGGCAACTATTGCCTCAAGAGAGCCCTTTTTGCCAATCTTTACATCGTGCGCGTTTGAGTAATAGTATATGTCGTTTCCATCCTCAAATATCCTGTAATCATCCCCACCGCCTGTTGCAAAAGCGCGCACAATCTTTCCATCAGGCTGGCTGTTAATGTACGATTTCATAAACAGCGACCAGTCTTCACAGTCGCCGCCCTTATCTGCTATGAACTCATTGATGGGCTTGATTTGGTCACCGTAATCGTCCAAGTAGCCGAACCCTTCCTTAAGCCTTAGCACTACAGCAATGCACGGTATCTTGATATCTGTGCCGCAATACGCCTCCAGTGGCTTGTTAATCTTCTCCAGCTCGCTTGGCTGCAGCACTGCGTTATCCCTTATCCACTGCCATTTGCTCATCAGTGATGACTCGAACTCATCAAGCCCTTTCTTTAAAGACTCAGAGTAGCCTAACAGGTTTGAATACCTGTCCCTCAAGTCAATATACCTGGCCCTAAACTCGCTAAAGTTGCCTTCAAGCGAGCGTACCGAATTGTTAATGTTTCCAATATCCGTGCTGTGGGCATCAAGCTGTTCCCCATGCCTTTTTTGCTCGCTTTTGAGCTTTTCATAATCGAGCAGGTGCGTGTTGATTATCGTGCCAAGCCCGGATACCTGTGTTTTGAGCTCTCCTATATCCTCCTTTGTTGATTTTGCAAGCCTGTCAAGCTTGCCACTCATATCTAATATGAGCGCAAATTGTATCGCCACAATAACCAGCAAAAACATTGTAAATGCGTATGCACCATAAACCAGCATCTTATTATCAGGTTGCAATTGCATCAAGTAATATGGCTGCATAAACAGTTATATTTTTTAGTGCTGAGTTGGGGTAGGTGAGTGAATGAAAGCGCTTGTAGTGTATTACTCAAGGACAGGAACAACAAAGAAAGTCGCAGATGCCATCGCAAATGCGCTCAAATGCCCGGTTGAAGCGCTTTCAGACCCTAAGAACAGGCGGGGGCCGATAGGGTATGCAAGGTGTGCAAAGGATATAATCCTTAGGAGGCGTGTAGACCTGGGCAAGCTTAAGAAAGATGTGTCAAAATATGACCTTGTCATCATCGGGACACCTGTATGGCTTCACCAGCCGTCATCTATCACACGGACGTTTATGCAGGATTATTGCAAGAAGCTCAAGAAGGTCGCGTTCTTCTGCACGTATATGGGCGCGGGTGAGAAGCACGTGCTGAAAAGCATGGCTGCAGTGTGCGGCAAAGAGCCCGTTGCAACACTCTCAGTCAGGTCCCTGGAAGTGTATAACGGGACATACGTGCATAAAGTTAATGGGTTTGTTGATGAGCTGAAGCACATCTTCAAGCCAAAGCTTAAATAAGCAAAACTGCACTAAAGCAAAACCTGCGGCTTGCCCCCAAACTCAAGCCATTTGATTGTGTAGATGCGCTGGTTCTCGTGCTCTATGCAAAACCCAGCAAGCGGGTTCGGCCATAACATGTAATCACGCATCCTAAACCCGAACTCGTGTGCAAGCGCTTCCATAAGCGGCCCGATAACAGAATCGTGTGTTATTGCAATCAGGTTATGTGGTGTAAGGTAGCTGGACAGGAAATTCCTGCCGTACTCGTGCAGTGTGCATTTTATAAGGCCTTTCTCAGACCATCTCGCAAACATCTCTGCATATCTCTCTTTTTTGTGGGCGCGGGCAAGGATATCCTCCATCCACGCATCAAATTTACCATCTTTGATGTATCCTGTTGAGAAGAAGCCGTAATAATCATCATCAATCTTCATCTTTACGCGTGTTTTGAATACAAACGGGAGTGTTATGATTTTTGCAGTCTCGATGCATCTTATCGTCTTGCTTGAGTAAACCTCTTTCGGCAGGCCGAAATTAATGCCCAGCCATAGCCCGTGCTGGATGGCTTTCAGCCGGCCCTTAAGCGTGAGCTTTGCAAACGGCGCCTGCTCCCTGCTCGTTATATCCTCACGGTCAGCGTGCCTCAGCACTATCGTGCATGCCATAACTTAATTTCAAATTATAGGTTAATTAAGCTTTTGATATGTTAATTACCTGTGTGTGGCATAATCGGATATGTGGGTGCCAGGGATGCCGTGCAAGTCCTGCTAAACGGCCTCAGGAGGCTCGAGTACCGCGGTTATGACAGTGCGGGCATCTGCATTTCATCCGCAGAAAAGCTTCATATAGCAAGGAGTGTTGGGAAGGTATCTGCACTTGAGTCTGGCCCGGTGCTCAAGAAGCTATACGGCACTGTGGGGATTGCACATACGCGGTGGGCCACGCATGGTGAGCCCACACAGGAGAATGCGCACCCACATGCTGATTGCAAGGGCGAGTTTGCAATTGTGCACAACGGCATAATAGAGAATTATGCAGAGCTTAAGCAGATGCTCATTGAGAAGGGCCATGTGTTCAGGTCTGAGACTGACTCGGAAGTGGTTGCCCACCTCATTGAGGAGTTTTATGATGGGAGTTTTGAGAAGGCCGTCAGGAACGCTGTAAGCCTGGTGGCAGGGGCTTTTGGGATTGTGGCCGCACATCGCGGTGAAAACAAGCTTATCGCAGTGCGCAAGAGCTCGCCTATCGTGATAGGCATCGGAAACAATGAGATGTTTGTTGCGTCAGACCCGGCAGCCATTGTTGAGTATACGCGCAAGGTTGTATACCTGGGCGATGGTGAGCTTGCAGTTATTACACCGCTTGGGTATACAGTCAAGAAAATGTCAGGTGAGAAAGTCAATAAGCACGTTGATAATATCTCGTTTTCACTGTCGCATATTGAGAAGAAGGGATTCAAGCATTTTATGCTTAAGGAGATATTTGAGCAGCCAGAATCTGTGGGGAATGTGATGAGGGGCAGGCTGAAAGGCAGCGAAATAAAGCTTTCCATTAATGTGGATACAAGGGCAGTTAGGAGGGTTATCCTGGTTGCGTGCGGCACGAGCTGGCACGCTGCACTGATAGGTAAGCAATACATAGAAAAATATGCAAAAATCCCGTGCGAAGCTGATTATGCATCTGAATTCAGGTATCGTGATTTGCCGCTTTCCAAGGATGACCTTGTTGTTGCAATATCACAGTCAGGTGAGACTGCAGACACGCTTGGTGCAGCCCTCAAGGCAAAATCGCATGGCGCCAAGACAATTGGGATAATCAATGTTGTAGGCTCAGCAATATCGCGCGAAGTTGATGGCGGCATATACCTGCACGCTGGCCCTGAGGTTGGGGTTGCAAGCACCAAGGCGTTTACGTCGCAGGTGGTTGCGCTGTTCCTGCTTGCACTTTACATCCGCTTGCAAAACGGCGGCCTGGTGCCAGAAGATGCCATTAGCGAGCTTAAGCAATTGCCAGCAAAGATTGACTCAATACTGGATAACGCAGGGCAGATACAGCGGATTGCAAGTGAAATAAAAAGCGCAAGCAGCATCCTTTACCTTGGCAGGGGCATAAACTACCCGGTTGCGCTTGAGGGTGCGCTCAAGCTGAAAGAGGTATCGTATATACACGCTGAAGGGTATCCTGCAGGCGAGATGAAGCACGGCCCGATTGCGCTTGTTGAGGAGGGGTTCCCGGTGGTGTTCATTGCAACGAAGGATTCAAATTACGAGAAAGTGCTCGCCAACATCTCTGAAATCAGGGCGCGCAAGGGCAGGGTTATTGTAGTTGCTGATGTGCCAGGCGTTGCGCTTGAAGGTATGGCCGATTTTATTATTGAAGTGCCCAGAACCATCCCTGACCTGTCACCCATCCTAAACGTTATCCCGCTCCAGATGCTTGCATATTACACTGCTGATTTGAAGGGCCTTGACGTTGACAAGCCAAGGAACCTTGCGAAATCCGTGACTGTTGAGTAGCGCCTGGGCCACAGATAGGTATATAAATAGGGCCTGCTTAATTATGTTAACGAAGTGGAGTATTCTGATTCTCTCGTTTTGGAATTGGAGTACAATCAAGCGTAGTGAAACCAAAGGTGAAATTGAAGATGAAATTCGAGGATATGGAATTCAGCGCCAGCATAAAAGAGGCGCTTTCGAGCATGAATTACACAACCCCTACAAAAGTGCAGGAGCGTGTTATCCCTGTGATGTGCAACGGCAGCAACGTAATAGTGCGCAGCCATACGGGCAGCGGCAAGACACTCGCGTTCGGCATCCCATTAAGTGACAGGATCATAACGAGAAAATCGCGTGCAGCGCTTGTGCTGGGGCCGACACGCGAGCTTGTAATGCAGGTTAAAAGCGAGCTGCGCCAGGTTAACAGGTTCACTGGGCTGCGCATATTTGAAGTATACGGCGGCCATGGGATTGAGGGTGAGACGCAAGTGCTGCGCGGGAGGGTTGATATACTCTGTGCAACACCCGGCAGGCTGCTCGACCACATTGAGCGTGGCAACATTGATATGGAGATGTTTGATACGGTTGTGCTCGATGAGGCTGACAGGATGCTTGATATGGGGTTCATTGACGACATCAGGAAAATCCTTGAGATGGTAAAGCCCAGGTGGACGCACCTGTTCTCTGCAACGCTTGACGGCAAGGTCGCTGTGCTCATACAGGAGTATATAGCAAGGTATGAGGAAATACTTCTCGAGGAAGAAATCATAGGCACGAACATTATCGAGAAGAAGTTCATCGTGCCGCGCCAGCAGAAGTTCAAGGAGCTTTACAAGTATATACAGCAGGCAGGGCGCCAGCGTGTGCTCGTGTTCGTCTCAACCAAGAGGTATGCAGAGATGCTGCGTGAGAGGCTGTGCAACCGCGGTGTGCGTGCGGTTTCTCTGCACGGCGACTTGTCACAGCAGAAGCGCGAGCATTCGCTTGAGATGTTCAGGAGCGGGAAGTCAAACGTCCTGATTGCGACAGATGTGGCTGCGCGCGGCCTGCAGATAGATAACGTTGAGTATGTAATCAATTACGATGAGGCTGCGGATGCGGATACGCACAGGCACAGGATAGGCAGGACGGGCAGGATGGGTGCCACGGGGTATGCAATCACGTTTATTGATGAGAACCCAATACAGCGCGGGCCGTATGGCGCCAGCAACCCCAAAGCCGGTGAGCCCAGGAGCTATCGCGGTGTCCGTGAAGTGAAGAGCATGCAGTTTTACATTGACCGCGGCTATTGAGTGCTTATTTGCTTTTTGTGCGTATTTTAGTTATGGACTGGCAGCAAATACGCACGATTGCTTTTGTGGGTGCATCTGCAAATAAGGAAAAGGACAGCTACAGGGTAATGATGTACTTCCACGAAAAAGGGTTTGAAGTTGTGCCCATAAACCCTAATTATGATGAGATAATGGGGATACGGTGCTATCCTTCACTTCTGAGTGTGCCAGATGGCGTTGCGAAACGAATCGATATGGTCGACATATTCAGAAGAAGTGATGCTGTCATCCCCATAATCAATGATGCTGTTGAGCTTAAGCGCAGGCATAATAACCTTAAGGTAATATGGATGCAGGCAGGTGTGATTAACGACACGGCAATCTCAATCGCAGCCAAGAACGGCATTGAGGCATACCAAAACAGCTGTGCAATGCTTGCGCATAAGCTATACTATGCACAGATGCACAAGCGGCAGTAGCCGGGTGTGCTGCGGGCGCATGTTTTACCCAAGCGACCATATCTTGTCACCCACGTAATGTATGTTTTTTACAGCCTTCCCGGATGTTGCATTCTTGAGCTCATCAGAGCTAAGCAGCGCCTCGCCAAGCGCAATCACCTTGTTATGCAAAATTTCATAAATGAGCACAATATCGCCCCTGCTTATGCCTTCATCAGCCCTAACAATCCCGGGCCGCATCACATCTGCACCGTTGCTGACAAACCTAATCGCACCGGCATCAACCGTGATGCCCTTTAATGGCATCCCCATTCCCGCGTAAATGCCTCGCAGGGTAGGCACCCATACTTTATTGTATTTGAAAAAGCAATATTTACCGTTGATTTTCATCAGCTCTGTATCGCCTATTAGCCCTACCTCAACGATATCCTTCTTGCTTGCCCACTTAAACCCACCAGCGTTAAGCTCTTTTATCTCACTGTTGCTCAGCCTTCTTCCGCCCATCACGCACCACCGTAACCCTGTATATGTAATAGAGTAATAAAAGTGTTGAAATTGTAAGGGATAGCACTATCACTGCAGCCGTACCACTTAGCCTGCCCATCCACGTTGAAAACCCCCATAAATGCCCAATAAACAAGAGCAGCAATACGATCTGTGATAATGTGCCGTGCCCGCCGCGCTCGAGCAGTTCAGCAGCTGTAATCCACACGAATGCCCATAAGAATACACCCACAACAATCATGTACGGCAATCCAAGGAATAATTTTGTTAACGGGTTGCCTTCAAGCTCGGGATGCAGGTATGCAAACTCTACCGTAACGAGCATATCAGGTATCCCTGAAACGCCAAACAGCAAAAGCAAAAGCGTATGCTTCTTGAATACCACATACCCAAGCCGTAATCCTAGCATAACTGCAGTTATAACCGCACATATGCATAACAGCTGGAGCTCGAGCATATTGGAAAACTAACAGCGAAGGATTAAATACTGTTTTTTGCACAAATATCCGTGATGAGCACGCTCAGCAGCCAGCAACAGGAGATTGTACATTCAAATGAGAAGGTGATGATGGTCATTGCAGGCCCAGGCTCGGGCAAAACACACGTCCTAACACAGAAAGTAATCCGGGCCATAAAAGAAGGTGTTCCTGAGCCGGCAATCCTCCTGCTCACTTTTACCAACAAGGCAGCAAACAATATGCTCGAGCGCATCGAGAAGCAGACAGGGAGAACGCCTGCATTGCTGGGCGGGACGTTCCATCACGTTGCTAACGTGTTCGTAAGGCAGAACGCTGGGCTGCTGGGCTACTCGAAGAATTACTCAATAATCGATGAGGCCGACAGTGCCAGGCTCATACGGAAAGTGCTCAGGGAAGAGCACAGTGATAAGGCAAAACGCCTACCGAAACCCGAGCAGCTGCAGAAGATGTTTTCATTTTGCAGGAATTCGATGAGCAGCATCTCAGATTACCTTGAGGCTAGCCTTAAGGGATACAGGCGTGAGGCGCTTGCAATAACAGCAGTGTATGATTCCTATACAGCAAGGAAACGGAAAGGGAACATGCTCGATTTTGATGACTTGCTTGAGCTGTTCAATAAGCTGCTTGATAACCAAAGCTTCCGTGAGAAAATCACATCACAATATACGCACATCTTCATTGATGAGTTCCAGGATACAAACAAGCTGCAGTTTGAAATCGTAAAGAAGCTGCATAAGGATGGGAATCACCTATTCGTTGTGGGTGATGACTGCCAGAGCATTTACTCGTTCAGGGCAGCTGAGATCCTTAACATGCTCAGGTTCCAGGCAGTATTCAAGTCTGCCAAGGTATTCTACCTTACAGAGAACTACAGGAGCACTGAGCCCATAATCTCGCTAATTAACGGGATAATAAGCAGGAACAGGAACAAGTTTGACAAGACACTGCACGTAGCAGGGAATGCAAAGGCGGGCAACCTTCCCCAGGTTATAATATACAAGGATGCGCGTGATGAAGCGCACGGTGTTGCCCAGCGCATATCATCACTTATCAGGTCAGGCGTGAAACCTGAGGAGGTTGCCGTGCTTTACAGGTCTAATTTCCAATCTGCGCATGTTGAGGTCGAGCTTGCAAAGGCCGGTGTAAAGTATGCAAAGCTGGGTGGGATTAAGTTTTTTGAGCAGTCGCATATCAAGGATGTGACAGCGTTCCTTAAAATCATCTCGGGAATGCTGGATGAGCTTGCGTGGGAGAGGGTACTCAGGCTGTTTGAGGGTGTGGGTGAGAAGAAGGCAAAGAACATATTCAGCAAGGCGGTGTTATCACCAGAACCGCTGGCCGAGCTTAAGAGCATGCGCGAAAAAAAGCTTTCCGCACTGTTAAGGCTGGTTGGGCTTTGTGAAAAGAAGGATACGCCGGCACAGAAGGCAAAGGTGTTTACAGATGAGTTCTACACGCCATACCTCAAGAAAAAGTATGATGATTTTGAGGACCGGTTGGCTGATATAAGCCAGCTCATCTCAATCCTGCACAGCTATAATTCGGTTGAGGAGTTTCTTGAGGATGCTATGCTCGATACAAACCTTGCGGACCCCAAGGATATGGCGGGCAGGGTTGTAATCTCAACAATACACCAGGCGAAAGGGCTTGAGTGGGACAACGTGCTTGTGATAGGGGTGGCTAATGGGAGGTTCCCGTCACGGCATTCGCTCGAGGATATGCCCAAGCTTGAGGAGGAGAGGAGGCTGTTCTACGTTGCGTGCAGCCGTGCAAAAAGGAACCTCTGGATTACTGTGCCGCTCCGTGACAACTCAGGCTGGGGCGGTATACAGGATTTGGAAGTGTCGCAGTTCATATGCGAACAGCCGGATGGGAGGTTCATTATTACGCATGATATGAATAGGCCCGGCACGGGCAGTAAAGGCAATCCTACGTGTTACCCAGGTTTTGTAACCGCTGATACGCTCATTTGATATCCTATAACCCTGTGCATTGCCATCCATAAACGTATTTATGGTTTGCCTGTGAGTTGCTAGTAGTGGTCGGATGTATGACAAAATCGCACTCAGTTTCATCTTGATGTCAATCCTGCTCAGCTGCCAGTTCCTTGAGGGCCAGCACGATGAAGGTGATACGGGGGCTGGCACTTTGCCTGGAACCCAAGGCTACGGCCAGCAGGAGGAAAAAGGCACGGGCACTTCACACTCATCACAGCAGATGCTACAATTATGCACACAAATAAAAACACAACGATGGAAACAAATGTGCAATGCGGTTTTCAGTGGTGACGCCTCAAAATGCGAATCACAGCGGCAGTATGGGCTGAAAGAGGCGTGCGAATCCATGATAATAGCTGTTAAGAAACAGCCAAAGCTTTGTGATACAGTCAACAGGTATGTAACAGGGGTAAACAGCAAAGGTGAGGTTGTTAACACGACTTTTGAGACGGATTGTTACGGGCATTATGCGATAACCACACTCAACGAGGTGTTCTGTGAGAAATCACAGGGCCCTTCATCATGCAGGGCAGAGATCAAATACGAGAAGGGCGAGGTAACGATTAGCCAGTGTAACGGCGATTCGATATGCCTCGTAAAATATGCCAAGCATGCCAAGGATGCAAATGCGTGCGAGCAATTAAAGCCTGGGTTTGCGGGTGCAGACCCCAAATCTGAATGTATGGCAATGATTACGGGTGATGAGAGGTATTGTGACAAGATAACGAGTGTTGACTCTAAGTATTACTGTATTGGCATGGCAAGGGCACGGAAAGTGCTGGATGAGGGGTTCATTGCAATCAGCAGCTGTAACGGCAATTCAGACTGTGAGCGTGAAGTTTTGTTTGAGATGGAAAAATGGGCCGCACGAAACTGACTTTTCCTGGCTTTTAAGCTGCAGGAAGTTTAAGGCGCAGCACGCATCATCTCAATCCTACAATAGGTTCAATTCTATTTGAATATAACCGTATATAGCAAAATTAACAATGTTCCTTCTTTAAATATTCTTCCTTTAGCAGCTCTAATAGCTTTTTTATCTCGGCAGGTTCTGGTGTGCCTTTTTCTACCAAATCTTTTTTTGCCACACCTCTAAAACCATGGGCAGCAATCGAATTATTTCTGATATCATTGATGGAATCTATTTTTTTGATAAAATCATTTGCTTTTCCCAAGAAATCTTTTTTCTCTTTTTTCTTTAGTAAATGCTCTATTATTTTTTTATAGACAATAGTTGATCTTCTAATTTCTATTTTTCTTTCTTCGAAATATTTTGAGAGATTTTCCTCATTTATATATTTTTTTAGTTCTTCTTCATTGTTTGTTTGAATATTTGTTTCCATTTCAATAATACACCTTAAAAACGCCTCATTAAATCTAAACAAACGAGCTATAAAATCAACGTATTCACCTTGTTCATATTTGTTTTCAATATTTCTACAAAGCTCCTCTAAAAGCAAAATGTAATAATCTAAATTTTCTTTAATACTGTGCTGGGTTGTGGTATCAAATTTTTCTAATTTTTCTATTTCTTCTAACTCAGATTTTATCTTGTTAAATTCCTCTCCACCTACTTTTTCCATAGCTTTTTTATAATGTGTGATGGCATCTGTAAAATTAAACACATTTCTATAAGATCG
>JAOAKK010000014.1 GCA_026413685.1 Microcaldota archaeon | reverse complement strand
GATAATACCATTTTGGGTGGTAATAGGATTATTCTTTTCATAGATTTCAAGACGCTGAGTTACGGCATTTTTCCATCCTTCTGCATTTGGGTTCTGCAACATAGCATATACTTCTTTGTCTGGAATGTTTCCCGTGAACAAGAATAAAAACTTCAATTTGTCACCATTTTTTTCAAATTCTGCAACCACAATTGTTTTAAAAGCAGCTTCTTGTTTTTGATCCCTTTCTGGTAGTTTTTTCTTTTCTTCCTCTAATTCTTTAACCAGTTCCTTTAATTTTTCTTCACTTGATAAAGGAGTTCCTATTATGATTTCCGGAGGAAAATTAATCTCCCTTTTAAGTTTCCCTTTTACAGCATTTTTAGTGGACGCGATCTTTTTTGGCTTACCTTTAATCACCTCTTCTTCAAATACTATGTGCTTAACTGGAGTAACTAGCTCCTCTGTGTCTTCAACATATTTGGCATATTTACCTTTCTCAATACTCCTGTAAGTAGCAATATCCCCTTTTGAAAGGAAATACTTGTCTCCCTTTTTGTTTTCTTCGCGTGTCAGGCATTCATAGAGCCATTTAAGCTTTTCATTATCTTTAGGTATTAAATCAGGATTTTTATTAGCTAGGCTATTTACTAGAGTTTTGATCTCACCTTCCTTGAGATTTTCAAGTATCCATTTCATTGTATTTTTTGTTAGATGCTCCTCAAGCCACTTTTTTTCTTTTTCCAGCTCATCTTTTTTTATTGTAACACCATTTGCCATAGTCTCACATCAAAACTCTTGTGTGTGATTGTTTATATACCTTACGTTATCCCCTGGGCTTTAAATATAAACCACTTTGCGAGTATTAGTGTTTTATTTTTATATGCACATTCGTAATTATGCCCTCTGTGATAGCTATCCTGTTTGATATGGATAATACACTTCTTGATTTTGTGCGCTACAAGCGCGAGACTGCAAAGGCAGCTGCCAAGGCAATGGTAGCGCACGGCCTGCCAGCAACAGAGCAGGAAGCTTATAACCGCATATTTAAGGTATACCAGGAGAAAGGCATTGAGTACCAAAAGACGTTTTATGATGTGGTTGCACCATATAATTTGGAGCTAAATAAGGCAGAAAAAATACAGCACGCCGGCATAATAGCATACCAGAAGCGCAAGTTTGAGGTTCTCAAGCCGTACCCCGGCGTTAAGGAAACACTTGCCACGCTGCGCAGGAGAGGGTTCCTGTTAGGCATAGTTTCGGATGCACCGCGTAACAAAGTATGGGACCGGCTGATTATGTCCGGCCTTGAGGATATGTTCGATGTTGTTGTATCTCACTCTGATACGCAGCAGTTGAAGCCTCACCCTACACCTTTCCAGCTCGCCCTTAAGCAGCTTAAGGTAAGCGCATCGCACGTCCTTTTTGTTGGTGATGACCCATCCCGGGATATAAAAGGTGCCAAGGCGCTTGGGATGAAAACTGCACTTGCAAAATATGGGGAAACATGGAAGAAACATAAGGATCTTTGCGATTCTGCAGATTATCATTTGGAGAGGATTGGCGATTTGCTTAAGCTGTTGTAGCATCTTTCTCGCCTGGCACGGCAGGCCTACTGTTTTTGAAGTGAGCTGTAGAGAACCACTCCGGTGGCTAGCGTTATTAGGACAGTATATGCTGCGAGGGCGTTCAGGTGCGCATTTGCAGGTGAGTTGTAAGTTATTGCGGATTGCATTGCTAACATAGCCTGTGTAAGTGGCGATGCCAAGCCTAATGCAGCAGCTTGGCTTGGCATAAACTCAAACGGGAACAGCAGGCCGCTCATAAATAGCAATGGCAGCCCTATGACGAGTGATGCAAGGAACGCTGTAGCCTCAGACTCTGAGAACAATGCAATGAGCATACCGGTTGCAGTGAATACCGATGTTGTGAGCACGAGCACTTTGAGCAGGAATAAGAGCAATTCAATATTAGATAGCGGGAATGCGCTGTAAGCGATGGATGAAAGCAGCAGCAGGGCAAGTGCAGCAGGCAGCATTACAACAGTATAGCTAATTGTCTTGAATATGATAAACTCAAACGGGTGCACTTGTGCAAGCTTAATGCGTGCAAGCGTCCCATAGTATTTTTCCTTAACGAGCGAAGTTGACGAGATGAACAATGCAACGAACATAAGCACAAGAGGTATTATGCTAGGCAACAAGAAACCAAAGAAAGGCTTCTTGCCAAGAAGCGCATCTGATGAGAGCAGGATGGGCGCAATGACAGTCTCGGGCTCGCGCGATGTTATTCCATAAATCTGCACGCGGCTTTTGCCAATGATATCCTCCAACTCATACGTCTTGTTTATGATAAGGCCAAGCGAATAATCAACTTCACTGATTGTCTCAAGTGCAACTCTCCTGTTTTCTTCGAGCTGTACAATGAACAGCGACAGTGAGGCCAGCTTGGCCTTTGCATCCACAGAGCTGTTTTTTGCAGATGCAATGTTCGATTTGAACTCCTGTATTGTCTTGTTTGCAGAGTACAGGCCGGCACGTGCCTGCCTCACTTTCAAAAGCCTCGCTTCAACAGCTGAGTGTGCAGATGCCACACTCGAATTAAGCGAATCCAGCGTTATGCACAGCGGGGCTGGTAAGGGGTTTGAGCAGCCAATTGCCATCTTCATTGCAGCAACGGACCCAGCCGTCCCTGACAGTGTGTTATTTATGCTTACAAGGTCAGCTTCGGTTTGGTTAAGTGTCTTATCATAATCTGCGAAGTCGGATTCAATCTTTGTAAGGTTTCTCTCAGCGCTATTCATCTTAGCATACGCCACGTCAAGCGTCCTGTTGGCAAGCTCAAGATGGCTTTTCACAGTGCTTACGTTAAGTGAGCTGAGCGAATCTGCAGTCGTTTTCAATTGTGCTTTCATAGCGATTGCACGTGTGCGTGTCGTTTTAACATCCTCGTTAAGCTGGATGAGCTTTGCATCTGCATCATTCAAGCGCGACCATACCTCAAGTATGAATTGTTTCCCAACCTGCTGCCCAGACTGCTGGACAGCAGCGGCCATAAGAGACTGCATTGAAGGCGCAACCTGGAATTTTGAGTTGTCAAGGAAAATCCTTATTGTCTGCGTGTGGCCGTTGGCAATCCCTTCCTCAAACCCGTGCGGGATCACGAATGCAGCGGTAAGCTTTCCTGACCTGACCTCATTGAGCACTACACGTATGCACGAGGTTGAATTGCTGTAATCCACGAGGTTTGTGCTGTTTGACAGCCCACTGATGAACAGCCTTGAAAAATTGCTGTTATCAAGGTCACAGTATCCCATCGATGCCTTCTGCAATTCAACGGATGTGCTGCTGAATACCAGGCTTAACACGATTACAACTAATACAGGCACAACTAGCAATAAGAGCATTGTGCGCCCATCACGCGTAAACTGCTTGAAGTCCTTTGAAATCTCACTTATGAGGTCCATAATAAATGCCCCCGCATAACGCCTGCTATGCCAGTTTTGCCTGGCCGTCAGCACCGCCCTCTCTCAATTTTGCTCCTGTAAGCTTCAGGAACACATCCTCAAGCGAAGGCCGTGATACTGAGAACTCAACTATCTTCTCACCGTGCTTTTCAAGCACCCTGGTTATATCCTGTATTAAAGGTGATATGTCATCGGATTCTATGATAATGCCGTGCTCGGTCGGTGTGATTGAACCAATCCCCCTTACTTTCTGGAGCTTTTCAACAACCAGCGGGTATTTTCCAGGGATAGATTTTATCTTTGCAATCTCCCTCCCGGCAATTTTCTTGAGTGCGGCAGGCGTACCGTCAGCCACAACCTTACCTGAATTCATGAGTATGATACGCGAGCATAACGCCTCAGCTTCCTCCATATAATGTGTTGTAAGCAGCACCGTTGCACCACTATCCTTTGCAACATTTTGGACAGTTTTCCACATGTTATTTCTTACTGCAGGGTCAAGCCCCGTGGTCGGCTCGTCCAGTATGATGACTTTAGGCCTGTGCATAAGCGCGCAGGCAAGGTTAAGCCTCCTGCGCATACCGCCTGACAGGTATGCTGCGGGCACATCCTTCTTATCTGCAAGGCCAAGCTGTTGCAGGAGCTCATCAGCACGTGCACGCGCTTCCCTCCCAGCAATACCATACAATGAGCCGAAGTAAAGCAGGTTTTCAGTGCATGTCAAGAGAGGGTAGACGGCATTTTCCTGTGGTGCCACACCAATCATCCTGCGTGCAGCTTTTGATGCTGGTGCACCAAACAGGGACAGCTCACCAGCAGTTGGCGATTCTACCCCTGCGATTATGCTTATGAACGTGCTTTTTCCTGCGCCGTTCGGCCCAAGCAGGCCGAGCATCTCTCCTTCTTCAACTTCAATAGAAAAGTTATCAAGCGCAGTCTTCCCAGGATATCTTTTTGTGAGGCCCATTGCGCGTATCACAGCACCCATACAGCATAAAATATGCACAATCCCTTATAAGCTTCTTTTTGCGTCAATTCATGACTAAAACAAGATAATTAAGCACAGCAGCAAAACTTACCCATAGCAGGTATGGGATTTGCAGGAGTGCGGCTATCCTACTCACCTTGTAAAATCTTACCAGCATAAGCACAATCGCACCCCATAACAAAGCTATCACCACAAAACCATACAGGGGTGACTTTAGCCCGAAGAATGCAAACGACCATATCACGTTCAGGATAATCTGTATCACAAATGCCTGCAATGCAGGTGCCTTATGTGCACTTTCCCCTGATGAGTATACAAGGTATAATGAGATTCCCATCAGCGTATACAGCGCAGTCCATACAGGAAAAAAGAGCCAGTTTGGTGGCCTGAACCATGGTTTTGCAAGGCTTTCATACCATGGCTCAATGTTTGGTACGGTGAACACAGAGCCTATAACGCCAGCGAGCTGGCATACTAATATTGCAATAACAAGCGCAGCGGCTTTTTTTAATGGCGGCTCTGAGTGTGTATTGTGTTTCATGTTATGGTAAGCTTCCGCAGTCAAGCATAAAAATACTACTTTCTTTAATGTAAGTGCCATAGCTATTTAATGGTAGGGGTGGCCCCATGGCGAAAAAATCCTCAGATGAAAACGAGCGCAAAATTTCCCAAATTGTTGAATTTATGGATATGCTGATGGGTGATAATACTATTCCCAGGAACATCAAGAAAGCTATAAGCGATGCAAAGGATAAGCTGCTCGCGCCAGGCGACCCGGTTTTTCGTGCGAGCTCTGCTGTTTACATGCTTGAGAACGTGAGTGAGGACATAAACCTGCCGATGCACGCACGCACTCAAATATGGAACATAGTGAGCACCCTTGAAACGATTAAGGAGAAGTGAGTGCGATGCTCCAGAGGTTTGCCGATGAGGGCTTCCTCGTGGAATCTGGTGTTGACCGCATCATTTCCGAGTGCGGCCTGGATACAGATGCAATACTTGAGTTTGCAAGGCAGCGCAACGAGTTTGTCATATCACGCTTTTTGGTTGAGGAGTATTTGAAGCAAAAGCACGAGCTGGAAAAGGTGCAGGGTAGTGATGGCCAGCTCGGGATGCAGATGTGCATTGAGAATGCTATCGAGGTGCGTGTCCAGCGCCCTGTATTCCGCCCAATTGCATCGGAATACCCCTCACGTGTAGAGCATATCACCAAGTATGACATTAGCGGCAAGTCAAAATGCCACGGTACTGTGGACAATTTTGTCTCTCTTTTCAATGACAGGTATAAGAAGATATCAGCATTGTTGCGCATGCAGCCGACACAGTTCCCCGTGACCAACCTGCACGGTGCCAAGAAAGGCGAGAAGTGCAGGTTTATTGGGATGGTACGCTCCAAAACAGCCACAAAGAACGGGCACCTGATAATTGAGATTGAGGACGAGTCAGGGGTGGTGAAGGGGTTTATCAACAGCTCAAAAAAAGAGCTGATGGCATTGTCAGGCAGCGTGCTCCTTGACGAGGTGCTTGCGTTTGATGGCAATTATAAGGACCCGTTCTTTTTCATCGATTCAATCACATGGCCTGATATACCTGTCAGCAAGCCGAAGCGCCTGATTGAAGAGGACCTTTCGATAGCGTTCCTGTCTGACCTGCACGTTGGCAGCAAGCTGTTTCTTGAGAGCAAATTCAAGCATATGCTGGCATGGCTCAAGGGTGATTGTGCAGATGAGCGTGAGCGCGAGATTGCTTCCACGGTGAAGTATCTCTTCATAGCAGGTGATATGGTTGATGGGATAGGCATTTACCCAAACCAGGAGAGAGAGCTTGCAATCCAGGATATATACGAGCAATACAGCACGCTGTTCAATTATCTTGAGCAGGTGCCTGAGTATATTGACGTAATAATGATACCTGGCAACCACGATGCGGTAAGAAGGGGTGACCCGCAACCGCGTATCCCTGATGAGTTCATACCAAACAAGCGCTCAAACTATCATTTCGGCGCGTCACCTTCCTGGTTTAAGGTTGAAGGGCTCAACTGCCTGCTTTATCATGGGAATTCTCTGGATTCGATGATAGCCAACATATCAGGGCTCTCATACAACCAGCCCGAGAAGGCGCAGGTTGAATACCTCAAAAGGAGGCACTTGTCACCATTATACGGCTCAAACCACATAATACCTGAAGAGGAGGATTACCTGGTGATCGAGGAAGTCCCCGACGTAGTGCATATGGGCCACGTGCACAAGAACGGCTATTATGAGTACCGCAACGTTCTCGTGCTCAACTCCGGCACGTGGCAATCGCGTACCGAATACCAAAGGATGCAAGGGCATATCCCCTCACCAGCGATACTCCCGATATATAACCTAAAGCGCGGCTGGATACGCCAGATAGATTTCAGTGGTGGTATTATTGAGTGATGATAAGGATAGCACAGGAATCTGCAGTGGCAGTGTTCCACAGCGATGCTACAATAATGTTAACCTGTACTTTAAGCAGTTGGATGAGAAAGCCCAGGCAGCACTCAGGATTGCAAATGATGCGCGCAGGAAAGGATATGATTTTGTTGATCACGTTGAGATTACGCTTGCACCCGATGTTGCAGGGCGTGTTGAGGGTATCGTTGGGCCGAAAGGCATATCAACTGTTATACGTGAGCTTGTTGCACAGAAAAAAACGCGTGATGAGGTAGCATTTGAGACTGCACGCCGCATAGTTACGAATGAGTTTGCAACCGGCCTGGATATTGAGCAGCGGCTCGGCCAAGCAGTGCGCACCGGGCTGGCGGTTCTCACTGAAGGTGTGCTTGTTGCGCCTACAGAAGGGATCTCAGCAGTCAAAATTGAGAAAAACCCGGACGGCTCAAACTATCTTGCAATATATTTTTCAGGGCCGATACGTTCTGCGGGTGGTACAGCAGCAGCTTTGGCAGTGCTGCTCGGTGATTATGTGCGCAGGCTTGCAGACATAGGTGATTTCATACCTACCGAGACCGAGCTGCTGAGGTATGTTGAGGAAGTTAACCTGTATGATGCGAGGTGTGCGAGGCTACAGTACAAGCCTTCTGATGAGGAGATAAAGTGGGTTTTTAAGAACTGTAAGGTATGCATTGCAGGTGAGCCCACACATGATATTGAAGTGAGTGTTTACAGGAACCTTGATAGGATGAAAACCAACAGGGTACGCAGCGGTGTTGCGCTTGTGAGCTGTGAAGGCATAGCCCAGAAATCCCGCAAGGTCCTGAAATATGCAAAGAAGTATAACCTGGATTGGGGCTGGCTTGAGAAGCTCATCAAGGAAAAAAAGAAAGAGGATAAGGTTGAGATTAAGCCAAACGACACGTTTTTGGATGGGCTTGTTGCTGGCAGGCCCATATTTGCGTATCCATCAGCTAAGGGCGGGTTCAGGCTGCGGTATGGCAGGACAAGGTTTACTGGGATCGCTGCCAAGGCAATCCATCCAGCGACTATGGTGCTTCTTGATTATTTCCCTGCGCTTGGTACGCAGCTTAAGATTGAGCGCCCTGGGAAAGGCACGGTGATAACACCATGTGATACCATCATGGGCCCGATTGTGCGGCTTAAGAATGGTGATGTTATCCACATCACATCATCCGACCAGGCAAAGCTGCTGTATGAAGATGTTGACAAAATCCTGTTTTTGGGTGACATGCTCGTTTCATACAATGATTTCTCAAAAGCTAACCATGTTCTTCTCCCATCACCGTTCGTTGAGGAGGTATGGGAGCTGCTAGCCGCAGAAAAATCAGCTGCGTGTGGAATACAAATAACAAGGCCACGCAATGCACGTGAGGCGTTTGAGCTTGCGCGGTCAATACCACTGCCGCTTTATCCGTCTTATCTGTTCTTCTGGAGCGACATATCAAAGGATGAGCTTCTAATCCTTGTTAATGCGATTGCCACTGCTGGAACTGTCGTGTTTGACTGGTTTGATGTGGAATCACTCACAATAACAGACCTGAGCGCAAAGCCGGTGCTTGAGTCGCTCGGTGTCCCGCACAAACTGAGGGAAGGTGCTATAATCATTGAGGGTGATGACGCATACTCACTGCTCGCAACACTGGGCATGCTTGGTAAAAATACAGGTGGCAAGCTAAGCAGGGAAGCCATAGATAAGGCTCTTGCAGGTAATGATTCTGATACGTGTGCAATACTCTCAAAAGCCTCATGGTTTGAAATACGTCGGAAATCAACATATTACATAGGCGCACGGATGGGAAGGCCTGAGAAGGCGGATGACCGATCAATGGCTGGCTCGGTGCACGGGCTATTCCCTATAGGCACGCTTGGCGGGAAGCTGCGGAGTGTTGCTACTGCAATAAAGAGCAATTATGCATCTTCGCTTAACGCAGACCTGGTAGAATTGCATTGCCGTAACTGCAATTCCATATCTTTTTATCCTACGTGCGTATCCTGCGGTGCGCGTATCGAGTATGACTTAAGCGCACTGAGACACAGTGTCAGGCCGATCGATTTCAAGTCCCTCTACGAAAAAGCTGCCCAGCGGTGTGGCTGCTCACCTGAAGGGTTCCGCCTTATTGTAGGGCTTACGAGCAGTGCCAAGTTCCCTGAGCTGCTTGAGAAGGGGCTGTTGCGCGCCAAGCACGGTGTTTACGTATTCAAGGACGGGACGTGCAGGTTTGATTCTACTGACCTGCCAGCAACACATTTCAAGCCTTGCGAGATTGGCACATCTGTTGAAAAGCTGCGCTCACTGGGTTACCTGTATGATGCGTCAGGGAAACCGCTCGAATCCGAGAATCAGGTTGTTGAGCTTTTGCCGCAGGACATAATTCTTTCTGAGAACTCAGCCGATTTCTTCCTTCGCATGACACATTTCATTGATGACCTCCTGATACACGTGTATGGGATGCACCCGTTCTATAATGCAAAGTCCAAGGATGACTTGGTCGGGCATTTGTTCATTACACTCTCACCGCATACTTCTGCAGGTGTGGTTAGCAGGCTTATAGGCTTTGTGAAGGGCAGGGTTGGGATATCACACCCATACGTGATATGCGCACGCAGGAGAAACGCAGACGGTGATGAGGATACAGCAATGCTTCTTATGGATGCGTTCCTTAACTTTTCAAAGCATTACCTCCCAGAAACGCGCGGTTCAACAATGGATGCGCCAATCGTTCTTACAACCGTCATTGACCCTGCAGAGGTTGATGATGAGGTCCACGCGATGGAAGTTGTCAAATCGTACGGGCTTGATTTTTACAGGGCTGCGGACGAGTACAAGCCGCCCAGCGCTGTCAAGCCGGAGCTTGTTGAGGACAGGCTTGGCACGGAGCGCGCATTTTACTCGCTTGATTATACGCACGAAGTTACCGATATTAATGATTCGCCTACAAGGTCCGAGTATGTCCTGCTCAAGTCAATGAAAGACAAGCTTGATAAGCAGTTTTCGCTTTACAGCCGCCTGCGTGCGGTTGATGCAGTTGATGGCGCCACCAGGCTGCTCTCATCACATTTCATCCCAGACATTTACGGGAACCTGCGCTCGTTCTCACGCCAGACGTTCAGGTGCGGCAACTGCAACAACATCTACAGGCGTGTCCCCCTCTCAGGCAAATGCGAGAAATGCAGCGGCAAGCTGCTGCTCACAATCAATAAGGGCGGCATCGAAAAATACATCAAGCTTGCCAAATATCTCATCACTAAATACGGGCTTCCTGAATATACAATGCAGCGCCTTGTCCAGGTTGAGAAGGAAATCGCATCCATTTTTGAGGATGATACCAAAAAGCAGGCTTCCATCGCCCAGTTCCTTTGAGTTTGCATTTTATGTCTTGGTCTTTGTTTAAGACAAGCGGCCTATCTTCAGGGATCTTTTTCCAGCTCTCATCAGTGATTTTTGTGTTGACAGGAGTATAGCACCACAGATTCTTTATCGTGCCTTAGCATGAAATCTTTGATTTGTAGTGATTGAAGACATAATTATCAAAATTTTGTTTGAACAGATGATAATTTAATTCACAGCCGGGTTTTCTTTTGAGTACTGTGTGCAATAAAAGACTGGGCTACAAGAAGCCTTTCTATATTTAGGGAACTATCTAGTGACAATCCGAACGGTTGGGGAGATTCAGTAGCTATTATCAAACTCTTTAAAATGCGAAAAGAACCAGTGCTTGACCACCTCTGTGGTTACGCAGTAGAGGAATACAATGCCAAACACGATTGCGATCTGCTCAGGTGTTGGAGGCTCAAAATCGAAGTATTGCCCAATCGTTGGCAGCGACACAAAAGCCACAGCGGCGATTGTGATGAACAGGGATGACGTAATGAGTAATTTGCTTGGGAAGCTGGCAAAGAACGGCCCACGCGTTCTTATGATAAACGTTATGAACACTTCAGAAAGCAGAGATTCCAGGAACCATAATGTGCGTAAGAGTGCTGCACCCACACCAAACACAAAATAAAATAAGAATATTGTTAGCAGGTCAAAAATGGAGCTTACAATACCGAAGAAAACCATGAACCGTGATATCATATTCACATTCCATCGCCTTGGCTTTTTAATGAACCGTTCATCCACGTTATCCGTTGATATGGCAAGCAATGGGAAATCGCTCAATAGGTTATTGAGGAGTATTTGTACTGGAAGCAAGGGTATGAAAGGAAGAAACAGTGGAGATATTATCACAGTTGCCATGTTTCCATAGTTTGCGCTGATTGTGTTGAGTATGTATTTAGTAATGTTCCCGAACGTTTTCCTGCCCTCGCGCACACCATCAGCAATCACGCGCAGGCTCTTGTGCGTAAGCACAACATCAGCAGCCTCCTTTGCAACATCCTGCGCAGTGTTAACCGAAATCCCAACATCAGCAAGCCTGAGTGCGGGCGCATCATTGACACCGTCACCCATAAACCCTACGATGTGGCCGTTTGCGCGCACAGCCTCAAGTATCCTGACTTTTTGTGCAGGTGTAACTCGCGCAAATATGTTATGCTTCTCAACAAGCTTGCGCAATTTTACATCATCAACACGATCGATTTCTTTTCCTGTGATTACGCGCTTCCCTTTGATCTCAAGCTTCACATCCTTGCACAGCCTTTCAGTAACGTGCGGGTCATCACCTGTTAGCAGCATCAATGATATGCCCAATTCCTTAAACTGCCTGATAGACTCAATCGCCGTTTTCTTCGGCTGGCTCTTGAACAGGAGGAATCCTTCAAGCGTAAGCCCGCACTCATCCTTGGCAGAATACTTTTTCTTCAGCTTAACTGCGCGCGATGCCACTGCAATCACAGAGTACCCTTCCTTTGAGAACTTGTTCAGCATCTCATGCAGCTTTCTGCGCATGCTGCCAATACTCTTCCTGTCCCCGTCAACATTGACGTAATCACATACGGATAGGACAGACTCACCCTCACCTTTTGTGATAAGCAGCACTTCTGAAGTGCTCTTTGCTGATAGCCTGAATACTTCACTCATCCTTTTTCTCTCATAATCAAACCCTATATCATCAATGTTCACATATTCAGGCGGCTTTGTTATGTGGCGTGCAGTTGCATACTTGAGTATTGCCGCATCATACACATTTCCTGATACGTGCCTGCCGTGTGTATGTGCATGGCTGCATAACAGCCCATATTTTAGTACTAACCCATCCTCCTTTCCTGAGGGTGTAATCGCTTTCTCAAGCATCATCTCAGGCTCAGTCAGAGTCCCCGTCTTATCCATCAGGAGGACATCCATAAGCCCAATATCCTCGATTGAGGCGAGCTTCTTGACAACGGCTTTTTTTTCAGCCATCTTGAGCGCGCCGTTCGATAACGTGATTGTTGTGATTGCAGGGAGCATCTCAGGTGCAATGCCAACAGCCACTGCAAGCGCAAACAGCAAAGACTCAAGAATGCCTCTCCCAAGAAAAGAGTTTACAATGAATACAAATATAGTCATCATCACGATGACCCTGAGCGTGAATGCGCTGAATTTCCTTATGTTAGCCTGAAAATCTGACTCTGGCATTTTTGCAGAGTATAACGCAGCCGTCTTCCCAAAATACGTTGATGTGCCAGTTGCAACCACAATCCCCTTTGCAGTACCGTAAGATACAGTAGTGCCCATCAGTGCATAGTTTGAAAGCTCGTGTGGGGCAGGCCTTGCAATTTTAAGAGGCGCAGGATCTTTTACAACATCGCGTGATTCGCCCGTGATTGACGACTCGTTTGTATGGAACTCATCACATTTGATAAGGCGCACATCTGCAGGCACAACGTTACCTATCTCAAGCAGCACGATATCCCCGGGCACGAGGTCTTCCGCGTTAATTTCCTCCTGTTTCCCGTCACGGATTACAACCGCTTTGTGCGAGAGGTATTTCTTGAGCTGGTGCAAGGCGTTCTCAGAGCGGTACTCTTGGTAAAACCCAAGAAGTGCACTCAAAATAAGGATTGCAATTATGGTGAGTGCCTCAGTTGTATCACCAACGAATAGCGTTATTATTGATGCTATAAGCAGTATGAATATGAATGCATTGTTAAACTGCGAAAGGAATATCTCAAGCCACGTGCGCCTGTCTTTCTCGGGTATTACATTCTTTCCGTATTGCTTTTTCCTGAGTGCAGCCTCGTGTGTGCCCAACCCATTTTCCAAATCACTTTTTAATATTGCTGCAACCTCACCCGTATCCATTGACCAATACTTGCCTTGGTGGTTGTTCACAAAAATACATAGAGCCTAACTCTTTTAAACACATCAGTATGCATGCGTGCATCGCTAGTGCTGTTTTTAACCCGTGGAGCTGGAAATGCGCATGCATAACGCTTTTATGCTAAATGGCCTACACTTAATCATGGAACTTACCCAGCCAAAAATCTCATCACTGCGCCCTTACCAGCAGGTCTCTGGCGCGTTTGCGGTTAAGATACGCAAAGCCCTATCAACATACGCAAGAGGATACCGGCTTGACCTTATCCTTACGGACACGTCAGGTGCGAGCATACCCTTTACGTTATGGGGCGGCCAGGATGATAATGCGCGTGCTCAGCTCCAGGCACTTCTGGATTCGATTGAGGAAGATGCGGTTGTGCACGTAACCGGCCAGGTCTCAGAATTTAATGGTGAGATATCAATTGCTGCAAATTCGATAGATTCAATCCGTGTGCTCAAGGAAGGTGAGTTCCCACCCAACCTGTTTATCAAGCCGGCCAGGCGCGATATTGCGCAAATGCGTGCAGAACTTGCAGCTGCTATAAAATCAGTCTCAAACCCGCACCTTAGCGCTGTCCTATCATACATATTCACTCCAGAGTTTACGGAAAAATTTATAACACATCCAGCTGCGGTACAGCACCATCATAACCGCATAGGCGGGCTTGCCGAGCATACGCTTGAGATGGTGCGCATATGTGAAGAGCTCTGCCGCATTTACAAGTCACTTGACCGTGACCTGCTCATCACAGGTGTGCTGGTGCATGATATAGGAAAAACCAAGGAAATTATGGTAAGCAGGCGGATCAAGGCGGACTCAAAAGCCCAGCTTGTTGGTCATCTTGCATACACAACATTAATGCTCTCGCAGGCGCTTGATTCTTGCAACACACCTGAGCCGTTGCGCTCAAAGCTTTTGCACCTTTCACTAAGCCATCACGGCAGGAATGATTACGGCTCGCCGAAAGAGCCGATGTTCCCGGAAGCTGTTGCGTTACATTACGCTGATGAGCTAAGCGCACAGGTTACTGAAATGCTTGATTTTGTTGAGGAGCACAAGCAGGCCACACTTGAGGATACGATGTATTCGCGCACGTTAAGGAGAAATGTCTATCTGTGTTAGTATGTTACCTTTTGAATATTTATGCAAGCACAAAATTCATTATTACGCCGACGGCAATGAAAGACACTGCAAGGATTGTTGCGAATATTGCAATGAGCTTTGTGCTGAGGACTTTTCGCAGTATGATCATCTCAGGAAATGATAGCGCAGTAATGCTCATCATAAGTGCAAGTGCCGTGCCCATGGCCATTCCTTTCCCGATGAGTGCTTGAATTATGGGTATTGCCCCAGCTGCGTTGGAATATAACGGGATGCCTACCAGCACGGCCAGGGGGACTGCAAATATGTTGTCCGGCCCGGCAATTTGCGTAAGAATACCTACAGGAACGTAACCGTGCACAAGCGCACCGATACCTACACCAAATATTATGTACGGGCCAACACGTGATGTTATCCATACCACTTGCTCTTTTGCGTATTCAATCCTATCATCCCACGAGAGCTTTTCATCCTTTTTTATGCGTGCTTTGTGCTTGAATACAGACTCATCAATTTCTTTTTCGAGGCCTAATCTCCCGATTATAATGCCAGCACAAATCGCAATGGCCAGGCCAAGCGCGATGTATAATATTGTTATCTCAAGACCGAACAGGCTTAGGAGCAGCGCAATCGCAACTTCATTGATGAGGGGTGACGCAATCAGGAACGAGAAGGTAACACCAAGTGGCACTCCGGCCTCAACAAGCCCAATAAACAACGGCACTGCAGAGCACGAGCAGAAAGGTGTAGGTATGCCAATCAGTGCAGCAATCACATTGCCAAGGCCTTCACGTTTCCCACCGAGCCATCCCTTGATTTTCTGTGGTGTGACAAACGTGCGCATAATCGATACAAGGAATACCATTATTGCAAGCAGCGTGAATATCTTAATCGTGTCATAAATGAAGAAAGACATGGCCTCAGCAGCTTGCCCATCCAACCCTAACACTGATGCTGCGACCCAAACACCGAAATCCTCTAAAAGGCCCATGTATAGGCTTGGAAAGCTAATTATTAATGCATTCTTCATTATGAGTTGCATAGGTTTTTGATTGCAGTGGGTTTTGTCAAATCCCCCCAGAAATGAATGCTACTATGCCGAGCATCAGTGAGTAAAGTGATATTTTCCTGCCTTGCTCGATTTTTTCAGTGCTGCCGTACGAGAGGTATGTCGCGTAAGCTAGGCCTAAGACCGAGCAGAGCATTGGGATTAAATAGAGGTAATTTCCCATAAGTGGCGGGACTGCAAGAAACAAGTATATTGCAATTATGGATGCTGCAGTGATAAGCAGTGCTGATAAGTGCAATGATATGCTTTTGCCAACCAGTACTGGCAACGTTTTGGCTTTTCGTGCCATGACATCCCCTTCAACATCCTGTACAGTCTTCTGTATTTCCCTGCCAAGCCCTGTGAGGAATGAGATCGCACATACCATTACTGTAATTTGCGATATTGAATTAGCAAGTGCAACCTCAGTGAAAATGAAAACTATGGCCATTGATGAGGCAATGATTGCATTCCCGATAAGTGCAATATCCTTGAGCTTCCAATCATACAATACAGAGAGCACTGCAAACACAAGTGCGATTGAGAACGCGTGCACGCCCAATGGATATGCAGCAGCAACCCCTGCCACAAGCAGGAGGATTGCAAGGTAAAGTGCATTTTCTTTGCTTATCTCGTTCCTGACGATTGGCCTGTTCTTCTTGTTTATGCGGTCGCTCTCCGCATCAAAATAATCATTGAGTGCAAACGCGCCTGCTGAGATCAAAAAAGGGCAGCTGAATAACAGCACAAGCTGTAAAAGTGTGGCTTGCAGGCCAAGCAGCACGATTGCAACAATGGCCCCTAACATGAGCATGAGTGAATGCTCAACCCTTACAAGCTCTAAAAGCGTTTTCAGCTGCTGCATGTTTTAGTGCTAGCCTGCAAATAATAAAAATGCATAGCTGCACATTAGCCTGCTTATAATGCTTTCGTGAGAAGTGGAATTATGAAACCTTACATAATTGGGCTTGTGATGCTGTTTTTTATTTCTCCTGCATTTGCGGATTGCCTTGAGAGCTATAACTCCTGTCTTATCTCATGCTGTAATAATGCTGAAGGCGAACTGACATATGTGGATGGGGAACCTTCTTGTAGCGGCTACGGCCAGTTGAGCAAGGATAAGTACTATTCCTGTGTAAGTGAAACGTGCTACCCATCTGCGCTGGCTTGCGTTGGCAGCTATGGCTGTGCCTCCGAGCATGCAGCGTGCATCAGCAAATGTCGTGGTGAGATGGGCTCAGGTGTTGCCAGCTGTTATGAGTCCTGTGACACCATTGCTGACACGTGCTTCACAGAATTCGTAGACTCAAAGCAGGCCACACCACAGGGAGG
>JAOAKK010000013.1 GCA_026413685.1 Microcaldota archaeon | reverse complement strand
GGCCTGACAAGCTGTTTGTAATGAATCTTGAGGGGATAGATGAGAGGATTGAGTCTGCTGCAGAGATCATAGCCAGGTATGACCCTGATAAAGTGCTTGTTGTTGCATCCAGGCTTTATGCGATTGATGCAACTAAGAAGTTCTGTGAGCTTGTTGGGTGCAAGCTTGTGCAGGGCAGGTTCCAGCCTGGCACACTCACAAACCCGAAGAGCAAGCATTTCGTTGAGCCGGACCTGGTGGTTGTATCCGACCCGAGGACGGAAATACAAGCGCTTAAGGAAGCGGCGTTCAGGGGTATACCTACGATTGGTCTCGTTGACACGGACAACTCTGCGAGGTATATTGACCTGGTTATTCCTTGCAACAATAAGGGAAAGAAATCGCTTAACTTAGTTTACAAGCTGCTTGCAATTAAAGTGCTCACGCTGCGCGGTGATAAGGAAGGTGCTGCAAAAGCAAAGAAAGTGTTTGAGGAGATTGAAGGGGAAGAAGCTGCAGAGGAGAAAGAAGAAGCTGCTGAAAACAAGGCTGCAGAAGAAAAAGAAGAAGAAATGGAGAAAAAGGCACCAAGGAAAAAGAAGAAAGAAGAGTAAATTCTCTTTTTAACTCTTTAGATAAGTGAGAGTGCCCATAGTGCAAGCAGTGTGCCGAGCACTAATATTAATGGGAGTGCAACCTTCGCAACTGAGACTATTGCATTGACTGTCCCTATAAGCTTGAGTGATTGCTGCGGCCCAAATACCTTTACACGTACAGGTATGGTTGCCGCTGCACATGTGAAGGGTGATGCCTCGGCAAGGAGGCGCTTTGCGTTCTCAGTGAGGTCTTTTTCTATGAGTGATTCGGCACCACCAGAGGCCGCACCCATTGGGTTAATGACACCGCTCACTTTATTGAGGAAATGCGTATCCGTACTCATTATAACGACATTGTCAAAGTAGTTCCTTAATAGTGATTCGATGCGTGATTTCATATCAACAGTGACACCGTTTGAGTCAAACACAACATATACAACTGAATTTGACTTTGAAATAAAGCAGAACATTGAGATCCCATTGCCGCTTATCCCGTGCTCCTTATATTCCGGCCTGTTAAACTTCACAAACGCAAACTTTGCGCTTTCAGCCTTCACATCCTTTGCAGCCGTATGCAATGCGCGCATTGCACCAATATACTCTGACGCTTCCGGCGAGCCTAAAAGGAACTGTGTAATCTCGCCAGTTTCTGCATTATGCTCATCTGCGATTAAAACTGCCTTAAAATCCTTCGTGCCAATCTCGCGCAAGAGCAAGCCGAGGCCATAATCCATATCCTCTGTCGTGTAGGGATGCCTGCTGAATGAGGAAAGCACCGCATCGCCAAGAATAAGGTGTGATGCGGTCGCATCATAGCATTTTGTCCTTACAAAAGAAAACTTTGCAGGCCTCAGCTGCGGCTTTGATGTGTGGATAAATGATGCAAGCGGGCCTGTAATGTTCGCGAGCTGCTCGGTTGTTGCGGGGTTGTAATCGTGTGTGCATGCACCATGCATTACTATTGAGCAATCAACATATTTTTCAACGTCTTTGGAAATCAAGGCTGGAAAATCACTGCCGCCAAGGTTTCCAAACGGGCCGAAGTGCACCTGTGGCGATGTTATGAGGCACGTCCCACTTGCGTTTTTTACAAGTAGGGCATCAACATTCGTATCCGTATAAACCCCTATGCGGTCAAACTCTGCATCAAGGTCCTTTGACTCATAGAGCCATTGCGACACAAACATTGATAGTGCCTTGGTGCCAGAAACAGAGAATGCCTTTTTTATTGGGGCGTTTATGAAATATATCAGGACATATGTGAATGCTGAGAATATTACTGAGGTTACCACAAGCTTAAGGAACAGGTCTTTTGGGGCTGCTGTGATGTATTCAGCATAGTAAAGCATTACTGAAAAGAAGAAAAGCTGTATTATTGAGAGTGCAACTGCAGAGTAGCGGAGCCCTAATATGTAGTAAGAGCTCAGGAAAACTATAAGGGCGATTGCTGAGAACCCGAGCACAAGGAAGTTTATGCTGTGGGTCATGAAGTATAAAATATATATTGCCATGTAGAGAAGAGAGGCAATCAGCATTAAGAAAAAAGAGCGCTTAAGGAGAACTCCGCGCAATATCCGAAACAGGAGTGCTGAGAGTGCAGCTGGCACTGAAATTATCAGGAACGATGTGAAAAACGCCTGAAACACATTTGTTCCTTCAATGTATGAAAGTATTGTTGCAAAGATTAGTGAGAATGCAAAAAGGACAAATAACTGCAACCCTACGCTTGGCAGCTTAATGAACAGGTTTGTAAGCTTTACCGCTTTTGAGATATCACTGCTGACCTTTGACTGCCTTGCTGTTTTGCCGTGAGATGACATACTGGTTTAATAAGAAGGGAGAAAGCTTAAAAGTGGAAAGTAAGTGAAAAAAATTAAAAACCGCAGTATACGGGCGTTACAAGGACTCAAGGCCTACGAGCTGTGCCTCACGCTCTTCCATCTCTCTCTTTTCCTTGTCTGAATACTGCATTGTGGGTGTAAAGTTGTAATCAAGAATCCTGCTCTTCACTCCTGTCACGATTGATGTGACAAGGCACGTGTCACCTAAACTGTCAACCACACGCGCACCCATCTTAACATCTGCAGTGTCAGCAAGTGTTGCACTGATGCCCTCCCCAATCTTGACAGCGTCGCCGAGCGTAAGGGACCTGCCGCCCGCTATGTGAATGAGTGCACCGTTCGCACCCGCTACTTCAACATCTAGCAGCGGGTTGGCCAAAGTGCTATCGATTGCACCCTGCACGCGGTCAGCGCCCTTACCCTCACCGACGGAAATCATCGCCAAGCCCTTATTGGCCATAAGGCTCTTGACATCAGCAAAGTCAATGTTGAGGAGGCTTGGAAGCTTAATGGTATCAGAAATGCCCATCACTGCATTTGCCACGATTTCATCTGCAAGTGAGAACGCCTTGTCAAGTGGAAGGTTCGGCACGTAGGATGCAAGCTTGTTGTTGTCTATCAGCACGACGGTGTCCGCGTTTTGCCTGAGCAATTGTATGCTGGCCAGTGCTTTCTTAAGGCGTGCACGCTCAAGCGCAAACGGGAAGGTAACCATCGCAACAACTGTAGCTCCCTGCTCCTTCGCGATTTTTGAGACAACGGGGGCGGCACCGCCACCGGTCCCGCCGCCCATGCCTGCGCACACGAACACGAGCTCTGAATCCTTGAGCATATCCTGGATTATTGCCTTATCCGCCTCAGCTGCACGCGCACCCATCTCAGGGAATCCGCCGCAGCCCAAGCCACGCGTGAGCGAATAGCCGAGCACATGCTTCTTGTGTGCACGGGTAATGCCCAGGTGCAGCTTATCGGAGTTCATCGCAATAGTCTCTGCGCTCTTGATTCCAAGGTCCGTAATACGGGACACGGTGTTGCACCCTGCACCACCGAGCCCAATTACGGTAATCTTTTCGCCAATCACGTGTTCGGTGTCGTCCACTCTACCACCGCTTAGCCAATAACTTCTATGTCAGTAACTGCACCCTTGTCCTCTTCGTAGTTGCCGAACTTGCCCATTATGCTCGCACCGGTTACACCAGTGACGATTGCCACTATCTCTAGCTTGCCATCATAGTTCGGCAGCAGCCTTGCGCCCCATTTGACATTTGCCTCATCATCCATCTTCTCAGAGATGAACTCACCTGCCTTGATTGCATCACCAAGTGTGAGGTCACGGCCACCTGAGATGTGGATGAGTGCACCCTTTGCACCTGCAAAGTCAACATCGAGCAGCCTGTTCTTAAGCACAGACTCTGCTGCACCGCGCACGCGGTCTGGGCCCTTGCCCTCACCCACTGCAATGAAGCCAACGCCGCCGTCAGCCATGATTGCGCGGACATCTGCAAAGTCAATGTTAATCAGGGATGGCTGTGTAATCGTCCATACAAGGCCGCTGATTGCCTTTGCAAGGATTTCATCAGCAACAGCAAACGCATCGTTGATTGGGAGGTTGGGGACAAGCTCGACCAGCCTGTTGTTGTCGAGGATAATCACAGAGTCTGTAACCTTCCTGAGCTTTGCAATACCCTCGTCTGCTTTCATTCTCCTTGACCTTTCAAGTGCGAATGGGTATGTGACCATTGCAACAGTGATTGCACCCTGGTTCTTTGCAATCTCTGCGATGACAGGCGCTGCACCCGTACCAGTTCCACCACCCATACCTGCACATATAAATACGAGGTGTGTGTTTGCAAGCTCCCTTTCGAGTGTTGGCCTTTCTACTTCTGCGGCCTTTGCACCAACTTCTGGATAGCCGCCAGCACCGAGCCCGCGAGTAATGCTCTTTCCAATCAGGATTTTCTTTGCGCGTGGGTCAATAACGTTGAGGTGCTGCTTGTCCGTGTTAACAGCAATCAGCTCTGCACCCTTTACACCTGCTGCAAGCAGCCTGTTAAGGGTGTTGTTTCCACCACCGCCCACACCGACAACTGCGATTTTAATGGACTCGTTGTCCATTGCATCGCTCGCACTTGTTGCTGCGGTCTCGCTTTCGCGGTTGCCCAAGGCAGATCTTATTATACTCTCCATGGTATCCCTCTTAAAATAGTTTGTCATATTATGGGAGCATAAGCTTAAATATGAAATTTGTGCTTGAGGAAAATAATTAAAGCGATGCAAATATGATTTAATGAAAATTAAACTGTGCAAATCGGCAAAAGAAGGTTGCATTTTCGTGAAAATGAAAATCTGAACATTATGGTTAGTTTTAATATAGTGTGAATACAATTTTTTAAGAAAAAAGTGATTTAAAAAGTGATTAAAAAATACGATATAAGCGAAATTTAGCCTTAAAACAAGTTTGAGAGCAATTTCGTGCGCTAGATTAATGAAAATACTGTGATAGTCATTAAAGGAGCGTTTAAGAGCAAAAATAACATTTAAAATCAGCGCTATCTTACAAAAAAATTAAGTTTTCTTGAAAAGCACAAAACGAAGAGTTTTTATATAAAAACAAATTATCCGATTGTATGGCATATACGCAATTGCGCCCTTTCATGGAGGGCTAGCGCCTCAAATGAGGCGAATAAGGCCCCTTCCAAGGTCAGAGATGTTTGCTTCCATGAGCTCTGCAAACTGGTGTATGAATGTATATGTTGCAACGAACGCAACAAGAGGATAGAGTATCATTGAAAGCAGGAGGAATTGCACCGGTGACTTTAGCGTTTCGTATGCGGTAGTAAACCCTGTAATGCTCTGCGGATCACCAGTATAATACGCCTGGTGTGAGAGCTGCTTGCTTATATAGTATGATAAGTATGTGCCCGGGAACTCAGATTTTGCAACTGCAACAAACTCGTTTTGTGTGACGTTAAGAGTGGTATCCTGGTTTGCCAGCAGCATTATTGTAAGAAAAGCCGGGTATATGAAATAAAGACCGACTGCTGACGCAATAAGGAAAGAGCCGAGCGAATGTGTAAACGGCACTGCCCTGAACACCACACCGGCAGCAAACGCATATGCAAAATAGCTTTTTATGAGCTCAAGAAAGCCAAGCTGGATGTATACAAAAAGAAATCCGAAGTAAACATACTGAAGGAGCGATTCCATATTCTCAGCAATCCTTTGCGGAAGGCCAAGCATAAAGTTGAATGTCCCCTGGCTTGGGAAGAATGCACCCATACCCCCAAATATGCTACTGCCGGCGTAAGTGTAGAACATCCAGTCATATATGGAATTCAGCCTGTCGAGCCTTGTGAGAAGGTATGCCTTTGCACCAAACATGTGTGGCTCATCTGCATTGCACATTAGTAGAGCAACATCCTGCATGTTATTCGAATCCGCGAGCTGGATAAGAAACACGCCTAGCACTTGGCTTGCCGCGAGCATTATCCCAACACCTAAATATAGTATGCCTGCAGTTGCAAGGCACTGGAACGCCTCATTTGAAACCCAGCTCTCAACTTTTTTCGATTGTATGAATTTTGCGAGCATATACACAATTGCTATGAGTGTTGCAGTGGCGACAAGAAGGATTCCTGCGTACACATACGACTCATTATTCATCATTGCCTGCAGCACGCCAATCGAAGCAGGCACTTGGTTAATGGCCTGTGGGCACGAGAAAGGCATCACACATCACCTTACAATCCAGCTTTCCTCCAACTCATATCACCTTGAGGAGCTGTATTATGTCAATGGGCTCGCCGAGAGACCCTGTAAGCGTTCGCACAAATTCTACCATAATCACAAACTCAATCATCGGGAGTATAAACCCGAGGAAGAAGAAGTTTGAGTTGAAGACGAGGATTATTGCCATTACAGCGACTGGGTTCATTATGATTCCAAGGCCAAGCTTGTATGCGACCACCAGCCCTATCTGCATCAATACGATAAGCGTTGCCGAAACTGCATTGGCAAGCTTACTAACGATTGGGATGTTATCAAGGATCTTCGCACCGACAGTAAAAATCACTGATGCGCCTATAAAATATGTCAGGCCATACCCTTCAGGTTTTGCACCCTTGGCGATTATCCCACCTGAGCCAAGCTTCTCTGGCGGGATGCTATCATCCATCTCACACACGCCGTTCTTGAATTTTGATGTTTTCTGGCAGCACAGTGAGCCATCGTTCCCGGGCGGTGTGCCAACCAAGATGCACGGTGCACAGAAATACCGCGTGCCGCCATCTGAAGTGTCAGTTATGTATGCCCCTGAATTGCACGTGTCAAGGCAATCCTGCGGGCCGTTGCACATTGGTGAATTGTAAAGCAGCGAGTTGAGCATTGCATCATCTGGGTTTATTGCAGTTACAAGGATAATGAAATTGTATGCAAGTATAAGTGGATAGAAAAATGACATTGCCACCGCAAGCCCTATCAGCGCAGCACCAAAAGACCGCGTGGGAGGAAGCGCACGCATTAGGACCCCCAAGGGGAAGAATAAAGGCATTCCAGTAAGTGCAAAAAACTTCAAAAGATACATCTGTGCAGAAACACTCATCAGTGCAAGTGCAAGCGATGCAAAGAACATGTTTCCCATATTAAGCAGTGGCTCAAGGCCGGATAGCGGCTGTATCTCGCCTACCATTGAGCCAGCAGACACTTTTACCGAGGTGATTGCGCTTGCGTAGACAAGCTGGATTATTAGTGACTTGTAGAGCTTCTCACCCAAATAGTAAAGCAGGTTAAGATAGGCTTCGCCCAAGCTTAGCAATGGTATGTTTCCAGGGTCTATCCCTTTCGAGGCCAAAAAGTTATAGCTCGCAAATGTCTTTGAGTCTACCCCAATCGTGCTGAAAGTTGCACTGCACATTACGTTGCCAAGCGCAATAACCACCATAAGGAATATGAATAGCCCTGCAATGTCCGCTAATCCGCTGCGGACAAGCCCTTTCACTTGCGGCCTGTTAAGTATGCTGCCTATCATATACAAAAGTGCATAGGCAATTATCCCGATTGCAATGCCCCCAAGTGAAAACACAACCCAATCACCACCAAAAACAGATGGGCATACGCCTTGCTGCTCCTGGCTTATTGGTGTGAAAGGCTGTTGCTGCCCATGAGCAAGTGCCAGTGAAATTGCAAGGATAGATAGCAGTGCCCACGCGAATCGAGTAGGCTGTGGTGGATGCGGGACTTGCTCATTTCTGTGTTGTATCATATCAGCCTCACCAAATGCCCAAGGCTTATGGGCGTGCCAAGGATATACTGTGAGAAATCACGTATGAATATGACTAATATTGTGAAATTTAAGAAAGGTATGATTGCTGAGAGTATAACAAAGGATATGGCTGTGCCAACAACAAGGTCGAATGAGTAGTAAAAGAGTGATACTGCAAGTGCTGCTGTTGAGATGCTTGATATTGTGGCGCTCACAAACCCAATTATGCCCAGGCTTTTGCATATCTTAGCTGCAATCTTGCCGCTGCAGAGCTTATCCCATGTTGTCTGCTTCATCAAGGATTTTACGCTGTTTGCCCCTGTAACAACTGCAGATATGCTGCGTGCCCCAAGGTCTACACCTAATATAACCTTGGCCCATGTGGGCATCCTGCTTGCAATATCCGCAGTCATATCCAGCAATCCCTTCTCACCAACATCTATACCACAATCTTTCAGGTTATCATCAAAGCTTTCGTGAGGGGTTACAAATACTGCATAGTCGCTTGATGGCCTGAACATGCTTGCACCCATCTTTACATATGGGCACGAGCTTTCTGTGAGTATTGTTCTCATTACGTTGGACCTATAAAACAGGCTCATCAGGCCAAGATGCTCCGCATAGCTTGTCTTGCCAGCTGGCGGGTCAACAATCTCCGTAACAAGGTAAATGTTGAATGCATAAATCGCAGGTGCAATGATATACGCACCTATTGCAATTGCAAGAAGCACGTTGCCAGCGTTAAGCGTGGGCGGGAATGCACGAAGCACAACACCAAGCGGGAGAAAGATGGGGAGCAAGCTGTTCTTTATCAGGTCTAACAGCATTATCTGGAATGAGTTTATGAAGAGTGATGTGGATAGCAATGTAACGCCTGTCCCCACCGCAAACATTAGAGGCTTTGCAAATGACACAAGGTTGACGGTTGCAAACACACCCATTATTGGTATTGAGTACTGCTGGTTTATGAGGCTTGCAATGCCAACATTCAGCACAGTTATTATGAGCAAATGCGTGAAAAAGTATACGTTATTCCATGCCAGGTATGCAGATGCCACATCAAACATGCTGCCGTTTACAGGCATCCCATCAAGGAACAGCTCAATGCAAATCTGTGAGATTATCACATAAATGGCGGGCAATGATGCAATCAGCACGAGTGATACTATTGCCTGGTATAATGTCTCCTTTGAGTATGCGAGGAGCCTTGCATCATTGAATATTGATGAGCCCATATACATCAGCGCTGCAAGAAGTATTGCGATTGCCACTGCCACGTAAGCAAGTGTGCTTTTTTGCAGTATATCCGCCATCTCGCCGGCGCGCCGCTGCAAGTCTTCTGATGATACGGGATACACAAGATTGGCAAAAGCAATCACAACCAAAACTGCAAGGAATAGCTGTTTCATACCAGACGGGCATATGGATGTGTTTTCTTTTGATGCCTGCATCATTATCCCAGCCTCAAATGAGCTTCGTAAGCCCTGCAATCTCAACATCTCCTCCAAACATTACTGATATCTCGCGGATTGCAGATAACGTCCCAGCAATTGCGAATATTGATGTGAACGTTGCCATCAGGACTGCACGGGCAACTGCTTCAACGAGCGAGTATTTATGGCTTGTTGGGTTATCAGGGTCATAATAATCCTTGCTTGTCCCGAAAGCGCCAGTATCCCGCGGGTTTGGCAGGTTACCTCCCTTGCCTATAGAATAGCCAAACCCTTGCTGAGGGTTACTGTTAATCTTGCTCAGTATCTCAGCTGCTGCCTGGCCAGCAACATTTATTGATGAGTCGCCCCCCGCCTTGGCGGCTTCTTCACGCTTTTTCTCAATGATCTCGTCAAATGATATCCTCTGCCCGCCTGGATCAACCAGGTCACTAAACGTAATGCAGAAGAACATGTATTTTGATGTGTCAAGCACAAACTTTGTGCTGAAATGCTCAGCCGACTCAACAACTGTCTGTGATAGTATATACATATATGGCAGCACAAAGAATAACCCTAGCGTTATCCCCATCAATAGGCCGCCTATCTTGCGTGTGAATGGCAGGATGCGCAGCACAAGCCCAACGTTAAACAGGAATGGGAAAAAGTATATCGCATTCAATACCATAAACAGCTCCTGGAACTTAAGGAATAGCAGTACCCTGTAAAGCATTGTAAATGATTCACCATACACATATGCATGGAACGAATTGTATTTCATCGAGGATATTTGGAAGAGGCCTGCTGAGGTGCTCATCCCGGCACATGTAGCTGCCCAATCAAATGCACGGAGCGTACCTTTTGCAAGGACACGCACGTTGTTGTACGCCTCAGCCAGGTGGTCCCGTGCAACTTTAAGATGCGCGGTTATTCCAAGGTTTTGTGGTGAGCAAGAGCCCTGGATAATATAACCGCTTTCCCCAAGTGCCGTACAGAATATCATGTTTACAAGCGGTATGACTGTAAGCAAAGACCCTATGATTATGAGGGAGAAGATTGCCTGCCCAAACTCGTGCTTGGAGAACCCAATCAGGCTCTCATTAGAGAAAATCTTGCCGGCCATAAACATGAGCGCGACAAGCAGGAAATGTATTGATACAACCAGTACTGCAACTGGAAACAGGTTATAGAAGAATTCTGTGAACTGTATTGCCGGCCCTTGTAACTGGCCTGCTGAGAGCAATATAGTGGGCAGTACTTCAATCATCAGGCACCAACCTCTTTAAGGAATTTTATTATTGAGCTTGTCATTGCAGTAGTCATAACAATTGCAATGGCTGGCACTACGAGTGCAAGGAAAAGGTGCCCGCCAAGCTCGATGAACATATCACGCATGCTCGGATAATTAAACGCTGTGAGTGCATAGAATGTCCCATCCTCAATAGCCTTTGTGGATTTGTATAAAAAGCCAGGTGTGTGGTGGAGGGAACTCATTATTTTGTCGTATTGCATTTCCTGGTGGGCGAGGGAATATGCATTAAGTGAAACCACATAGATGTATGGGTATATTGTAAAAAGCGAGAATGACACTACCATAAGGAAAGTTCCGGCATCGCGTGTTATTGGTAGTGCCCGCAAGAATATGCCTACTGGGAATATGAAAGTGAATGCGGTTTCTTTCAGCACCATCAGGAGAATGGCTTGCAAGTATAAGCTCGCAAAAACGCTTTCTAGTATGAAGGATATCACACTGAGGCTCGTGTAAAAGTTCTTAAGGCCTGTGAGTGGCATCATTTTTACTCCTGAGAATGATAAGCTCATGTTTGAGAATACGCTTATCTCAAGCATGATTTGGAAAAGGCTCTTTAGTGTTGCATACACACTCCCGTAGAGGATTGTGTTCATTTTTTCCAGTGCCTGTTGGAAGAGATTGGCTGATGTGCCGTTTTCCTGCGAGCATGAGATCTCCATTGCAAGCATTGCCAATGTTGTAAAAGAGAGCACCAGAGCAGATGTGATAATAAAATTGTACAGCTCAGTTTTTCCAAACTCAATGTAATTTTCATGCTTGAACAGGTTGCCTATCATGTATGCAAAAGCTGAGATGAGGATAGAAAGGGTAAGGGCTATGAGTATGTTTGCCCAGATGCTTCCAATAAACACCACTGCACAACTGCCTGCCGGGTCTGCCATTTTCAATACCTCATATAACTTTTCCAAGCCCCATAAGGGATGAATCCCCTCCTATGCTTTCGGATATTGACCGGAAGAATGTGACCCCCACTATAATGGAGAATAGTGAAATTATAAAGGCAAGCACTACACGCGTCATGAGCACTGTTACGCTAAACTCGCGTGGTGAGTAACCGGTTGCCTTGCCGGCAAGATAATTGAATGCACCCGTTGATGCTGCACACGACTTATAATCTGATGCGTCATACATGCTACCATAGCTGCGCAGCACATCCACGCCCACCTCTGCTATAAAATCCCCTGCTTGCCCTGCACGATACCAGGCCGCCTTCCAGAAATCAAGCTGGCTTGTATCAACCGATGGCGCATTTGGAGGCGGGTCAATGTATTTCTGTGCCATATATCCGCTGTATGCATCACATGCAATCTCATCAAACATTGCGGTTGCAATATCACTTTTTATGAGCGCGCTTGAAAGTGCAAAAGTTACAATCGCACCGACACCGCCCGCAACTGCACCAGCACCTTTCCTAAGTGTTGTTGTGAGGGTCTTTTTCATGCCTTCTTTCGCAACCTGCTTTACGAGCTTTTCGGTTGCCTTCTTCATCCCCTTCTCACTCATGTAATGAAGCGTAAACTTTTGTGCAAGCACCATGGCATTTGCGGTTTTCTGTGCAGCGTTCTCTGCAAACTGCTCAGGGTTCTTCTGTGCTGCAATGTATGCATCACGCACCTCGTTAAATTCTGCATTTCGCACCATATATTTCTGGTCGCACTCTACTGTTGTGCAGTTCTTTATTACAAAAATGGGTACTGAAAGGGTTTCCTTGTACTTGTACCCCTCGGTTATGTAAGACTGGGTAAGTGAATCGTATCCTGTACCATAAAAGTCAACTGAGATGTTATAAAAGTAGACTGCCTCATCAAGCTTGCTTGCATCACTTATCAGATCAAGCGGCTTGAGTGAGCTAACGCTTATTGGGCAAGATATTTCCTGTGTGGCAATTGCAGTGCCCTTGCACAATGTCCTGCCATCCGGACCTATGACTGTAAAGTTATAGAGTGCAGCACGTGCAGCAAACGTGAAGTTTATCTCCTTTGTCTTATCGCTTACCTGGACGATTTCTTTGGGTGAGATGAATATGATCTGGGTACCATCCACATCTGGGAGTGCAGTCATCCAATCGGTACTTACATAAACACCGCTGAACTCCTTCAGAATCTTGCCATAGAAATTATCCGAGAATGATGCAAGGATAAATGCAGGGTATACAAACTGCAGTGTGATAAACAGTGCCATAAGCGTTGAGCCCAGCCTCCTCGTAAAAGGCAGTGAGCGGAAAAAAATTCCGATTAGAAGCAGCTGTGGCCCGACCGCTGAGATGAACACAAGAAGCCCTTTGTGTGCCAGAAGCATGAATATGATAAGGATTATCAGCTCGTTCATTTGCTCAATAATATCTGTGACTTTCGAGAGCCCGGGGAGAAGTGGTGCTTTAAGTGAAAGTGAATCAACAGCACCTATGCCGGCACCATTGCCGCCCAATGTGCTGCCGGCACCGAGTGTATTGAAGTGTATCTGTGCAAGGTATGTCCATTCACCAAGGAATGTCTCAAAAATGTAGGATGCCATAAACACCTGCTTGATGCCCCATGTCTCTGTGCTTATGTACCCTTCACTTGATGCTTGCGGCTGCACGTCCTTGTTGCCTTCAAGTGCAATGTCAATCTGCCTTATTGCCTGGTCTACCATTAGGGGGGAATTAACAAGAGAGTTTAGGTCAAGGCTAAGCTCGGCAGGATAAGATTGTGATACCGGAAAGACAGCAAAGAAGATTAATGATGCGAGTGAGAGCACACCTATGTTTGCAACAATAAACAGTGTGAAAAAATTCTCAAACACCTCGTTCTTTGCCCATCCTTGCGCCTGTGGTGTCCCAATGAACCCTGCTATCATGTATCCTAGGCCGGCAACTACAAAACCAATCGCAATGCCAACTGCGCTTGCAGACAAGATGTCACCAAGCGTGGCTGCGTGAGCCGTGCCAGATGATAGCAGCAGCACAATCACAAGAAGTGCGACTGTGCCTGGTTTTGGCAAGTACATCAATAAAACTTATAACTACTTTTATTTTAAACCTTTCATGGAATTCGCTGAGATGGCGAGGAAATGGCAGGAAAGATGGGCTAACAGCAGGCTGTTTGAAAGCGAGCCTGATTCGCGCGAGAAGTTTTATATTACGGCTGCTTTCCCGTATCCGAACAGCCCTCAGCATATCGGGCACGCGCGCACGTATACCATCACGGATGTGTGCGCACGGTATATGAGGATGCGCGGCAAGAATGTCCTTTTCCCCATGGGCTTCCACGTTACAGGAACGCCTATCATGGCAATGGCCAAGAGGATTGAAGAGAAGGATCCTGAGCTTATGGGCATATTCACGAATGTTTATGGGATGGACAGAGCGTTTGCTGAATCACTGACCAACCCAAAAGACCTTGTGATGGCATTCAGCAAGGAGATTGAGCGCGGGATGCACGAGATGGGGTTCTCAATCGACTGGAGAAGGAAATTTTACACGTTTGATAAGGAATTCAACTCATTTATTACATGGCAATTTCACAAGCTGAAGGAGGCCGGGCTTATAAAGAAGGGCAAGCACCCCGTGCCTTACTGCCCGCGGTGCGGGAATGCTGTCGGGGGCCATGATACCAAAGGTGATGTTGACCCTGAGCTAGGCGAGTTTGTAACACTTAAGTTTGTGATGGGGGATGCGTCCCTGCTTGCCGCCACATTGCGGCCTGAAACGGTGTATGGTGTTACCAACGTATGGGTTAACGCGGATGCGGATTATGCAAAGGCAAGCATTGATGGTGAAGTTTGCATCGTTTCAAAGGAGGCGCTCCAAAAGTTCAAGTTGCAGGACCATAAGGTGGATGAGATAGAATGCTTTAAAGGCAGCGCGCTTGCAGGAAAGAAATGCCGTGTGCCAATCGTTGGCACTGAAGTCCCAATAATGACAGCTCCTTTCGTAGATCCTGCCAATGCAACAGGGGTTGTTATGAGTGTGCCTGCGCATGCACCGTATGATTATGTCGCGCTTGTTGTGGCTGTTGGGAAGGAGCAGGCTGACAAAATGCTCATAAGCATCATAGAAACAGGTGATAAGGAACTCGGTAACATCCCTGCAAAAGCGATTGTTGAAAAGATGGGTATTAAATCGCTTGATGACCAGAAGCTTGAGGAGGCAACAAAGGTTGTTTACAGAAAAGAGCTTCATTATGGCGTGATGAAGGTTGGCGAGCTTAAGGGGACACGGGTTGAGAAGGCCCGCGACTATGTCCGTGACGAGCTCATCAATAACGGTGAAGGAGGCATAATTAACGAGATTATAAACAGGCCTGTGAAATGCAGGTGTGGCGGCACTGTTGAAGTTAAGGTATTTGAAGACCAGTGGTTCATAAACTACAGTGATGAGGGCTGGAAAGAAAAAGCACGAGAATGCCTTTCTGCAATGTCAGTGGTGCCTCCAGCAAGAAAATCTGACTTTGAATATGCAATCAACTGGCTCCACGAGAAGGCGTGCACACGTGCCACAGGGCTGGGCACACGGTTCCCGTTTGATGAGAGCAAGATGATTGAGGCACTTTCAGATTCAACAGTGTATATGGCATTCTACACCGTCAAGCATCTCCTGAAAAGGCCACTTAGTGTAAGTGAATGGGACTATGTGATTCTTGGCAAGGGAAGCGCATCACCTGAGCTGGTTGCGTTGAGGGAGAGCTTTGAATATTGGTATCCGCTCGATGCAAGGCATTCGGGGGCTGACCTTGTGTATAATCACCTGCCTTTCTTCATATTCAACCATACAGCAATATTCCCTAAAGATAAGTGGCCTAAGGGGATTGTTGTCAACGGGTTTGTGCTCATGGATGGGCAGAAGATGAGCAAATCACTCGGCAACATACTTCCATTAAGAAAAGCTGTTGCACAATACGGCCCCGACCCGGTCAGGGTAGCTGTTATAAGCGGTGCTGAGCTTGGTGAGGATACTGATTTCAACAAGGCAACTGTGGAGGGCATAACTGGAAGGCTCAGGTTTATGCTTGAGATGTGCAACAGCCTGAGTGAGAGGGCAGGAAATAATGCTGAAAAATGGCTTGAGATGAGGCTTGCTGAATATGGCCGCAGGGCGCTTGCAGAGCATTACCCAAACCTTAATTACAGGGAGATTGTAAACGACCTGCTCTACAGGTTTGCCAATGACATTAAGTGGTGCATTAAGAGGGGCGGCAAGCCGACACGGGGTGCTATTGAAAGGTGGGTTTTGCTTATGGCCCCTATCACACCGCATTTGTGTGATGAGATGTGGGAGCGCTTGGGTGGCAGTGGGTTTGCAACCACACAAATGCTCGATGACAAGCTGTTTGATGAGGAAGCTGATGCTGAGCTGGAAGAGTGCGAGAGAATTATAGAGAATACGGTGAATGATATCAAGGAGATAAAGAAGCTTATTGGAAAAGAAAGTGGAAAAGCCACAATAATAGTGGCTGATGAGTTCAAGAGGCGGGTGTTCAGGTCTGTTGGTGATACAAAAATCCCAAACGAGGCAATAAAAAATGCAATGGCTGATGAGGAGATAAGGGCACGCGGTAAAGAGGCGATGGGAATCATCAAGAGCGCGATGAAATGGAAATCGGGTGTTGTCCTAAGCGAGGCGAAGGAGCATGATGCACTTGTAGAGGCAGCTGCGTTCATCAGTGAAGAGGTCGGCTTAAAAGTAGTAGTGATGCACGAAGGTGAAGCTGGTGGAGTAATGAAGGAAAAGGCCGCTAAATCGCTGCCCGGCAAGCCGAGCATATATATCGAATAGGTTGCTGGCAGAGTTTTGTGCAGCGGCCCAAATAGGAATGTTTTTAAATGAATACCACCCTTTCTTAATTGAATAGCATGCAAAAGCGAAAGGTTGCATACAAAGCAGAAAGAAAAAGCTTCCTGGGAATGTGGAAGAAAATTGATGACCACGAGCTAATGGGAATAAGGGAAGAGAGGATTAAGGAAATTGAAACACTGCTTGCAGAAAGTAAGAGCATTCACGAGATTTTTGGTTACGTAAAAAAAAACCTGCCAGGGTGGAGCATATCTTACCTGTACAAGGAGGGCAAACACCACGTAACCATTGAAAAGGAAGATAGCAAGCAGCGCATCGTGTTTGAGATTGAACCTGTAAAATAAATCACAAATACGCCTTGAACCACGCAACTGTTGAGTCGAGCGCTTCGTCACCTTTGCGCAGCGTGAAAAGGCTGTGTGATGCGCCGTTTACGCGTATGAGATGCACATTCTTTAATGTATGCGCAAGCTCTTCGCTTTGTTTTAGGGGCACAACAGTATCATTTGTGCCGTGTAAAATCAGGGTTGGGATTTCTATTGATGAGAATCTCTTATACCCATCAAGCTGGATGCCATCTTCATAAAACTTGTAGTCTAGCCTTACATTGATG
>JAOAKK010000012.1 GCA_026413685.1 Microcaldota archaeon | reverse complement strand
GTCTTTATGCATTCCTTACGGCTCGCCTCGAATTCCTCGTATACATAACACTTGAACGGGTCACCGAGCACTGCCGCCCTGCACCCGCTCCTTATGTAATCAGCCACGATTAGTGCGCACGGCTCTGTGCTGTTTGTCTTGTATGCAAATTTAAGCAGGCAGTCTGTATTATCACCGCAATAGTAAGAATCCTGTGTTAGCAGTGCCTTGCATAATGCCTGCTCCTGTACGCCTTCACATTCGGAAAATCCCACACTAATCTGGCAGTCGTGCCTTATGTCATCATCAGCAATCTTGCTGCATTCTTTCAGCGCAAGGTGACAAGAGTCTTTTATTAAGCTGTCTTTTATGCCATCACACAAGCCTTTCTCTTTTAAGCAGAGGTCAACACCTTTTTGTGTTGTTGCCCTGCATGGGCCTACAATTATCTCTTTTGTTTTATTTGTTTCCGTCTTGTTTCCAGTGCTTGTGTTCTCTTTCACATCTGTGCCTGGCTTCCCAGGGATTGTCGGCTTCTGGGGCGCAAGGCACCCAAACATAAGCACAAACAAGAGCACAGCAACTGCGATTATGGCTATAGCTCCTCTCATAAGCTACCTTCTCCAATAATATTTAAAATGATTATCTGCCCTAAAAATCACACAAGCTCCTGTAGTCTAGCTCGGTCAAGGACGTTGGCCTCTCACACTGCGGAAGGGTTCCACCTTTCCCGTGTGGTCTGCCCCATCTCCAGTTGTGTGATGGGTGCCCAGCCACGCAGTAAAGACCGCCGAAGACCCGGGTTCAAAGCAGGGGCCCAGCGGCCCCCGCACCCCTTGCAACCAAGGAGTGTGGGCCCAGCGGCACACTTTGCTTGTGCAAAGGTGCCCGCAAACCGTTGAGGTTTGCTTGGCCCGGTACTTTAATGTTGGGTGCCTGTGAAAATCCCGGCAGGAGCTCTCTTTTTCCATTTTATATTACTTTAGGCCGATTTGTTAGTGGTGATAAGTTGGGGATTTTGCAAGAATTCAAGGAGTTTCTGGCCGAGTATAAAGTGATAGGGCTTGCGGTTGCATTTATTATGGGTGCCGCAGTTACGACACTTGTGCAATCGCTCGTGAATAACATAATAATGCCAATTGTTGCAGTTGCAATCCCAGGTGGTGACTGGACGGCGGCAACGCTTGCGCTCGGGCCGGTTGTGATAGGATGGGGTGCATTCCTTGCAGCACTGCTTAACTTCATCATAATTGCACTTGTTGTTTTCATGATTGCAAAGATGGTGCTGAGGGAGGAAAAAGTCACAAAGAAATAAATTGCATTTGATTTTTACTTTTTTAGCTTAGCTCTAGTTCAGTTTATTAATTTGGCTTGAGATTATAAGGCATGGTTAAGGTAATCTCAACATACGGGCCTTCTCTTTACGATAATAAGGTTTTAGGGCAGGTGCTTGCAGAGAGTGACGTTGTCCGCTTAAACCTATCGCACACAACCGTGGCTGATGCGGTGCGCGAGTTTAACATCCTGCGCAAGTTTGGCAGGCCGATAATGCTGGACACTTCAGGGCCTGAAGTGCGGATACGCACACGTGAGAAGGTTGCCCTTGAAAAGGGCGACAGGATTAGGATAGGCAGGCCCGGTGGTGTACCGGTGTGCTTTGACCAGGACCTTTACTCGTTTGTCAAGGTTGGCGAGTTGTTATACCTTGACGATGGCATGGTTGAGATGGAAATCGTTTCGCGCTCAAAAGGCACATTAGAGCTTGAGGCCCATGATAAGGTTACAATAAAGGACAGGATGAGCGTTAACATGAAGGGCCGCACGTTTGATTTCCCAATACTGAAAAAGCCCGATATTGAGATTTTGCATTCAACAGCTCCGTCTTTTATTGCGCTCTCTTTTACGAGGACTGCGCGCGATGTAAAGGATGCGAGAAAGCACACGAATGCAAAAATAATAGCCAAGATAGAAAACTGGGATGGTGTGAGGAACATAGACCAAATCCTTAGGGAAGCTGATGGTGTGATGATCGCGCGCGGCGACCTTGGCGTAGAAGTTCCAGCTGAGGAGGTCCCGATAATACAAAAGGAAATCATAGACCTGGCAAACCAGTATGCAAAGCCGAGCATTGTTGCAACACAGGTCCTTTATTCGATGATTAGCAATCCTGCACCAACACGTGCAGAAGTCAGTGATATAGCCAACGCTGTGCTGGATGGTGCGGATGCAATACTGCTTTCAAATGAGACTGCGGTTGGCAAATACCCGCTCAACGCAGTACGGATAATAAAGAAGGTTGGCAGGCGTATTGCACCATACGTGAAAACAAAGATAAATTGTGCTGGGCAGGCCAGGCAACTTGAGCCGATTTCGCAAATCCTGAGCAATACGATTTATTCGATTGCATCCAACAAAGAAATAGACAAGATAGTTGTGATAACGCGTGGTGGGTATGGTGCCCAAATGATTTCACGGTTTAAGCTGCCCAAACCTATTATTGCAATCACAACTAACCCTGAAGTCGCGTCACATATGAGCTTGCTTTATAACGTGACGCCTGTGGTGTGGGCCACAATGCCTAAGAAGCACATGCTTCCGCGTGCTGCGCTCTTTTGCCTTGAGCACGGCCTGGTTGAAGAAAAAGACACAGTGGTGTTTACGGCAGCTGTGCGCACGCAAAAGAAAGACATCATAAACCTAGTTGAGGTGCACAGCATCAAGGATATGATGCAGAACCTTGAGCTATGAGTGCCCGCCCATACAAAATTAACGCCGAGGAGGAGATTTGAACTCCTAAGTCCTTTCGGACATACGCTGTCCTTTGCCCATTCGCAGCTGTGAATGGCAACCGACACTAAAAGATAGAGAACTGTAGGTTCTCCGTCAGTGCCTCAAGGCGTACGCATTACCGGGTTCTGCCACCTCGGCATGAAAGCCAGGATATTAAGCGGGCAAGCGGTTGGTGCTGCTCCTGGCACAGCACACCCCATACCCCTGGCTGGTATATGTTCGGCATTGTTAATTTTTTAACTTTTAGCTGCTTTAATATGGGCTTATGGGTAATGCCACGGAAGCACTGAACGAGTCTATAGAGGCCGTTTATAAAGGCATTGTTGAGAATTCGCTCATTTATGGAAATTCCCTATTGCAATATGCGGAGTTTTTAGGGATTCTGCTGTTGTTTTATCTGCTTTCCAAGCTGGTTTACATGCTATTTGTCAGGTACCTTCGCCAGCTTGCAAAGAATACAAAGACTGAGATGGATGACATATTAATAGAAATCTCCGAAGGCCCAATAATAATGTTTGTGCTCATACTGGGCCTTTATGTTGGAAAATCTATCGCACTTAATGCTGGTTCCGCACCCTATGTGTTCATTGATGGCATTTTTGAGGTCTTGCTGACAATAAACGTTGCGTGGCTGCTGCTGAGGTTTATCGACTCGTTTGTTGTCAGGTATATGAGGAAGCACGCAGAGCGCAGCGATGCAAAGCTTAACGAGCAGCTCATCTCGCTTGTGCGCAACGTGCTCCGTATCATAATAATCCTGCTTACAATCATATTCCTGCTTTCAAACCTCGGGTTTGATGTGACTGCACTCATCGCAGGGCTTGGGATTGGAGGTATTGCCGTTGCACTTGCCGCACAGGATACAATAAGCAATTTCATAGGTGCAATTGTGATATTTACAAGCAAGCCATTCAAGATAAACGATTTTGTAAGGATAGGGCAGTACAGCGGGACTGTTAAGCAGATCTCGCTGAGGACGACAAGGCTTGAGTTGCTTTCAGGCACACACCTGATAATCCCAAACAACAAGGTTGTGACGGATGTTGTGGAGAATTTCACGATGGCGCAGGAGCGCATGGTAGAGCAGGTTATCGGGCTCAGCTATGACTACGACAGCAGGAAACTTGAGAATGTTATAAAGCTGCTTGTAAGCATAGTCTCTGCACATCCGAACATATCCAGGCACGACATACGGTTTATGGAATATGGTACATACTCGCAGAATATCAACATGCGCTATTGGGTAAATAACCCTGACAAGCTGAGGGAAACAATCCACGACATAAACCTGCAGATGAAGAAAGCTTTTGAAAAGGAAAAAATCAGCCTGGCATTCCCAACGCAGACAGTACAGGTCAAGAAGTAATTTTGCTTTTTTATGTTTCATTTCAGCGCTTCGTTTATCTTCCTTACGAGCTCGTCCGGCTCAGTACCGCCAATAACCCTTACCCTATTGTTTATTATTGTAGTTGGTACCGCAGAGATGTGGTTTTTCATTGTGATTTCTGGGAAGTACATCCCATCTATCACACGGACGCTGATATTCTTGTTGAGTGCTGCACACTCATACGCAAGGCGCGCCTGCAGTGGTGAGCACTGCGACCCCGCACTTACATATACGTCCATCTGGACGGGCGCACCTATCCCCATCACCCTTGCCCGTGCCTCCTTGCCCATAATATAATATCCCCTGGAAACATCCATTAGGAAATTAACAAAGACCCACGTTTGCCTCCCTGTCGGGATACCCATATAAACAAGGTTGTCAAGTATTCTAATCCCAGGCGAATGCGCAGCATCTTTTTCTTCTGATACTATAATCCTGCCTTTTGAGGCTTCTGAAATTTTTCTGCAGAGCTCTGTGAGCGAGCTGCAAAGCTGGCAATTTTTACTGGTTAGCACACAAATCTTTAGCTCGCCTTTTAGGTTTTGTGCAAATTCCTTCTCAAGCATTGAGTATGTCACACCATCAATAACCGGCATTTATACACCTCAAGCAGTGGCATGGCTACGTGCCTGTGCTCTTACCCCCAGCAGCCTGCTGCCCTGCGGCCTGCTGCTTTATCCTTTCAATAAGCCTGCCTATCTCGCAGTTATTCTTATACTCATAGTATGCCTTAAGCACCTGGCACGGCTTCTCGTTGCGTATGGTCTTTTCAACACTCCCTTCCCTGACCTTGGCACCGTTGCATATTAGGTATAGGTTCCCCCCAACAGCTGAATAGAGCGATGATTTCTTATCGAGCATCTGTGTGTATATGTCCGGCGAGCTTTTCTTAAGCGCATACATAAACGCAACCTTCCCAAGCGCATCCTCATAATTGCCTGTTGGGCTGATATCAGAAATCCTCACAAGCCCGCTCTTGCCAGTTTCTTCTTCAACATTATACCAGTCATCACACCTGGCCAAGGGCACACCCAGCCTCTTCATTGCCCTTACGAGATGCCTGCTAAGGCCGCACCTTTCAGCATAGGCCTCAACTTCAGGATACCCTTCCCAGCACATGGTTGAGTATGTGACTGGCTGTTGCTGCTGGCTTTGGCTGCCGCTTTCCTCTTTCTTTTCGCTGCCCGAGCTTTCCTGTTCCTGTGCAAGCCCCGGCACTGTGAACGAATCCCAGCCGGCCCAAGGCTTGGCAATGCGCTCGATGCCGCCAAAGTCTATTTCTGGTATGCAAATCTCATAATCTACCTTGCCGCTTTTTATGTTTAGCCTTGATGTTGAGTATGAGTTTATTTTTGCAAGCTCCGCCTCATCACCGCCAAGCGCGATCATCTTATACGTGGTCAGGAAATCACACGCATTTGTGATGTTGACGCCATTGCTTTGGAATACGATAGGCTCACGCTTATAGGGCGGCTCGTTATAATATTTGCAGAGCCGTACCCAGTCATCCATGCCTGGATTGAGCCCGGCGTTTTCGCCCATTGATGATGCAAAGCTGTATGCATTTATACCATTATTCAGCGGATTGTCCTCATACTCATAGAATTGTGAGTATGCCGCACCATAAATCCCAGTCATTCTCATAAAAGGAATGCCGCTGTAAAATTCAAGCGCAATGTTCGATGCATCGGCTGCACAGCCCTTGTCAATTGAAAAAATAAGGAAAGACGGCTTGCCATACTTGTTGAGCACAAACCTGCTCCTGTTTGTTATGTTTGCGATTGCCTGGCCGGCATCGCAATTGAAATTTTTCTTATCAACGTTCAGTGTCAGTATCACAGCTGTAACCTTATCCATCTGCTGCTTGTAATTGGCGTTAAGTGCATCAAGCGCCTCAAACATCTGTGCATCAGTATCCTGCTTTGGGTAGAGCGCAACCTTGCAGCCGCGCACATATCTCGTTTCGTATTGTGCACAATCACCCGTCTGCGGGTTATACTTGGCGCAGCTGCCTTTCTCCAGTTTCACGCCACAGTTATCATAGATTACATTGACCTGTGAGGCAATCTCCTTGGCATTTTTTGCCTCAAAAAGCGCCTCGGGCGCAATGAAAACAGGCTCGGTTGATGTGCGGTCCTTTACTGTGCTCTCCATGAAATCCTTTATCCACCCAGCATCATAGTAAGTACCTTTTGTGTATATTATGTAAATTGGTATGGCGCCTTTGCTTAGTGCGCACTCAACAGTATCCGCTTCTGAAGTGTCGTATGTCCCAAAGAGCTTTTTCTTATTGTAGAAAGGCGGCCTTCCTTTGCTATAGAGGGCTTTTACGATGTATCCCTCATTAAGCCCGCATCTTAGGTTTGATTCCTCGTATTCAGTGTATGAGCCGCCCTGCCCAATCAGAAAATCACGCACGAAGTTTTTCTTGCTGTCTGTAAGGTATGCATAAATGTATGCGCGTGAGCAGTTGCTTGCAAAGAAGCACGAGCCGCTTTCCAGCCCGGTTGTGAAAACATCTACATAAACGTGGCCGGATGAGTTTGTGCATAACATGCACGTGCACTGGTCAAAGCTAATCTTGTTTGTTGATGCGTTAATCACGTATGTCTTGTAATTTGACGGCTGCTGTATGCACCCAGATAGCACCACTGCGGCAAGAACGCAGGCAAAGGCCAAAACGGCTGCATATCCAATTCTGCTACTCATGGTAAAATACCTCTGATTTGTATGTTCCCATATGCATGTTCTTCATGCGCTCGCTGAACTTGATGTATGTTTTCCACTCATCGCTCATATAAGGCACGCGCGCTACGTGCTTGAGCGAGTTCAGCTTATCATACCTGTAAATCATGCCTATTGCACCCGTCCCCCCAAGGAACAGTGCCATGCCCATCCCGCTCGTGCTTGCTATGGCACGCATCGTATTGCTATTCCACATAGAGTTCAGCAGTGTGCCGCCAAAGTATGTGGCTGCCAAAATTAATGGAGGTGCCAGGAGCGCCTCGATAGCAAGCCTGTGCGAGTGGTGTGTCAAGTGCACCATCTCTTCCGCAATCTCGGTTGGCTTAGACATCCTCTTGTACATATCACCGTATGCAGAGTATCTCATCTGCGGCATGCTGAGCTGCGGGTTGTAATTGAACATGTTGAATGCCCTGTTCTGGTACATCGATTCTGGCCCACCAAGAGCCGTATTTATGAAGTTTATCTCCCTGCCAGCAATGAACCCGGAGTTCCCAACAACACCGTAAATACCCACATCCATAAGGTGCTCAGGGGTCTTTTTCATTGACCTCCCATCTTTCATCGAGTATATCATATCCTGGAAGTCAACAACTATGTCGTTTGGCTTGTAGAGGAGATAGTTCAGCATGTCCCTTGGCCCGCGTGGGGATGTCCTGAACCCTTCACCAACAAGCTCCAGAATCTCAGTGATTCGTACCTCACCGTACGGGTTTGAAGTTATGAGGTATGGGAAGAACGCACGCGGTGCAATGTCCTTGGCAGTTGTCCTTATAACCTCCCCCATACGTGCATACTTGTGCTTGTATCTCATGTAGAGCATTGCAGTGAGCAGCCCCTTGGCAGTCCCCTTAAAGTTGCTAGTATTGCTCTTCATTGGCTCATAAACCGCAGGCAGGCCAGACATAAGCTTCAAGAGCGGGTACCTGCGCGCATATGTCTGCTGCGCCTTACGTATCGGATATGCCAGCAGCATTGATGCAAACCATCCTGCATTTCCAAACCTCCCATACGTGGATATCTGCTGCATCAGTGTGGATGGCATTGGCCCTGCAAACTGGTGTCCTGCCTCACCAGAGATGTTAAGGCCATATGCTTTCTTCCTGGTATGCATCCCTGCCTCAAACGTTGCATATAATCCGTATGAGCGCACAAGGAATTTTTCCATCAAGTACGCGTGGTTACGTGCGTGCTGTGCCATAAGTTTCTCAAATTCAGTCATCTCCTCTTTTCGTTCCCTTATGAGCTTTGAATACTCGAATACCTCCTGGACCAAGCTGCCATTTGAAATGTACATCCTTCTCCTTTTCTCGCGGTCAAGCTCGGCACGTGTGAATTTGCTTTTCAGGTACTCCCACATCTTTACAAGAAGGCCGTGCGAGTACCTGATGTAGGTGGCAGTCTTCCAGAAAGTCCACGGTGTTATCGCTGAGTAGATGTGCACATTTGCAGCTGCTTTTTCCCTTAATTTGAGCATCTTTTCCTTACGGCCCTTGAACGCCCTGATTTTCTCCTCTGTTGTAATCTTAAGGGATTCTTCCTGGTATTCAATCAGGGCAACCTTTGAATAAATGCGCTCCATCTCATTTTTCATTGCAGTAAACACGTTGTCAATCGCAATGGAAAGCTCAGCACCGTTGCGTGCACTCTTCAGGCTTGCAGCAGCATCACGGGTTGCCGGGTCTGCTGACTTGGCAAGCACAGCAAGGGCAGCGGCAAGCTTTTCATCAGCAGCAATCTTGTTGGCAATAGCTTTTGTGTCACTTTCAATCCTTGCCATATCACTGTCAAGCGCCTTTGCATTGCTTATGAGGCCAGGCAACGGCGCAAGCGCAGCCTCAACTTCACTTGTGCCCTTGCCAGCTTTGATGCGGGATGTTTTTGCATTGTTAAGCATGGCCGTAACACTGTTGCATGCATCCAACGCCTTTCCGGATGCAAGAAGCGGCTCAATCTCATTTGCTACATTTTTGCACTCAGGCACTTTTGATACTGCATCGATAAGCCCTCTTCTCAGTGCTTCAAGCTCTTTTCCTACTCTCTCAGTGTCGGCAAATATCCTGCCCATATCGTTCTTATACTTGCCAAGCACGGCATTCTCTGCCTTGATTGTGTCGTGCAATGCATCAGCAACTACAGCATTATCATTTCTTATCTTGGCAATAAGCTTCATCAGCTCCTCGTATTCCTTCTCAAGCTCCTCAACAGTTTTAGGTGGTGCCATGTGCGGGGCAAGCAAGCCATACTCATCTTTTGAAAGCTCCATCTGCTGTATTGTATTCTTGAGCTCCTTGTAGACTGCATCACATGCAACCCTGTCAGCAAACTCAATTTCCTGCCTTATATAAACAAGCTCCTCTTCATTCTCCTTTTTATAATACTTGCTTTTGGCCACAAGGTCATTAAGCAATTCCTGCATTACGTATTCGCCCACATGCGGCTTGCACTCAGCAATAAGCCTATCAAGGCTTTTCTTTTCTGATTCAAGGTTATTCTTAAGCGAAGCAAGCGCAGCTACGGCGTTTGCCTCAACATCCCTGCCAGATACCGTAAATGTGATCCCCTTTATGTTTTCAATACTGCTCAGTATATCCTTATACTCACGGAGTGCGCGTATCTCCATATCAATCCTGTCAACCTTCTCTAAGTCCTGCGTGCTCTCCATCTCTTCTGTGCGGGATTTGATAAGCTCATCAATCTTCTGGATGCTCATTCCGGCAGCACCAGAAGCCTTCCCTGATTCTAGCTCATTCTTTATTAGCTCAAGCTCATCTAGCAGGGAGCTTTTTATCTTGTCAGGGCTCAGCTCTTTCAGTATGAGTGCCATTTCCCGGCTATCAGGGCTGGTTTTTTCAAGCAGGTACCTGAGCTTGTATGCTTCCAGCAGCTTCTCTGCAAGCGCCTCGTTCCTTGTAACATCCTTTACGAACCCTTCCTTCCCGTGGTATGGCTTGAGAAGTGTTTTAAGCCGTGCACCGTGTCTCGTATAGACAACTGCAGTTGCTGCAGCTTCTGCCATTGTCCCTATGTATCCACCGGTCAGGAACTGGTTTCCTTGTGTGCTAATGAACGCGGCGGCTTTTCGTGCAAATGTGTCCTCAACAGGCAAGATTACCCTGCGCACCTTTCTTTTCTTCCTGCCATCCTCAATAACTTCAGCCTCCTCGGTTGCAACACCGGCGTTTACAACCTTGTCCGCTTCGCCCATCGTCTCGTAATCAGGCAGGAATTTGGGGCATGCAAGGAAGTTGTTTCCTATCTCCTGTATCCACGCATACTTATGCATTGCATCCTTGAGTGGGTATGCACCCGGATGTAGCATTGGGTATTTGTATGAGATTGCGTCATAGTACCCTGCATAGCTGGAAGGGTCAGCTGAGATCCCCCTGCTCGCAAGCTCGCTTGCAATTATATCCTTGAGCATCCCAGCCTTGTTTGGAAGCTCCTTCTTGTAAAGTGTTACCAGGCTTGGCGTTTCCTCAATTGTGGGGTCCACAAACCCCTTGACAAAGATGTGCTTTTTGCCGCGGATTTCACGCTCAACATACAACCCCTTGTAAGCAGATTCCTTGCTGACTTCACGGAACAATTTCATAAGTGACTTGTAAACCACGTCACTCGCAACCTTGTCAATCTCAAGCAGCAAATCTTCAGCATCCATTTTCTTGGCCCTCTCCTCATCAACGATATTGCCAAGCTCCGTATTCAGCTTCAGCAGCAAGTGCTTCTTATCAGCATTAAACTCACGCGCGCGCTCAAAAAGCACCTTCCTGCACGTTTGCTCCCACTCCGCACTGTTTGAAAGGTCATTAAGGTTCTGCTTCAGCCCTGCCAGGCCTGTAATACCAGTTGCCCTGTAAAGCGCCATCAGCGCAGACCACTCCGTAACAGCAGCCTCCAACAGCGATTCATCCTTTACCATTTTCTTTATGGATTCTGGGCTTCTTTGGCTTGCCTCAGCAGCCACGAGGCCCTGAAGCATATCCTCACGCTCGTTCGGGCTAACCTGGATTTTCGTTGCGTCGAGTATCCCGTTAATGGCAGTTTCCCTTATTCTCTTTTCCCTGCGCTCGCGCTCTTCAGGGTCTTCAATCTTCCTCTTGTCAAGCTCGGCCATCTCCCGCGCGTAATGCAGCCGCACAAGGTTAATGTTATAATCCGAATAGCCAATCTTGCCACCTGCGTATCTCTTGTTCACATAAGCTAGCAGGTGCTTGAACGCCTCGCTATATGTAAGGAAGCTGAGCTCATCTTTCTCTATGCTCTCAAGCCTGCCCCTGAACCTCTCGTGCTTTTTGCTTTTCTTCTTGCCCCATAAATTCACAAGGACTTCATCACCGATATACTTTGCGTGCGTTTCCCTTATCTTCTCAGCAGGCTCTATCTTCTCTGTTTTCATGAGGTATTCTATGCCTTTGCGCATCCCATCACGCACGCATACATCTATCACGTCCTTTTTGACGAACTCATCAAGCTCAATGTATCTCCTGAGCTGCTGCTCTTGCGTCTCAACGTAGGCCTCAAACTTGATAGGGTGCTCAGCGATCGCCCTTGCAGCGCCAATCACGAAAGCAGCCGAGTCATAATTTGTCTTTTCGAGGTTTTCCTGGGCTATGTCAGCAACCTGCTGGAGTGTGTAATTGCCAGACTTGTACTTTTCGCTTGCATCTTCCTCCACAACATAAAATCCCTTTTTCTTGTCATCATAATTTATAACCTGGACGTAAAGGGATTCCCCCATTACTGCATAGTAAAGGTCTTCCTGCCCAAGCTCCCTGAATTTCTCAAATATCTTTTCACGCCTTTCAACAAGGTCAGTTGTCTTCTGCAGTTTCCCATTAAACTTGTCAATCTCATCATCCGTCATAAGGCCTTTTTCCTTAAGCTCATAAAAGAGGCGGTGGTTAATGTCATTGAGCACTTCCTTTGCAAGCGCATTAACACGCAGTGTCGCTACCTTGTCCGTCTTGATTATATCAGGCATCTGTGCCCCTTCATAATAATACGGCTCAAACTTTCTCCATTCCTCTTCAGCCTTTTGGCTTAGTTGTGCAAGGGCTGCCTCTTTCTTGCTTATCTCTTCCTTTATTTTATCAAGCTTCTGTTGCCTCTGGTAATATTCAGTAATCGGCACCGTTATGTTGAGCCGCTCAGCTTCCTTTTGGATACCCTCAAAATCAGAATATTGTGCAAGCGGCTTCAGCCCCTTATACTTGCGTGCAAAATCCTCATTTTCCTTGTTATATGCCTCCCGCAGCTTTCTGATCTCCCTCTCAACTTTTTCCTGGGCGCTTCTTGCCATCTTGTAGCCTATGCCCGTTGTTGCATATTTAGAGGTATACTTGCTGTATTGAACTGCCATGTTAACGTAACCGCGCAGGTTGTCAACAACACGTGTAACGTATCCAATCCCTGTAGTTGCCTCAGCCTTCCTCCTGATATCACTTATTGTCCCCGTATACCCAAGGCCTTTTGCAACTGGTGCGGTAGGCCCTCTTTGTGAAAGGGATATCAAATCCGCAAGATGCCTTGCTTCTGCAATTTTCTCAATCTTGCTCTGCTGCCTGCCATTTTCGCCCCATTCCTCCTTTATCTTTATACGCGTCTTGTTTTTAGGGTCCTTTATGTTCTCGTATGCATTCCTCACGAGCACATTCGCAATGTCTTTATACATCCCCTCAAAAATCTTCTTGTCAACCATCACTGCAGACTTGACAGGCAGGCTCGATGTCTCTTTCTTGAGCTTTTCTTCTGCACTCTTTTTTATTTCGCTTATCTCATTCATTATCTTGTTATATATTTTCTGCTGCTCACGCCTCCCACCACCAGAGTTCTTTGAAATAATCCTTGCAGTTGTCTTTATCTCATTATTAAGCTCATCAACCATCCTGAGTTGCGTTGAGCGCAGCGATTTCATCTTATCCTCGCTAATGCTTATTTTTATTTCAGGTTTCTTGCGCGCACCCGGCAGGCGTGGTGTTGTGATGTCAAGAAGCCTTAACGGGTCCTTGCCAGATGCATACAGCCCAGCAATGAGGAAACCAATAAGTATGAAAAAGAGCATGCACGCATTCTGCAGCCGTTCATTTTCATAAATCGTGCTTATCGCCTGTGTAAGCGCAGGTATCACCAGCAGTGCTGAATCTTTGCATATAAGCTCTGCCCTGCTCTGCGAGCCAAGATGCTTATCATCCCCCGCATATCTTACATATACCTCGGTACATCCACGATTGTCAAACTCAATTTTGCCTTCACTGGCATCTATCACAAAATTTGCCTTGCCGTCCGGCCCAGTTGCACCAGCTGCATACACATTGTTTCTAGTATAAAGCATGACAGGGGCGTATGGAAGCGGAAGTGCAATCGCACCACGACTTGCAAACCTGCCTGAGGCAGCGGCAGACTCTTGCTCACCCGGCGATGCCATGTATTGCGTAATCTCATAAACAGTAACAGTGACGTTATACTTCTGCCCTGGCATCATCCCAACGTTTATCTCAACAGTAGTGATGTTCTTGTTGCCTGCCGTGCTGACCAGTTTTGCAGATACCGGTACAAAAGATATAAGTAGGGCTACAAATGCCAGTGCGAGCATGTGCTGCTTGCGCATGATTACCTGCTACAATTAGGGTTATTTTATTATATATACTTTATTATATGCCAACGTTATAGCCAGCTGCCAAAAATGCCTGCCATCTACGCTATCCTTTAGGCTTTCTCCCACGCATCCCCGGCAGCTTTAGCTCAGGGAATGCCTCCTTGATTGTATCCTGGCTTGGTGTCGGTGCATAGCCTAGCAGGGCAGCACCTTCCAAAAAAGCGCACAAGCGGCCACCACTTGCGTTGTAGGCATCGTTCAGTGCGCCCAGGCTTTTCCGTTTCCCTTTCAGCGCTTTTGCCATCATTGCTGAATCGGCGCTTCTTTGCGGGCATTTTATGGATAAGTACTTTGAGTATACTGCGGCCTTGACACCAAACAAGAACGCTGCAGCTTCGCGTGCAGTTGTATCACTGCCCACAGTTGCCTTTTTTACAATCACCCAATCTTTTGAATCGTTGATAAACACCATCTTGCCTTTAAGCTGTGGTGCGCTTAAGGATATGCTTTTTTTTGGTACGGCATCGCCGAAAAATCTCTTTACAATCTCATCAAAAATTATGGGCTCACAAAGGTGCATGAATTCGCTGCCGCCAGCATTTTTTACAATCTCACCTACTTTTACCTGCTGCAGCATCCCGCTGAAATCATTAGCCGCTGATTTCTGCAGTTCTGTACGGATTTTCATGGCATCAATCCCAAGCAGCGCATATGGCAGGTCACCTATCGCATTGTATACGCCAACAAGCCCGTCTTCCAGGCTGGCACTTTCAAAGTAGAAACCATTTTTGCCATAGTCAAAGTTCAGCTTCATCATATACCCACCTCTCCCCGCAAGATGCTGCCTATAACTTCCTTGCATTTCTCTTTATATTCATCAAGCGTGCCGTCATTGATTATCATTATGTCCGCAAGCGCAATCGCCTTTGCAACACCAAACCCAAGCTCCATCTCATCACTCCACAGGAAATCCTCATAGCTATCTTTGTTCTCAAGGAGCATATCCTTCTTCAGGAGCCGCCTATACCTAATACGAGGCGGTGCGTGTATTGCAAGCAGCACTACATTTTTTTCGCCAAACGATTCCCTGAATGCACGCACCTCGTACATGCCACGTATGCCTATAATCACAATCGCATCTTTCGGCTTATTCTCCTTGCGTATGAGCTCAATCATCTTCTTTGCTACGATATCCTTTCCGAACTGCTCGCGGATGCTTTTTGCATACTCCCTAATATTCCTGTTGCTTATCTCTATTCCCTCAGCAACCATCATTCCAGCAACAATAGAGCGCATCTCATACACAGGCAAGGCCATCGAGCGCGCAACATCCCCAAACATAGTCTTTCCACATCCACGCATCCCAGTGATGCAAATTATCATGACCATTCTCCCCACCCGTAAGTCACCAAGGGACTTTTTTCAGCCCTAGCTTGTTTGCAATGATATTCATTATCCTGTGGAGCACATACGTCGCGAACAGTATTATCACAATGCTCTCGGGAACAAGGACTTGTGGCAGTATGCTCTCCAGCACAGGGTAAGACAGTATGAATGCAAATATGATGAATAAAAGCTGGTCCATAAGTAAGGATGGCCGCCCTCTTTCATAATCAAGCCGCCTCTTGATAAAGCTGCCAAGCATGTCACCAAGCATTGCGCCCGTGCTTGACAGCAGTGCAAGGAATGCAAACATGGAATTCCCGGTAACAAACGCCTCAGCGTATCCAACAAGCACACCGCTCGTTATCCCAACAATGAGGCCTTTCCAGGTTTTCCCATCACCTAAAAACCTCCTGCCGTCCCATGCAGTTGCACCCATGTCAACAGGGAACTTCCCACCAAAAACTACCGGTGCGGCATTTGCAACATACGGTGGGAGAAGGAATAGCACAATTGCTACAAAATCCAGGCCCATACCGCAGCTTTTCAAGGAGATGAAGCTTATAAGAATTATATGCTCCAACTACTTTATGAAGAGGCCGCAGGGTATATCAATAATTGGCATGCTTGCACTTATCATAATACTTTTTGCCGTTGCGATGGTCCTGCTCGCGGCGATCGGGCAGGTGCTAGGTGTGGTATTTCTCTCGAAACCATGCATAGCAGAGGTTAGGATCGAGTCTGAAATAACTGATAGGAAGCCGCCTACAAGCATATTTGCGCCAGAGCCGCCACCAAGCACAAAGGAAATATTGGAGATGATAAGCTCAGCTGAGGAGCGCAGCGATGTAAAGGCAATCGTGCTCTACGTTGATTCGCCAGGTGGTGAAGTAATACCAAGCAGGGAGATTTATGAGCGTGTCAAAAGCTCCAGAAAGCCTGTTGTTGCGTATTTCAGGAGCATGGCGGCATCCGGTGGTTATTATGCTGCCGTTGGCTCGGATTATATAGTGTCTGAGCCAGAGACAATAACAGGCAGCATAGGCGTGCGCACAACAGCAGTCTCCCTGGCAGGGCTTTTTGATAAAGTTGGGATAAATTATACAAGCGTTACGTCTGGTGAGCTCAAGGATATGGGTGATATAGGGCATAACCTTACAGCCAAGGAGCGTGCCGTGCTCCAATCCATTGTAGATGAAATATTTGGAGAGTTTAAGGACACGGTGTACGAGAATAGGCACGGAAGGCCAAGGTTCAGTGATGATAGGTTTGAGGAAGTGCTCGATGGCAGGATACTGACAGGAAAACAGGCATACCAGATCGGGCTTGTTGATGAGCTCGGCAATGAGACCCGCGCATTCAATAAGGCTGCAGAGCTTGCGGGCGTGAGTGAGTATGATAAATGTGAGATATCACCGCAACGCGGCATACTGCGCTCATTTATGGAAGAGCTTGCCAAGCCGGTCCATGTTAATGTGAATATCAACACAAACATTGCGCAAGCACAAGGCACGCGTGTAAGCTATACATAACACATAGTTTTTTCCTTATTTAATCTCCCCATTTTTCTTTTCGCAGCAGGAACCGGTGCATTCCAGAATCAGAATAGCTTGTTTATGTCATTGATTATATGCTTTGTGTTCTTCTCAGCTTTTTTGATTTTTGCCTTAAGCTTTTTGATTGCATCCTTTGCGTTATCATTCATCTTTGTGATTTTATGTTGCACTGCTGGAGAGTGGTATGCTGTTTCAGCTGCCTTGTATATCTGTGGCGAGTGCACTGCAATCGCAGCAGCAGCTGCAAGCGCAACAATGTACTTTAACACCTTTAATGGCTTGATCTTTTTCTTGCGTGGGAGCTCATAGTATACAGCAAGCAGCGCCTTTTCTATCTCATATGCGTTTTTCTTGAGCTCTTTCTCTTCAACAAAAGGTATCCTCTCCTTTATAGCAATTCCCATGATGTCATCCACACCAACATCCTCACCATCATGTACCCTGTCTATGATTGCCTTTGCCAGCTGCATCGTCCTGCCAAAGCTTTCTTTCCCAGGTGCAAAGCACTTTGCGAGTGCATTGCAAAGGCTAGTTACAGCTTTTAAGTCGCCTATGTTCTCTTCACTGAGGATGCTTGCCTGGGCATTCTCGCTCTTGCTGGTTTTTTCGTCGTCCTGCTTTCCGGATGAAGTTGCGGGTTGGGTTGGAACTGGAACAACCTCCTTGGGCCCCAATTCTTTTGGTTCTATTTCCTCCACGCTTTCTAGGTCGTTTATTGTTAATGTTTGCACCGTGCTGGTTTGGATTTCAGGCAGTTTAGGCACTTCCATTTCTTTAATATCCTCAATCTCAATGTCGTTTTCAGACAATTCTATTTCCTCATTATTTTCATCTTGCACTTCAGGTGCCACGCTTGAAGTTTCTGGCTTTTCAGTGGCCATGGCATCCACAGCAGCCTCACATTCTTTTTGAGGAGGCAGCGCCCCAGCAATTCCTTCTTCAGCTATCTCATCATTTTCATCTTGCACTTCAGGTGCCACGCTTGAAGTTTCTGGCTTTTCAGTGGCTGTGGCATCCACAGCAGCCTCACATTCTTTTTGAGGAGGCAGCGCCCCAGCAATTCCTTCTTCAGCTATCTCATCATTT
>JAOAKK010000011.1 GCA_026413685.1 Microcaldota archaeon | reverse complement strand
CCTTTCAATATACTCCAAGATATTAAAAGAATCAACAGCAACTTTCTTGCCACTCTCTAAATACCTTTCCACCATTGAACCACCTACAATCTCTTTCTTTAGGATTGTTTAAATAGTTTTTGTACGCAAGCAGTCTACTCCTCAGGGAACCCAAGAACCTTGCGCACGCCTTTTACACCTTCACTTGATATCTCTGCACCATACCATTCGCACCCGTTTATCCTTGCAACCACACGGCCCGGCTTTAATGCCAGCATCTGTGGGACAAAATCGACAACCGTTGCAAGATGATTGCCTTCCGTGAAAAGGATGTGTGTGCTTTTTCCATTCTTGTTTCCTTCTACGAGCATAAACCTGAATTTTTTGTCCCTTAGGCGCTGTGGTACCATCCCCTTATACCTTTCAGGCACCATGTCAAGAAGCATTTTATCAGTGTACGAGACGTTCAGCCCAGAGCCGACAACATTGCCAACTGTGCTCTTCTTGTCAGTCCCGTAAAGCCATATCTCATCGTTTTCATCAAGTATGCCCTTAGCCTCTGCTTTTTTGGGTGTATCGGTTTCACAGCCTCTCTGGATTATGTACATTATAGGCATTGCAACCATAATAGGAAATACAACAACGTTGGTATTCCCCACAGCAACCTTTTCGTACACAATATCACGCATGCTTTTTCCAACGGGCGCCTGCTCGAGCGTGAGCAGCATCATCTTGCCGTTAGCCTCAACAACAACCTCCGGAGGAAGCTGTAATGAATCCCTCAATATAAGGTATGAAGGTACCCTCGAGCCATTCTCATAAACAAGGATGGCCTTGCGCCCCGCAAGCTCTTTTTCAACTGAAAGCATCTCTTCCCCAGCATTTTTCAGTATTGGCGCCGCACCCAAAGGCACAAACATAGCAATTGCCTTTGAGTATTTACTCTCTCCTTTCATGATACCTTCAACAACAACTGCCGGTGGCTTCCTCTGCAGCTTATTAAGGCCTGCACTTTCACTAAGCCCTTCCTTTTCACCCAAAGCACGTTTATTGGGGTGCATACCATTATTTGTGCAAAAGTAGTATTTAAATATTTGTTTTTAGCCCTCAGCCCCTGCTTCTTTAAGTGCAGTTATGCACTCAGCACACCCGGAATGCTGTGCTGCTTTGAGCGCAGTAGTCCCCAGCTCATTCCTTATGCTCACATCCGCGCCTGCAACAAGCAGAAGGTTGATTATCTCGATATTGCCAGCAAACGCGGCAAACATAAGCGGTGTTGAGCCCTCATAATTTGGGAAATTTGGGTCTGCCCCTTTCCTGAGGAGGTAGCGCACTATTGATGGCTGGTTGCCTGCACACGCAGCTATAAGCGCAGTATCGCCGTACTTGTTTTGCAGGTTGGGTGAGAACCCCTGCATCACGCCAAACTCAACGTAATCCTTATCGCCAGTATAAGCCGCTTTGATGAACTTGGTTGTTGAGCTGTATCCTTCCACTCCATCTTTCCTGAATGTAAGTGCCCGGACCTCTTTCTCATTAAGCCGTGCCAACGTTCCTGATTGTGTTCCGCTCATAGTACCACGGCTAAATTAAGCCCTGTGAAGTATAAAAATATGAATGGGCAAGAATAGGGTATGGAAAACGGCCAGCCGCCGCGCGAAGTTACAAGGGGCAGGGTATACTCAGCATCTATAATCCAAGGATATGCAGATGCAAAATGCTTTGCGGAGGCGTTTGCAGCTGCCGATGCGTGGGTTGATGAGAGCATTGCCCTGCTTTTTGGTGTGGTGTTTAGCCAGGTGTCACCGTCTATAATAGCACACCGCCTTATCCAGTCAGGCAAAAGCTCAATTTCGCTTTCAATGCTGTATTCAATGAGGGATTTCATCGATGAGTCCCCATTGTTTGCAGATGATGGGTTTAAGAAGCGGTTCAGGGCCGCACTGAGGGGTGTCGAGTCCTTCAAGTCGTGGAGAAACCTTGTTGTGCATAATTACGGGTATAGGAAGCTTGCAATCCTGCGGCAGCACAAGGATGCCGCTGCACGCGCGCATTATCTTAGTGATGAGGGCATATTTAGCTCTGAAAGCGAGCGTATCCTGAACCAGCATCTTGCAGATGGGATTTCCTGTGTCAAGCAATTGCAGGAGCTATACAAGGAAGCGCTGTCTCTACAAAAGTAGGGGGATTAATCCCTGGCCTAAGAACAAAAGCTCATTTTTAATTTTTGGCTGAGCAACAGAATCATGAGGCTTTTGCCAATCACGCTTGTGCTCGTATCAATTATGCTCATGCTTGGCTGCACACAGGTATGCAGTGACCAGGAAGCACCAGTTTGCGGTGCTGACGGGGTAACATACAAGAATCCGTGTTTTGCACAGGCAGCAGGCACGAGTGTTGCTTACGACGGTGCATGCAAGGCAGCGGGGTGCACAGACACCGATAATGGCAAGAACCTGTTTGATGCAGGAAAGGCCATCTATAAGGGCATAGAATATAAAGATATGTGCTCTGGCAACTCCATAAAGGAATTTTACTGTGCAGGTGGCGGTGTTAAGAGCGAGGATACAGCGTGCCCGGAGGGGTATTACTGCAAGAACGGCGCGTGCGTATTGCGTGAGTGCCACGACTCTGATAATGGGATAAGCATTTTAACAGAAGGCTCTGTTGGTTACGGCAGTGAAACGTTCAAGGATGTGTGCAGGGATAGTATGACGTTAATAGAGCAATACTGTGAAAATAACAGGCCAGCAGCAAAGGATGTTGCGTGCGGGACTGGTTACATATGCAGCAGTGGCAAGTGTGTTGAGTTTTGCACATCGACAGTGCGCATAACACAGTATGACATTTACAAGAAGGATACAACCACTCTTGGTGCGGTCTCAAAGGCGGACTTTTGTGCCGATAGCGGGCGTGTGGTTGATTTCTTCTGTAAAGATGGCCGCATAGAGAACAAGACTACTGTGTGCCCCACAGGGTTTATGTGCATTGACGGCGCCTGTGCCACACCCGCCTGTGTTGATTCAGACGGCGGGCAGGATTTGTATATGGTTGGCAGGGTCATTAAAGGGCGTGCCGAGTATACTGATACATGCTACGACCTGAACAAGGTGCGTGAGTACTATTGTGCTGATAACGAAGTCAAGTCCGAGATAATAGACTGCCCTGCAAAACACACATGCATCAGCGGGATTTGTGTGCCGCTTGTGCAGTCAAGCTGCACGGATACTGAGAAGGATGTTGATATGTACAAGCGCGGGAAAGTCACCTACAACGGTGTTACTTATGAGGATGACTGTATCGGGAGCAACAGGGTAAGGGATTATTATTGTACATCCGGCTCAGGGCTTGCGCATGCACTTTTTGTGTGCCCTTCCGGCTATTATTGCAACGCTGGCGCCTGCATAAGAAAGGCAGAATGCTATGATTCAGATGGTGGCGTGGATAAGTTCGTTGCAGGCTATGTCGTTGTGAATGATATGGAGACGGCCTACGATGAGTGCTACACAGGCAGCAGTGTGATTGAGTACAGCTGCTCAAGCACAGGTATGATTTCACAGACTATTGATTGCGGATATGGCCGGGTTTGCAGGAATGGTGCTTGCAGCCAGTAGGCAAAAATCCATTTTTTAATTGCATGCCGGCTCCCAGAACAAGAATAAATAAGGGTATGCCGCAGGTCGGATTTGAACCAACGATCCCTCGGTGACAGATGCAGCAGAAGCATACAGCTCAGCTGCAACTTCAGCCGAGTGCTCTCCCAGGCTGAGCTACTGCGGCATAAGGGCCCCCAGCGCGGCCCTTATAAACCCACGGCAACCAATGATTGGCCCCGCGGGCCCTTATAAACCCCCGGCAACCGGTGATAACCCCCGGCGACCCGGTGATAAACCCCCGGCGACCAATGGTTGGCCACCAGGGCGGATATAAACCTCCATAACCTATTACAGAGGCCCGTGTGATTTTTGCAAGCGCACCCATAAACCCTGAAAGGACAATAGGTTTGCCCGGCAGCTATCTCATATTTTCGTATTCCTTAACCTTCTTTGCATCTCCGAAGCATCCTTTACAGATTACCACTCGCTTTACCTTCTCTATGTTCCTGGCTGCGTGCACACAACCTCTGCAGATGTATTTCCCGCAGAAATAACACTTTTCAAGGAAGTGCGTCTCCTCACTGCACCTTTCGCATCTCTTTATCATTGTATTTACCTCTCCGTTCAGCGTATTTGTTGGATTATAAAATTATATAAATTGTTTGGGAGAATGGGTATTGCTAGGTGATACGCGATGGCAGAAGATAATATTGAAGGAGTTTTAGAGCGAATCAATGCTGACAGGTATAGGTGGGTCGATATACAATACACTGATTTTCTTGGGTTCTTCAAGACTGTAACAATCCCTGCAAAATCTCTCGATACGGATTCTTTCAAGGAAGGTGTTTTTTCCGTTGACAGGAAATCCGTGTCTTACACAGACGGTGACAGTGTCACACTCATACCGGATGCTGGCACGTTTGCAGTAATCCCCTGGGAACCTAGCACAGTGCGTTTCATAGCATCAACAACTTCACCAGTTGACCCGCGTAATACCCTTGGCAAGCTGCTTTCAAGGGACCAGAAGCTTGCCTACTCAATCGGGACGGAGGTTGACTTTTACATTGTAGATGCAATGGTAACAGACTCATCAAAGTTCAGCTATGGTGCATATTTTGATGCGCGCGAGCTTGCAATGAGCCAATATGATGGAGAATTCCAGCAGGGTGCGCGCAGGTTCGAGACGATGAATGCGGATGTCGGCCGTGCAATTCGGCTTCAGATAGGTGATTATGCTGACCTGTGCGGTGTGGATGTTGCAGCGATGCACCACGAAAAAGGGAGGCTGCAGCACGAGGTTGCACTCGGCGCCGTCCCAGCACTTAAGGCGGCAGATAACCTGATGACTGTGAAGCACCTGGCAAAGAATGCAGCCATGCTGGTTGGTGCGATGGCAACATTTGTGCCTAAGATTTCTGATTCAGAGCCGATGAGCGAGCTTCACATCAACATAAGTGCATGGAAAGGCGGTGAGAATGCATTCTTTGATATGGAAAGTGGGAAGCCGCTAAGCCAGGCGGGGTATTATTTCCTTGCGGGCATTGCAGACCATATGCGTGCACTGAGCGCTTTCCTCTTGCCATCCACACTCTCATACAAGGACCTGACCAATGTTGAGAAGGCGAAGGGTCTGGGCAAGGTTTACAGGATACCATTCCCGCTCAGGGGTGAGAGAGATAAGCGTATAGAATACAGGCTTGCAGACCCGACAGCAAACCCATATCTTGCATATGCGGCACTGCTCGCAGCAGGCCAGGACGGGATAAGCAAGAAGCTTTCTTTTGATGACAGGAGGGAAGTGATGCCGCCGCGCTCACTTGCAGAATCGCTAAGCTCGCTGCTCAGCGACCATGATTTCCTGAAAGGCGTACTCAGTGACGATGCACTGCACTTGTACGTTGAGCTTAAGGAGAAGGATATAAAAGAGTCATACTCGCACACGAGCGGCTTTGAGATAACCAGGTATCAGAATATTTAAATGTATGCGGCTAAAAACTATTCAAGAGAGGTGGACATATGGTTGAATTTAGGGGCGTAAAGCTAAGCTACGTTGAAGCAAAGCGCGAGAAGGATGCGCTGATAAGCGGCCTTAACATAAACATTAACATAGATGATGTCAAGGCAGTAGGTGATGACATTATGATGGACTTCACTTACAGTGTCACGTATGCAGAGGATGTTGGTTACCTGAAAGTCAGCGGCACTGTTTATGCAAAAGACACGGCTGCAGGCGCAAAGAGCATTGAGAGCGGCTGGAGGATGGAGAAGAAGCTCCCTGATGACATTGCACAGCCGCTCCTGAACCTGATAAACTTCAGCTCTGGAGTTAATGGCGTTTTTGTTGCACGCGCATTGAACCTTGCACCGCCACTCGTCCCACCAAGGATTGAGATAACATCCAAGGGCGGCGCATCTGCACGCGGGTAAAGAAAACACAATTTCCTTTTTTATAATTTACAATTAGGTTGCAGCCCCACTCACGTATGCGAGCATATACCCGACAAGCGTGCCTAGGAGTATAGGGGGCAGTGCCGGGAGGAATAGCTTCCTTTTCTTAACGTATGCGAGCACAAGGCCGAGCGCAAGCGCTGAGAACACACCGATTATTATGAACGAGCTCACCGCAGCGCCTGCGTTGGTTTGCGCAATCCCCTTGAACACCACAAGGTTAAATGCAAGCGGGAGTGCGATGTCACCAGTGCCAAGCTCGAGCCGCTCAACACGCTCCACGGGCTTTTCCTCAACAACAACTCCCCTTTTCCTTACCAGCACCTTTTCCCTGACTGTTTCCTGTGACGTGATTGAGAATGACATGTCGCGCTTTCCGAATTCTGAAGCCAAAGTTATCATATGCCTCGTGATGAAAACTGCAACGTAATCGTATGCACTCATTACAATGAGGAACACGACAGCTTCCCAAAATGAAAGGAACATTGCAAACATCGTGGCAACACCTGCGCTTGAAATGACAGCTGCTGCATTTTTTGATGGTGGGAAGAGCTGCTTGAGTGCAGAGAGTGAAACTGCAAGAATAAGTGCCTCTGCCTCGCCAAGCCCGGCATAATACCCAACACCATAGAAAACCACGAACGATGCCGCCGCCACAACAACAAATTCCATCGCCTTGTAGAGCAGGTTGCCCGTGTAAAGCTTAATGAGTGTGAGCAGCAGCAGGACTGTAAACGCCATGCCAATCACAAGAAAGAAAATATCCTCAAGTGAGAACTGCCACACTGAGGCCTGCCTTGCCACCCCACCAGCAACGAACGCATTCATTACAATGAGGCCGAGTAGTTGTGCCACAACAAACAGCAGCAATAGCTTCAGGACAGATTTCATTGCACTAATTAGAGAGTAATGCTTTTTATTAATGTGGCCTGCCTGGCAAGCACAGCATAACTCCCAGCTCATCCTTTCTTGTCAAGTAGCTTGACAAAACCGTGCTTAGGCCTGTATAATTCTCCCCTATCAAGCAGCTGCTCAATAATTCTTGCCGCTTCACTATCGTCTATGTTAAATTCACGTGCAGCATTCTTTATCTCGTTAATATCAATCATGTCATACTTGGATGACAGGTCCTTGATGATGTTAAGCATCAGTGCAAACCGCTCAGTCCTCGCTTTCGGCTGCCCAGTTGTTATTATGTCAATATCAAGCTTCCCGGTTGCAGCATCCATGGCGATTTGTTTCAGGGCATAATCAAACAGCTTGATTGCCCTTTCAGCATCTTCCTTTTCAACAGTATTGCTGAGGCGCGCCTTTGCAGCCGCTTCGCTCAGCCTTATGAGCCCTTCAATCTGGCGTGGCGTGACCGGAACCGTGCCTTCTTTTCTGCCGAGCTTTCTCATCTCAACATAATAATCAGAAATCCTATCCATAGCCTCCCGTGTCAGCACAGGTGAAATGTTCTTTCTTGCATATGCAATGTATTTCCTGAGCAGGTTCTTGTCAATTGTCTGCTCCTGTGCAATGCGCGCCTCCTCGCTTTTAACGCCTGCGTGCGGCTCAAGGATATGCTTTGCAAGCTCCCTGTCCTTCTCCTCATCAAGCACATCGTATATGGGGAATATCAGGTCAAACCTGCTTAGCAGCGTTGGTGGGATATCAAACTGGTCAGCAGGATACTGGTTTGGGTTAAACCTCCCATACTTTGGGTTGGCAGCAGCAATGATGGCAGTTTTGGTCCTGAATCTTGCAACTATCCCAGCCTTTGCAACACTGACAGATTGCATTTCCATTGCCTCGTGCAGCGCTGCCCTTTCCTTATCATCAATCTTGTCAAACTCATCAATGGCCGCAATGCCGCCTGAGGCGAGCACGAGCGCACCGGCTTTAAGCACCCACCCGCCATCACCGAGCTCATCCTTCTCAGCGCTTGCTGTAAGCCCAACACCGCTGACCGACTTGCCGCTCACATAAACACTCTTTGGTGCAATATCAGTGACATACTGCAGTATTCTTGATTTTGCAGCGCCTGGGTCACCTATCAGGAGCAGGTGGACATCATTCCTTACGGGTGCACCGCCGGGCAATGTCTTATTCCGTGTCCCGCCAAACAGCTGGAGGCATATCGCCTCCTTAATTTTCTCGTGCCCGTATATTCCAGGCGCGATTGATGATGCAATTTTCCTTATTATTTCAGGGTCTTTTCCCATTTCCTTTATTTTTTCCTCTTCCTCCTCAGATATCTCAAGCTGCTCAAAGTCCTTCTGCATCTTCTCGATTGAAACCACATCTATATACTTGTGGTAGATATTCTCAGACTTGCCTTTCTGCATTTGTGGCCTTATCCTCAGCACACCATTGATTATGAGGTTATCCCCAGGGTTGTATGTATTGACAAGGTCATCTTCCACCATCAGCTCGATATTGCTTGCTGGTGCACCCCCCTTGAGCCTTTCCAGGAGCTCCTGCATATCAGCACGCTGCACATCAACGAAATATGATTCTTCTTCCGAAAAGTCAATCTTTTTCTTGCACACGTCACATACAGTCATAGGCTTTGTACCCTTTGTGATCTCCAGCTTGTAGAACGCGCCACAGTTTGAGCACTTATATGTTGCCATTTTTACTTTGGGCTTTGTCTCTGCCCTTTTTGTAATAACCCCCTCAACACGTATCAGCTTATCTATGTGCGCAGCACCAATATCCTGGACAAGAAGGCCCGTGTCAGGCAGGTTTACGAACCTCACATGCGGCTCATAATCATACGTCTTGGCAACACCACACAGTGCAAGCGCCTCTTTCGCAGCCGGAATCACCTTATCAGGCTGGCTGAGCAGCAGGTCAGCAATATCAGTGTTCCATTTTTCGAGCTCTACATAATCAACGAGAAGGCTTCTTCTTTTTGGGAACTCTTTCTTGAGCAGTGCAATTGCCGGAGGGTATGCAGTGGATAAGAACTCCTCAAGCTCTGCAACAAGGCCGTCATCCCCACTCATGCTTTTGCTTTAGCACACAATCTATTTTTATTTGTTATTTGTGCGATTTTCCTATTCTGAAAAATTCTGCCCATTTTTTTAGGAAGTGTGCACGTGATCGCCCAGCAAAGAGCCAGCGGCGCCAAAAAGCAAAAATAAGCGCATATATGCGTGTTTTCCCAAATAAGCGGAAGTTAAGCGATAATTGCACATTATAATGCGCTATAAATCATTTTTGCAGCAGCTCAATGGGATTACAAAATAAAGAAAATAAAAAGAGATTGCCTTACTTCTTGCCTTCGATGTCTTTTTCAAGCATATCATACACTTCTTTTAACATATACATGCATCCCAACACATTGTTGTCTGCCGTATAGATAGTAAATGGCTGATTGTAAGATTTGGTCACTTCCCCAAAATAGCCTGCGTGGCAGCAAACTAGCATTTTCGAACCAATTCGTGCGGCGCTGGGCACAATTATAACCTTTTGTGAGGGGCACCCTATTTCCATCGTGGAAAAAATAATTTCACAGTCAATCATATTTGGCGACCCTGGAAACGGTGATGTATAAATTTCATTATTCATTGAATATCCACAATAAGCATAGTCATTGATTGGCTCCCTTAGCTTATTCCTACTTGAGTCTGAGGATACGAATATCTTATAGTTTATCTCGTCGTTATTTACATATTCTTTATATCTTTCATCCTTGGCAAGCTCTCCTAGGTCAATTCGGCACATCTTCATCAGAGTCGTATTTGAGGTAAATTGGCTTGTTGGCTCACATACTTTGACATACCCTTCAGGCAAAGGCCAATTCCCCATTGTGTTAGCATCTTCACCAACGTCTTTCCCCACATCAGATACGCCAGTGTCCTTTACCACAGCAACATCTTCTTTACCAACATCCGCAACGGTGGTACTCTCAGTTGGGGCATCACCGCACGATTTAACTGCAATAACGGCGGCCACGCCAAGCGCCAGGCCTGTTGCTTTAGCATATTTTTTTGCCTTATCCCATACTTCCTTCATTTTCTTAAAGCACGAGGCCCTCTCCTTTGCGCTGTCTTCAGCTTTTTGTATATTTTTTGGTTTCATGCTTTCCATAATATCTTCCCTAAGTAGTTAGCATGGAGAAACATATAAAAACTTTTCGACGAGGCCCGCAAAATCAGCTACCTGATTATCCCAAAACCGCCAAGGCGCCACCTGTTGCCGTGCCTCCTGCTTATTGCGACCTTACTGCCCTTCTCCGCAACAATCGGCCTTTTGAGCACCACATCTGCAATGCCTTTTTTGAGGTTGCGCACAACACCCACAGTGACAGCAGTACCAACACTGAGCACGACAGGCTCGTTGAGCTGTATCATGGGCATCTGCATATCTTCCCTTTCAAACAAGTGGTATTCAACCTGTACTTCCTTCACAGGCTCAGGCAACGTTCCCGGCTTGCCTATCACCTGCCCGACCAGGCCGTCAGATTTTGCAAGCGCAGGATCAAGCAGTGTTGACACGGCAAGCAGCCCGCCAGGCCCTGCAGAGTTAACATTTTCCTTGCCGCACCTGATTTCAGTCACGGTTGTATAAAGCTTTTCATAGGTGCCTTTTTTCTCATCTATTATTATTCCCGGCGTAATTTCTATCTCGTCACCAACTTTTATCTCTCCCTGTATCACAGAGCCGCCAAGCACTGCACCAACAAGCCGTGTGATTTCAGAGCCGGGCTTATTAACATCAAAAGACCTTGCAATGAACATCCTCAGTGGAAGCTTGCTGTTTCGCCCTGGCACAGGTATCCCTTTATATATTGCACCAAGCAGCGCATCCGCATTCACGCCATAGTTTGCTGCCATTGGTATTATAGGCGCATTCTCTGCATTGGTCCCTTTCAAGAACTCTTTTATCTGCAGATAGTTCTGCCTTGCCCTTTCAGGGGGCACTATGTCAACCTTGTTTTGGACAACAATAATATTCCTGATGCCAAGCACCTCAAGCACCATAAGGTGCTCAAGCGTCTGCGGCTGCGGGCAGTCCTCGTTTGCAGCAATAACAAGCAGTGCACCATCAGTAATGCTGGATGCAGCTATTGCAGTTGTCATGAGCGTTTCATGGCCGGGCGCATCAAGGATTGAAAATTTCCTTACGAGCGTGCATGCAGAGCCGCATTTTTCACATATCTCTTTCGTGCCAAAGCATTCAGGATACCCGCACTTCGGGCACTTGTATATGCTCACATCAGCATATCCAATCTTGATTGTGATGCCGCGCTTTATTTCCTCGCTGTGCGTATCGGTCCACACGCCGCTGAGCGCTTTCGTTATGCTCGTCTTGCCATGGTCAACATGCCCCAGCATCACAATGTTCATTTCAGGCTGCATCCTCAAACCACCGCTTTACACGCACTACACACTACTTCTTCTCCTCTTTTTTCTCTGGTTTTGGGAACAGCTCTGCAAGCTTCTGCGCACCGCTTGCCTTGACAACAAGGTTAAGCTGGGCGATCTGGTCAGACACAGTATTGCCGCGCACGGGTTTTCTCAGCCGCTCACCTTTCTTTGTTTTTCTTATTCCCGTCCCGCTTGACAGCAGGAGCATCTTTTTGCCTGCGCCCGGGACATCTGCACGCATCGGGAAACCGGAGATATCACTCCCTCCAGTCACAATGAAAGTATACCCGGGCGCGCCGATGAGGTCGCCCTCAACCTCATCCCCGATTTTCTTGCCGATAAGCATCCTGGCCTTATCAGCATCAAGCTCCACCTTATAGGTGTTCCCATCCTTTTCTGACAAGTTCAGCTTCATATCCATCACCAGTGCGCATTTCTTTCGGGTGCAGAACACAACCACCCAAAGCAGCACACAGCTGGTCTATTTCAAGTAGGTGATGTTTATAAAGGGTTAGTGCAAACCGCAAATTGCCCTGTGCCACGGCATACAGGGAATGCAAAAGACAAAACAGCCAAAATAAAAACAAAAAAATAGAAAGCCCGCTGCAACTAACTTCAAACTATAACCTAAAACCTCGGCTTATGTTTTCTGTAACAGTCGCTGCAGTAAACCGGCTTTCCAGGTGTTGGCTGGAAAGGAACCTTGCACGCAGCCCTACAGGCAGAGCACGTTGCATCATACATCAGTCTATCTCCGCCGAATCTTCTTTCTCTATCTATTTCACATTTTTTTCGTTTTCTTCCCAACGCAATTGGGCAAGTGGTAAGATTGTGCACTGCCTAAATTTCGCTGAACGTGCTGCCACCGAAGTGGTAGAGCCCTTTTGCCTTCCTTCTCTCAACAACGCTTACAGCTTCACCCACAAAGAGGACGTGGTCCCCAGCCTCAACACTTTCAACAACCTTGCATTCTATGCTTGCGGGCGCATCACCAACAATCACAGTGAGCTTTCCTTTCTCTTTTTTCAGGCCAGCAAGCTTGAATTTATCTGTATCTTTCCCGCTTTTGGTCCCGCATATTATTGCCTGGCCCTTCATCTCCGCGGATACAAGGTTTATTGCAAATGCGCGTGATTTCTCAATTAGCTGCCACGTGAACCTCTTTTTGCTTATTGCAACGCCAAACATGGGCGGGTCAAACGATAATGGCATGCACCACGCCGCCGTCATAACGTTATCACTCTTGCCGTCACTGGCGCTTATAAGCACAACCCTCATAGGGTAGAGCAAGTGATAGTAGCCCTCCATAATCCTAATTCTACGAAACGTTTTTTAAGCAAGCGCAATACCAATTTTCCTATGGCAGTGCACACCACACACGTGCAGAAATGGAAGCTTGCCAGGGCACTTTTGGTTTCCTTGCCAGCCATATTGTACCCGCAGCCGTTAAGTGAGCCAATCTTCAAGCCGCCCGTTATGGTACAGGCTGCTGCAAATGCCCAAATCCACAGCCAGGGCCTTCGTGAAGTTGTTGGCAAATCAGCAGTGCATTTTGTTTCTTTATGGCATAACCGCCCCCTCGTATCCAAGAAGATTGCCGAGGAAGCAGCTCGTATAATGCATGAGAGCACTGGCAGGGGATACCGCCTGGGTGAATGGGACTGTGCACTTTTTACTGCTGAGGTTTACAGCCGTGTGCTCTCCTCCCTCATGCAGTCTTCACTTGCAGAGGCTGGCCCGGCCTCTGCATACAGCGTGAAGGTTTACTTCGGGAAGACGACGTATGAGCAGTGGAATTCTGCAGATGTTATTATCCCAAAAACGCCCAAGCCTTTGCTTTTGGCAAAGCTTTCTGATGATAACATCGGTGACCTCATATTCCACCAGGATGTTTTTGGTGAGGTGGGCAACCCTACCCCTGCCAAAAGATACGGCCACGTTGCGATATACACGGGCAGCCGCAACGGCATACATTATGCGATTGCAAACACAAAAAGGAAGAATGGCAGCGGTGTGATGGAGCTTCCGCTTTTGAAGATGTTCAGGGCAGGAAAGCACGATGTTGGCAGCCAGCCTCTCCTGTTCATGTCGCGCCCGTCCTTTGGCAAGCTGGACATTACTGAGGATGGCGGGGCGATTGTTATTTCAACAGGCGGCAGGCACCCGATAAGGATAGTTGTAACGCGCGTGCACTGATTTTAATGTGTGCCAGCCGCAAAAAAACTAATATAATACTCCTGCCGCATATCCTTCTTATGGATGTTGTGTTGCTACAGCCTTTCCTGCACGCAAGGGGCGGGCTTGAAAAGGTTGTGATGGAGATTGCAAGGAGGTATAACCCTGTAATTTACACATACCGTTATGTCCCTGATAATACATTCGCAGAGTTCAAGCAGTTTGACATCCGCATTGTAAAGCCACAGATAACCATACCAGCCTCTGTGCTAAGTGAGCGTGTGAAATGGGCAATACAGAGCGGTGAGGCGTTTTACTCACTAAAGGTTAAGGATGATTACGATGTTATAAACGCGCACGGGACACCGAGCGAGTGGGCACGCAACCGGAACGCTCGCATGTTATGGTACTGCCACACGCCTAACAGGGAGGCGTTCGATCTTTACGAATGGAGGATGAGGCAGAGGGGCGTGATAGGGAAAGCGGTGTTTTGGGCATCCATACAGTTCTACAAGCATTTTGAGAGGGAAGTTGTGCCGAAGATTGAGAAAATCGTGACAAACTCGAAAAATTCCCAGGCACGCATAAGGAAATATCTCAATCGCGATTCAGATATCATCTCACCAGGTATTACAGTATCCAACTATAAGAACAACGGCTACAAGAAGTATTTTTTCTATCCTTCGCGCATCACTCCAGAAAAGAGGTTTGAGCTTGCAATCGAGGCGTTCAGGAAAAGCGGGCTGCACTCTAAAGGGTACAAGCTGGTAATCGCAGGCTCGCTCATCCCAGGGAGGAGTGAGCACGAGGCATACCTCCATAAAATCAAGCAGTTGATAGATGGCCTTGGCGAAATAAGGGTTAACGTGCCATATCTTGAGCTGCTTGAGCTCTACTCAAATTGCACAGCTGTGCTGTTCACACCGGTTGATGAGGATTTTGGCATAGTCCCTCTTGAGGCAATGGCAAGTGAGAAGCCGGTGGTTGCAGTTGATGAAGGTGGGCCGCGCGAGACAATCCTGCATGAGAAGACAGGGTTCCTGTGCAAGAGCACGGATGAGATGGCAACCTGCATGGGCCTGCTTGCAAGCGATATCACGCTTGTTGAGAAGATGGGCCGTGCAGGCAGGAAGCACGTGGCACAGAATTTCACGTGGGATTTGTTTTTCAGGGAGTTTGACAAGGCCTTGAGGGACGTAGCAAAGATGGGATAATAAGCGTTGTTGTGTTATAGGAGGTAGAGCAGAAGGTGTGAGGATATCACACTGGGTGAATGGATGTTAAGGAAATCAGGCAAGCGCAAGACAGTCGTGCTGGCAGGCGGCATATTTGATATTCTGCACCGCGGGCACATACATTTCCTTGAGCATGCCAAGTCGTTGGGGGACGAATTGGTAGTTGTTATAGGCACGGATGCAAACGCAAGAAAATCAGGGAAAAACCCCATACATAATGAGAAGGACAGGCTTGCTGTTGTGAGTGCGTTGTCAGTGGTTGACAGGGCGCTCATTGGCAGCAACAAGAGCATGCTCTCAACAATCAGGAAGGCAAATCCTTCAATAATCTTCCTTGGGTATGACCAGCAGCTCCCACCTCACATGCTGGATTATTGTGAGAAGAAAGGCATAAAGGTGCTGCGTGACAGCTGCACACTTAACCCTCGCAGGTATAAGACCACAATCATAAAGAGGCGCATTGTAAAAGGCAATGGCCAATCACGCGCAGACCGCCTTTTTTCGCTTGCTGGCCTCAATGCAAGGCGCTGCCCCTGGTGCAAGGAAAGGACACCGGATGAATACGTGAAAGCCCTGGAGAGCGAGGTGAACGAGGTCAAGGATGCAATCGCAAAAAGGGACTACAGGAACTTGAAGGAGGAGCTTGGTGATGTGGTGTGGGATGCGCTTGTGCTTGCACACATCTGTGAGAAAGAAGGGCTTTTCAAGGGTGACGATGTCCTTGAAGGGATTATAAGAAAAATTGAAAGGAGAAAACCATGGCTGGCAAGCGGTAAGAAGGTTACGATAGAGGAAGCGGCAAAGATTTGGGAAGAGGCAAAACGCAGGGAAAAGGAAAATGCATAAGGGCCCGTTATGGTGTACTTGTGCGCGTGCCCGCATTTTCCTTCCATTTTTTATTGAACTCTCGTGGGTCAAGCCAATTAACCCTTAGCTTTGCATACATTTCAGGCCCGCCTATGATTTCAGCAATGCCGCAGAACACTCCGTTCTCAGCATAGACAATTGCGTGGCTGCCGCGGCCCAGGCCACTAGCCTTTTCACCCGCAAGCCCTTTCCTGTATATGGGTGAGCCATACGCAAGTGAAGGCAGTGTGCTGTCCTTCACGATTATTTTCTCAAGGCACAGGATCTCATCCGGTGGGATTAAAATCCTTTTTAGGAAGGACTCATCACCTTCCTCTTTCCACTTTTTAACAGCTGCCTGCAGCTCATACAGCGTGGCACACCTTTCCTCGCCAACAACACCGCTGCGTATCCTCCTCAGCTCAAGCATGTTTGCACCGCACCCGAGCTTTTTCCCTATATCAAACATAAGCTTTCGTATGTAAGTGCCGCCTTCACATTCAACACGCATCAGCACATCCCTTCCCTTGATTTCGAGCACCTCTATTTTCTTGATGGTCCTTTCCCTTACCCTCTTTGCAACCGCGCTCCTAAGCGGCGGCTTCTGCGATATTTTTCCCTCAAACGATTTCACAGCTTCTAATATCCTTTTGGGCTCAACATTCCTGTGCAGGTGCATAATCCCGACATATTCCTTATCCTGCCCGCCCAAGTAGCCACTAAGCCTTACCGCCTTATTGATTGCAACCAGCAGGACACCAGAAACCCCCGGGTCGAGTGTCCCGATATGGCCGTTTTTCCCGGCACCTATAATCTCGCGGGCCCACTGGCCAACCTGCGCACTCGGCGGGCCCCTGGGCTTGTCTATGGGAATGAAGCATCCCTTAAGCAGCTGTTGTAGAGTATACTGGGGCGTGGCGCCCATTTTCCCTCCCTCGTTACCTTCCCTCATCTTTTTATATGTTGGCATTTCAATTAAGTGCACATGAAAGATGAGTATGATACTCTTTTGGAGAGAGTGTATAAAAACATTCCAAAGCACGAGGGCAGTGGCGAGAGGTTTGAGCTGCCTGATGTGGAAGTGCTTGAGCAGGGCAACAAGACGCTGGTGCGCAACTTTGGTGATTTGTGCGATGTGATGCGCAGGGAGCCGGCAGTTGTTTCCAAGTTCCTGTCTAAAGAGCTTGCCGTGCCAAGCAGCATTGATGGCAAGAGGCTCATATTTAATGGAAAGGTGGACAGCCGCCTTCTCGTATCAAAAATACAGGACTTTGTTGGCAAGTTCGTAAAGTGTAAGGTGTGCAACAGGTATGACACGCACATAAGTTCAGTTGACAGGAATACCAAGGTGCTCATTTGTGAAGCGTGCGGCGCTCGTGCGCCAGTGAGGTTATAGGATGAGTAGGGATAATGAGGATATAAGAGGGTTTCAGGCATCACCGCAGGGCGGGCATAGCCACCGCCCTGGAGGCATGCACAGCGGAAAAAGTTGGAACGATAGCAGTCACCACAGCGACCATCATCACAGGCAGTCTGCCTCAGTGCCTGAAGAGCAGATGCGTGTGCGAAAGCCACAGCCAAACGAGATTTTTGGCATTGTGACGGCACTGCTCGGCGGGAGCCGGCTTAGGGTTAATTGCATAGATGGGAAAGAGCGTGTTGTGCGCATACCCGGCAGGCTCAAGAGGGAGGCGTGGATTAAAGTGGGTGATGTTGTCCTCGTTGTGCCTTGGGAGATAGACCCCATGAAAGGGGATGTAACGTGGAGATATACAAAGATACAGGTTGAATGGCTGAAGAACAGGAATTACCTGCCGAAGAATTTTGGGTAGAAAGGCCAACTTATTTAAGCTCCTTTACCTTAACTTACGTGATGGCAAGGCTCTCCAAGAAAAAGCGCCCGCCGCGTGAGATAAAGGTGCTCAAAGAGCAAGTGAAAATAGAGGCAGGCGTGTTTGACAAGTTTACGCTGCATGCAATTGCCTCGCTTATGTCACAGGGCATAATCCAATCACTTGATTTTCCAGTGCGCCGTGGGAAAGAGTCAGTAGTATTC
>JAOAKK010000010.1 GCA_026413685.1 Microcaldota archaeon | reverse complement strand
TCGCTACCATTCAGCACCCCCATAGAATTCCGGGCATAAAACGTAACGTTATACCTACCAACCGGATGAACCTGTGTGTTGAACTCATTGAAATATACTGTCGACGAGCCCTTTATCTTTATCTGCAAGTCATCCCACGACGCGTTAATGTAGCCCCATCCCGCATATGTAGACTCTGACTCAAGCGTAACGTGGAGCGTGTTTATGAAATTAACAGCCGTAGAATTCTCAAGGCGCCAGCTGTTGCTCGTATTGTTCCACGTGTAGAAATACATCGTGTTGCCTACACGGCGTATCCTGAACTTGCCGCTCGTATCAGTAGTTGGCCTCCTCGCTATGTAGCCTGAAGTCGTCCCGTCATCAACAAACACCTCATAGTTCCTCCCCAAGCCATCCCAATTAGATAATGAAATGTATGCCAAATACGGCGCATCCGCAGAAGACGGGACCTCAGTAACCTGGAAATTAATCGCATAATCCTTCCCACTCTCCGCAAGAACATTAAACGAAACGTTCATGTCAAAATCACCGTATATGCCCCTCTTAGATACCAAGGAGCATAACGTGTCTGTCAACGGAGCTCCGTTGCCCATCAACGACGTAAACGCCTTCCCGGGAACAGTCACGTTAATGTTCGCTACACACTTCTGCAATGGGCCTACTGATGTGTTCTCCACAAACCACCCTATACCCACTGTGTTACTGTTGAAATTGTCACCACCACTGCACCTGTAAAGGCTTATGTTCGTAGTGCTGCTGTTCGGATATGTTATCCTAACCCACGCTGCACTTATATTATACCCTGCAGGATCCGTTATGTTTGCTGCAAGCGGAACCGGCTTGAAATCCGTATAGCTGCCTCCCAATGGCTCAAGTATCTTGACGTTAGGTGGAAGGCGCCTGTGCAGTGTCCTTCTTACGCTTACGTTCATATTCTCTGAAAAATCTGCTGCATAAACCCTGTAAGTATACGTGCCTGGGGATATCCCTGTCACGTTGCGGTACCAGCTGTTGCCAGGCCCCTTGCTCATCGTGTAATTTGTTATGCCATTCCACTCCAAGATTACAAAGGAGACATTAACATTATCCGTTACTGTTACATTTATGAATGCCCAGTTCCGTGGGAAGATGTTTGAATTGTTTGCAGGGGTGGGTGACACAAACGTTATTGATGGCGGTGTGCGGTCTATCTTGAATGAAATCGCATACGCCTCATAGGTTGTTACTGTTGTATCTGCGGTTATTGCAGCATCACCATAATTCCTGAACGTTGGGGTGGTTGAGTTTACTGTAAATGAGCCTATGTCAAAGTTTGAGTTCAAGCGTGCAGATAAAACGCGTGCCGTATCCGCAGCTCTTGTGTTGGTGTACATCGTAATCCAGGCACCAGTCCCAGCGTATGCTGACGCCGTGCTCGTTGCTGAGGTACACTGCGGTGCACACGTGCGGTATGATATCGTTGTGCCTGCAAGGTCTGTATCCCACGCAAGATATCCTGTCCCGCCAGCAGGTGACCATGCAAAATCAGCACATCTTGCAACTGCTGTGTCAACCGCATCATCAATGTTGGATGTGACAGTCCAGGCAGTGCCACTCCAGTATGCTGTGTGCAGGTCTGCACCACTGTCTATGAAAACACCCTGGAGGTCATCAGATGCCGGGTCAGCCTTAAGGCTTGACCACCTGACATCGTTATTGTCACCCGCATCAACATCAAACGTTGTGATTGCCGACCATGCGCCACCGCTCCAGTATCGTGTTGCAACACCTCCCCTTACTGTATTGAGGCCGCCGCCTATCGCCATACCCTTGCTGCCATCCGCTGCATACTTGGCAGCAATCGCCTCGTACCCTGTTGTCCTCGTCGCAGTATCATCAAGGCTGACCTGGTTGCCCCACGCATTGCCATTCCATACCCATGCGTTTATATCGTTATTTGAAAGGTCAAACCCTACAAGAATCATCTCCTCGCTTGTGCCCAGGGGGTTCCTGTCAACACGTACCCACGAGTACTGTATATCAGTCGCATGGCCGGTATCATCAATATACTGCTCTGCAATCCCCGTAAAGTTGCGTGATGCTGCTGGCAATACCTTGTATGCCAGGTCCCTGTTTGCGACAGCACTCTCAATCGCATATACGACAATTGCGTCACCAGTCCTTGTCTCAAAATCAAGGTCAAACCTTCGTGAAGATGTTGCGGGCGCAGTTGTCCATACCGTTCCTATGTTATTCGTAACGCGCCAATTTGCCACAATTGTACAGTTGCCCATGCATACGTATGAATCAAGATTGCCGTCATCACTCTGCGTAACAAGCACTATCTTGGATGAGCGCGGCGACCACTTTACAATCGCATACCGCACAGGCGAGCCTGCTGTTGGAAGCTCAATTTCGTTGCCCCAGCTTCCCTGGCCGCTCGAGTTCCAAAACCTTATCTTGGGGAAGTTAAGGCCGCTGCCTGTGCTTGAGCGGTATGCTATGATTGCATTGTATACGCTGTTATACGTTTGTGCCGAATACGAATAGCTATAGTTTGAAGGCCCTGTCTGGTTTACTGTCTGGTTTGTTGGTGAGCCTGTATAAATCCCCATGAGTGCATTGTAGGCATCAATGCGCGCATAGCCATTCCCGTTGTGGCTTATTATTTGGCCTGACGTCTTGAAAGCCTGCTCTGCTGCACCTGGCGTGAGTGAGCTGTTGTAGGAATAAAGAAGTGCAAACGCAGCACTGGCTTCAGCTGCTGATAATGATGTCCCCGAGTAAGGCGCACCATCTATGATTATGCCTTCGCCGGGCGCAAGCAAATCAACCATGCCGTTTATGTTCGAGAACGGTGCAACCTCATCATCCTTCGTAGTTGCGGAAACTGCTGTTATGTTCTTTCCGCAGGCGGGGGCTGTAATGTAAGAAGCACCGTCATTGCCTGAAGATGCCACTGCTGATATGCCGTTAATGTAGGCTGTATCGGCAATGCTCACTATAGGGTCATAATTGCAGTACCCTGTAAACGCGCCTCCCCCAAAGCTCATCGAGATTATCCTGATATTGTGCTCAGCTGCGTGTTGGATGCAATACTGTATGCCGCGCATTATTGTTGAGGAGTATCCCCTTCCAGAGGAGTCCAGGACCTTTACAGGCATGATGGTTGCATCAGGTGCGATTGCATTAATCACCTTGGCCATCCTCGTACCGTGGCCGTTATCATCATCCGGGCCTGAATCCTCGTTTACAAAATCATAGCCGCCAATGACATTGCTCGCAGCACCCTGGCTTACCCCTGTATCAAGCAGGCATATGCCGACACCGTTGCCTGTAACACCCAAATCGTTATGTACCCTATCAGCACCAACCAGCTGTATTGAGTCAGAAAGCGATACGGACATCTGCATGTCTGGGTACACTGCTTCAGCATCAGAGCTGAGCAATTCAGTAAGCGCCCTGTAATCAGCATTCAGCACCGCAAAGCTGGAAGATGGCATATCAACAAGGCTTTTGCCCTTAACGTGCTTCTTATCGGGTTTTTTGGCGTATTTGACGATTATGCGCTCTGTCTGGTTTGCCTTGAGCTTGTCATATACCTCTTTGGAAACCTTTAAGCTGCTCTTCCTTGATTTTGAAGACAGCTTAACAAAGCCATCACTATGCACTTCAGCCATAACATCATCATACGGCTGGGATGTCCTGTTCAGGTATTCATCAACATCCTGGAAGCTGCCATTGCCAAAATCATACTGTCCTTGCGCACTTGCATTTACATGCTCATCAACATTGACAAACTCTGGATTGTCATAAACACGCTCCCCTGGAATCAGCCACGCCACATCATTCTCGTTAGCGCGCAAGACCTGTGTGCTGGAGCTTGTTTTGCCCCCAATCGCATTGGTTGTGTGGTAATTATCAACATCAACAAAGACCGTGCTTAACGGCGTGTATGCCGCCCCGGTGCTGGGTTGTGCCCCCGGCACTAAACTGCTGTTTTCTGCATCAAGCTGTGTTATGTTCAGGGAAGCGTTGCCTGCAAAAAAGCTGTTAGCTGCCATATCCTGCTTATAACCACTATCAGCCCCTACCTCAAGCAAGACCACAATAAACAAGAGCAAAGGCAACAGCACAAACGACGCTACTGTCCCCCTCACCGGGACCCCCATCTGCATAGCCCATAATCTCCTCGAAAGTTATTAAATGTTATTTGCAATTGTATTAGGATGTATTCCAATACTAGGGAAAGAACGTCTGCTGCATTGGTCCTGCTTTTGCTCGTTGGGGCCCTGTATGGGTCAAGCACAACTGGCGGCAATGTTACAAACCTTGAGCCCAGCAAATTTTCCAATACAACTAAATGGGATGGGATTTATGGTGAGATTGTTCTTGGTGTGCCTGTGAATTATACGCACACCGTTACGGGAAATAAGATTGTGCGCATAAATATGATTGCAAAAGAGCCCCCTTGCGCTTATTCTTCCATCTCAATACACGTAATCGCATACAATTCGAGTGCGCTCGCCCTCCCACTATCCCCGGGGAATATTGCCTTGCTTGATGCATTAATCGGGAATAGGACTGAAAACGCAACAATCACGTTCAAGAACACGTCCATTTTCAAGCTCAGCACTGGCACTTATGCTGGAGTGCCAACAACTTACACGTACGCAAACAGCTCGGCATCAGCTAATTTCAGGATGGGGTACTTGAATGATGCAAACGGCAACATAGTATTCGTAACGAAAGTCGCCAATAACAGCCCGGACTGGAACGGCTCAACAAGCGATTACCAAATGCTTCTCCCGCGCGGGAATTCCCCTGTTGATTACAACATTACAACAGATGTCACATACACGTGCAAGCCGCCGCCTACACCTGGCCCTTCAGGTGGAGGTGATGCGCACAGGCTGTACATCTATCCTATAGGGGCTGTTGTGGTAAAGAGTGGCTCTCATTTCACCGTCAGCGCGCTTGTGAAAAATACGGGAGAATTCACTGAAAAGGACATTAGCGTATACGTCGCGTCCTGCCCGGTTGGGTTTTCGTGCGGCAGCTCATACATACCTTTGCTTGAGAAGGGAAAAAGCAAGGATGTGGGTGTTGCGCTTGTTGCTGGCATGCCTGGCGAGCGTGTGATAAGCATATGCGCAAAAAGCACGCATGCCACATACTGCAGGGAAATGATAATCCGGGTGCTACCCCAATGCTCAGTGGATGCTGACTGCGCGCCTGGTGAGTACTGTGATAATGGGATATGCACCGCCAAAAAGCCAGATGGCGAGAAATGCTCTGCTAAAAATGAATGCAAGAGCAATGTGTGTGTTGGCGGGTATTGTGCCAGGTGCGAAACGAGCGGGGATTGTGCTGCCAACGAGCAATGCTCTGGTGGCAGCTGCATAAAAATTACGTGCCCGTGCGGCACAATAAGCAGCCACACGTGCATTCCATATGAATGCTGCAGTGATGTGATGTGCAGCAGCGGGAATTTATGCATTGCAAGCAGGTGTGTGGAAAAGGAAATCGCACTGCTTGTTGTGAAGGGCGTGCCTGTCGAAGGGCAGGACCTGCTCGTGAGGGTTGAGAACAATAAAGGTATGCCTATCCCATTTGCATTGGTCACAACAGCTGATGGCCAGGCAATAACCGCAGATGAGAACGGCTATGCGACTGTGCGCGTGCCGTATGATGGGATTATACGTGCAACTGCAGAGGGTTACCCTCAAGCAGCGGTTATGCTTGATGTTACACGGCTTGGAAAGATTGCTGTGGATGGGGAGGTATATGTTGGTGTGCCAGCAAGGATTTTGGTTACGGATAGCATGGGTAAGCCCATTGTAGGTGCAACCATACTTGTAAATGGCAGGGAGTATGTTACAAACGCAAACGGTGAGGTATGGGTAGTTTTTGATAAGGAAGGCTTGTTTGTGCTTTCAGGAACCAAAGAAAAATACCTGATTGCAGATGCAAACGCCATGGTTGTCCAGCCTGAAAAGCCTGCCTGCGGCTTCCCAATACTCATCAGTGTGCTTTGGTTTGTCCCGAAGAACATCTGGGTCCTGTGGGTATTCACTATGCTAGTTGCGCTTGTTAATATCGCGATATATACAAGAAGAAAGCGTGAAGGAAGAAAATTAAGGGCATTTATCTACTTCCTGCTGCCCATCCTGCTTGCAATCCCGGATGTGTGCATATTTTCAATATGCTTCATGTCAAATGTAGTTGTGCTCCAGCTCCTGGTTGAGCTTCTCATAATTATGCGGAACAGGGTCATGCATCGCCACGAAAGATTGCATAAGGGAAGAAAGTAAATTGCCCTTTTGCTAAAAGCAAAAAATAAAGCTGTGAATTATTTCCTCGCCTGCTGCTTTCTTGCGGGCGCCTCATAACCAGCACCTTGCTTCTGGCCCCTTATCTTGTCAAGGAGCAAGTACCCTACCAAAAGCACAAGAACAATCACCACAACAAGCAATAGCGTGCTCGTGTCAATGCCCTGCGCGCTTGGAGCCGGAACATATTCCTTCTCAACCCTCTTTTCGAGGAATGCCTCACGTGCACCGTAGTTTGCACCGCCAACTATTCTTGCGCCATCTTTTGCAATTCCTGGGAATTTTACAATCTCACCCTTTCCAGGCTGGAGTGAATACACCGTATCGCTGCGTATTTTTGTGCTTATGCCATTTGCGGTAACCGTTGCATCCGGCCTGAAATAAAGCGGTATGCCGCCAGTGTTGGTATACGTTACGTAAAGGTCGTTTGTGTTCTTGTCAAGCGTAAAGCCTGATATGTTAAGCACTGATGAATCCTTGAACTGCACCTTTCCTGCGGGCAATGCAACCATAAACCCGGTTTCAGCAGCGCGCCTTGATGTGCCATAGAGCACTGTCATGTTCGCGAGCACTTCACCACTTTCAATGCTTATAGGGTATGCACGGCCTACCTTCTCGCCCCTGCCAAGCGCAAAGAAGTCGTCATCACCAACCGTTGACAGGAGGTTGCCGTCAACGAAAACGCGTATCTGTGATTTTGCGTATTCAAGGGCGTTCCCTGTATTCTTGTAAGTGACTTCAAGCTGTTTTGTGAGCGTGTTGTACTGGACGCTCTCAACTGTAAGCCCAAGGACTGGGCCTGGCAGCGGGAACAGCTCAACAGGCCCCATCCCCCCACTTCCAGAAACACTCTCACCTATTTTAACAAAAGCGTGGAGCGCTTGCACGCCAAGCTCGTTGTTTATAGATGTCTTCAGGTTGTATATTGTCTGTGTGTATTCACTGTCAACTATCATCAGTACCTTTATCTGGCCCTGCGCTGCTTTTTGCTTTATGTAATCATACACATGCACAGGGGGCAGGGGGCTTACGAGAATTACCGGGTCATCACCCTTTGCTATTGTATCCTCAAACGCATTCCCATCAGAAACAATCACCTGCCTTTTTGATGGGTTCTTCTTGAAATACATATCTGCTATCTGTAAGTTATCATCAAACTTGTCGCCATTGTTTATCTCGGAGTATGCTATGCCCGCACCATCAAGGGCCTTCTTGGACTCTGCATCAATATACCCATACAGAAGGATTTCACGCGGGCTTTTTGACTTCAGGAAGCTGATAACCGAGCCCAGGTTGCTCTTATCAACAAAAACAAGGTACATAGAGTTAAGCTTTGCATACGCAAGAACGGAAACGGTATTATAGCCATAGACAGAATCAACAAGTATGAACTTGCTGGCACCACTCCTATCTGCAAGGTAAAGGTTTGTTTTGTACGGGTCATCAGACTCAACAAGCTCAACGCGATTGCCCCTGTTTTTTAGCTCACTTGCCATCCCTGTGATAATGGGGCTTGGTTTTGACTGTATTAAGAGCACGTTGTTGTTTGTGCCAATCTTGCTGTATACAAGCTGTGCATCATAAGTTGGGCGGATAAACACAACATCTTCGCCACGCACCGCTGCATAATAAATGCCGGAGACAACATCCCTGCCATCGAGCGAGTTTACGACAACTGTTGCGTGCCCAAGCATAACCGTGCACAGCATTACTACAAGCATATATAAGCTATTGCGCATGCTCTAAATTGCACAGTAAATATTAAAATATGTGAAACAGAGCTTCGCTCTGCATAAGCATTAAATGCCCATCTAAAAAAGGGCAACTTGCATAAATTTATAAAGGTTTTGTGAGAATGCGTAAGATAGGTGATAGGATGAACTATAGGGCATCTGTGTTTCTCATCCTTCTGTTAGGAGTTGGGCTGCTCGCAGCCATACTTCCTGCAAACGGATGGAATGTTAAATCCACAGGCAAATACACTGTGCCAACAGTGCAGGCAAACCATACAACTGAAGGTGGAAACGTAACTAACATGGACCTGAGCCAGAACGCTACAACAACAAAATGGGCAGGTTACTGGGGTAACGTGAGCGGTAACATATTCCTTGGCCAGGCTACAAGCGTGTTCTACAAGTGGAAATGGGCGCCTGCAAACGGCGGTGTTGTTTGTGCTGTTGCTGCACCCAGCGGGTTCAACTGGGCAACTGTGCAGAGCGTTGTTGCAGCTGTGATAGACACAATTTGGAATTTCGGCACTGCAACTGATAACGCTGCAAACACACTCACACAATCATCATGCAATGTCAAGATTGGAGACACAACTGTAAGTAGCGTTGGTAACACAACAGGTGTTGGTGGGTTCCAGACCTGTGCTGTTGCTGACAGTGCTGCGCCAGCTGCAAAGAGTGATCTGGCATTCTGTGTAAACATAAGTGCAGCAGGCAACCTCTTCAACGGCCAGACAGGGAACTATGAGCTGCTTGTCCCAACCAACAGGACGGTTGGCACAACAGAGACATACTACTTCTGGATGGAGATGAGGTAAAAAATAAAAAACCAATTTTTCTTTTCTTTTGTAAAATTATAGCCTGCTTTCAACAGTTTTCCAGTCCACAGTGCTCATGAACGCTTTTATGTAATCTGCGCGCTTCAGCCCGTAATCCGCCAAATATGCGTGCTCGAACACGTCCATTACCAGGAGCGGCGTGCAGCCGGAGAAGTGGCCTACATCGTGCTCATTTATCCACACGTTGAAAAGCCTGCCTGCAGCAGGGTCGTGGTAGAGTATCACCCACCCAATGCCGCGCATCGCCCCCATCGAAACAAAATCCTTCTCCCAAAGCTCAAGCGAGCCCCACTCATTTTGTATTAGTGTGTGAAGCTTGCCGCCTGCCGTTATTTTCCTACCAGCCTTGGACATGTTACCAAAATACAGCTCGTGCAGCCGCATCCCGTTGAATTCCCACCCAAGCCTCCTGTTCAGTTCGTTATACTCGGGTGTGCCAAGCCTGCCCTCCTTTTCCATCTGCATCAAAATCTGGTCAAGCTTGTTAAAGTTCGCAACATAGCCGCTGTACAGCTTGAAATGGTTCTCAAGAAGGGCGTTGCTAAAGCCAGGAAGGCCTAAAAGGCCTGTAAAATCCTTTTCCTTGTATTCCATGAGAATATTGAAAATAAAAAAAATATGAAGCTATCCTTTGCTCATAGCTTACCAGCAAAATCCTCCTGGAGGGGGACAACTACCTTTTTCACGAATAGTATTAGCCGTATGATATCTGAGTATTCCCCATTAGATGTGGTGTGCTCTGCAACAATCCTTCCAAACTGGGAGATGCTCGGCTCATATTCATAATTCATCCTGAAACCGCTCTCTGCAAGCTTCTCAACATACTTGTGCGACTCGCACCACCCAAGTTTTTTGCACAGGTTATCTGCCTGTAAGTACTTGTTATAATTCTTGAGTGTTTTTGGGTGGGCATCCTCCTCCTTCTCACCATACTTTCTTTTTGTCTCTATCATATTGCCGCAGACCTTCCCGTATATTCTCTTTGAGCTCATGAGGTTATTGGGAAGACAAGTATGAAAAAGTTTATGATTTAATCAGACAAAAAAACATATATTAAAGGCACACCTGAAAATCTATAGGATATGCTTGTATAAGGATACATCTCTTGCCACACCTGAGCATAAGAGCGAATGGAAAAAAAGAAATGCTAGAGCGCTATTTAACGCTGTTAAGGAAGGCAAGATGGAGCGTGTTGAAAAATTGATCGCCAAAAAGAATGTTGATGTAAACATACGTGATGACAAGGACAGGACACCCCTGATGCACGCCGTAATGCTTGATAACATTGAAATTGCAAGGCTCCTTGTAAAGTATGGTGCAGATGTTAATGCACGGGATATTTATGGCAGGTCTGTGCTGCAGCTTGCAGAAGAGGGCAACGGCTCGCTTGTAAATTTCCTTAAGGATCACGGGGCGGAATACTAAGGCCATACAAGCAGCAGCGCCCGGAACACTGGAAAAGCGCCCTAAAAAACTTTTAAACACTGGAAGCCACAAAACATTAGCGGTGCTTGATATGCCAAAGGAACTTGTTGAGGAAGAAATGGTTGATGAGCTCGATGCCGCCGGGCTTGAGGATGAGAAAATCGGGAAAAAGAAGCCAAAAATACTCGAGGACCTTCCGGGAATAGGCAAGGCAACTGCCGAGAAGCTCAGAAGTGCCGGGTATGACTCTTTTGAGAAGATTGCCGCCGCATCTGCGCACGAGCTGAGCACTATTGCTGATATGGGGGTTGAAACTGCAAAGAAGGCCATAGCTGCGGCGCGTGATGCGCTGGATATGGGGTTTGAAAGTGCAGATGTGATTTTGGAAAGGAGGAAAACGATTGCAAGGATAAGCACTGGCTCAAAAGAGCTTGATAAGCTCCTGGGTGGCGGCATAGAAACACAAGCCATAACTGAGTTCTACGGGAAATTCTCAAGTGGAAAAAGCCAGGTTGGGTTCCAGCTTGCTGTTAATGTCCAGCTGCCACCTGAAGAAGGCGGGCTTGGCGGCGGGTGCCTCTTTATAGATACTGAATCAACATTCAGGCCTGAGAGGATTGTGCAAATGGCAGAAGCAAAAAATATGGACCCACAATCAGTGCTCAAGAACATATACGTGGCGCGGGCAGTTAATTCAGACCACCAAGTACTCCTTGCTGACAAGGCTGCTGACATCATCAAGGAGAAAAACATCAAGCTTATTGTTGTGGATTCAATGATGTCTCAATTCAGAAGTGACTATACGGGAAGGGGTGCGCTTGGGGAAAGGCAGCAGAAGCTTAACAAGCACCTGCACCAGCTCCAGAAGCTTGCTGATATGTATAATATAGCCATATATATCACAAACCAGGTTATGGATAAGCCGGATATCTTATTTGGCGATCCAACCGCCCCAATCGGCGGGCACGTGCTTGCACACAACGCCACATACAGGGTATACTTGAGGAAAGGGAAGAATGAGAAAAGAATTGCAAGGCTGGTTGATTCGCCAAACCTGCCGGAGGGCGAGGCAATATTTGGAGTTACTGAAAATGGTGTGGAAGACGTCTGATTTCTACATCTAATTTTTATTTCAAATTTTACAGTGCGCTTCTTGCAAATGCCAGCACCATCACAATGCTTAGTATAAGCGCACCTATCTTGCACTCTATCGGCTCGATATCACTCTTATCAATCTGGGATGAGTACTTGTGGATTGTTTGTGCTGTGCAATTTGACACGCACTCATCATAGCCGCTGGCAGGCCGCCAGCACCTGTCCCACCTGTCATCCCACCTTCCCTTATAATCCTTGCAGCATTGCACTTCACAATTCGTCCCTGCAAAAGCAAAACCACTTAAAAGCAATGCAATAACAATGGCTAACAATAATGCTCTCAGCATATTCGCACCCTTATTTAATCCCAAACAGCCACTTGACGAGATCAATCAAGTAGTTTGCAGCGCTTGCTACAAAACCAATAACCTGCTCAATGAAACCTGTCCTCTGGCCTGTTGTGCCGAGCGACTGCGTTGTTGACTGTGGCTCAACAATGCTTGAAAGTGCGTATACCCTCAGCTTGCCGCCCTTATACTCACTGTAGTATAAGCCTGTCTCGGTGGCCCCAATGCCATTGGGGATGGCCTGCGAAATATTCGCTATGTTGGCAAGCGTGTGCCTGTCAACGTAAACCTCAATACCTTTTGGCTCATAAGATATAATCGTGTATTTGCCGCCCGGTGAAACAGCTACCATATTTACATCCTTTTCCTTAAAGGTATACTCAACCGCATTCTCGTAATACTCTAGCCTATTGTATTTCCAAAGCATGAAGCTATTACTGCCTGCATAATCGCCAGCAACATTCTCGCCGTTATAGGTTATGCCTGTATTTTCACCAACATCAATAGGATGCTTGATGAGTGTGTAATCCGGCGAGTTTAAGGCAAACAGGCAGCCGAACCCGTTGCATTCACCTACAGCCCTGTTACGCGGCACTCCAAGCTTCCTTATAACCGTCCTGTGGTTAGTGCCTTCACAATCATCATAAGCACTGAGCAGGCATTCACTTATGTACCCGTGCCCGGGAGCATAGAACTTTCCAGAAGATGAAATCACATCAAGCAGCTCCGTGGCTGAAGAGTCAGCCAGCGTCTCTGCATAATCAGGCCAGTCCCATGTTTCAATGATATTCCCACTCTCGCCAAAGAGGTACCCTTTAGATACCTTCTCACCCCTCTTTGCGCGCTTGTTTGCTGCTATGCCAGCATACAGCCGTGAGCCGTCATACGCGGGAATCAGGGCTGATGCCTGCTTGCCGCGGCACATTGAATTTGTCTTATAAGAGTAAACCATGTCCCCTGTCTTAAGGTTGTATGCATAAATCCTGCAGAACAGGTCAGAGTTATTAACTGCTAAAACGTATGCATACTTGCCATTCTTGCTAAACGTGACTATGTGCGGGACTTCGCCCTGGAACGGCTTTTCCCATAATAATTGCGGGCCGCGCAACAGCTGGTAATCGTCAACCGTATCTGGCCGCAGGCACCTGACGTCCTGCACAGGGATTTTCCGCTCGGTGGCGGATTGGCCCTGCGTAAAATTGCTTATGGCGCCAAAGCTGAAGTTTGTTATCAGGATTGTACAGTTTTGTGATGTTATCACCAACGTCCCATTGCTTCCCTTCAGGGCAGCAGATATAGCTCCCTCCGCGCCAGCACCACTGCCGCCTTGCGGAATGGCACCATACTCACCACGATACTGGCCCTTATCTGTAAGTATGTTATACCACCCACGTGATGGGTAGCCTACATACAGCGTTTTTTGCTGCTCGGGGAGCACAAAATCAATGTAAACATACCTATCGTGGAGGAAAAGAGAATCTGTGCTGTTGTATTTGAATGTAACTGTTGTTGAGTTGTCAGCATACCCGTCCTTATGCGCGGTCAGCCTGTATGTCCCTTCCTGCGTAAAAAAGCGTGTCTTAAGGAATGAGTAATACCCATCATCACCAGTAATTACGGGTGACCTGTGGTTGTCAACGTATACCGTTGCACCACTTACAGGGTTGCCATCCTCATCAACAACCCTCCCTGCAACAATCAAGAATTGCGGGTTCGGGTATACATACCTGTAATCAACAGGATTATTGTCCTGGTCCCTGATTTCCATCCTGATATAATCCGGATATGGCGACGTAAATGTTATGCCCTGGTTAAATGTGATTGTCTGGTTTGGCCCGATATCAAACTGGTCAAAAAAATAGCGCTCGTTGCCCTTATAATAATAGATGTAATAGCCGGCTGGCAGCTCACCCCTGTTTGTTATGTTTGTTACCAGCGTGAAAGAGGCTGTTGAAGGTGCATTCCTCTTTATGATTGTCGGGCCATCAAACCTGACAAAGGGCGGCTCGGGCAAATCATCAATTATCAGGTTGTATGTATTGTAATCTGTCTCATACTCAGCTACCGGCGGCTGTGAGATGCTAACAACAACGCGCACAACATTAAACATATCCTTCTCGTGCTCCCACGGGATGCTAAAACTCTTCTCATACCAGCAGGAAGAATTGGGGACAAACCTTGGATCATAAGGTGTTATGCACGTTAGCTTTTGCCTGTGCACCAGCCTCATGTTCGGCGGGTCAAGATTAATCTTGTCATCATAGCCTGCATAGATGTAAACATCCGCACTGTCAACATACGCAAAGCCTGTATTTATTACACGCACGTATAGCCTCTTGTTTTCCTGTATATAACTTACAGTGTCGCTTGCAACCACAAGGTCAGGCCCAAAAAAGAGCGGGTCTTTCATGCACTCTCTCCTGCAGCTGTCAAAGATTGGCTTTATGTATGCATTTATATCGTGGGCGCACTGGAGAGATTTCATAACGGTCATGAAATCTGGATCGCGCGTAGCATAGCTTGCCCACGCCCCAACAATATCCAAGAAAAGGTCGCCTTTACCATAAGAGCACCATTGCGTTATGAACACATATGCCTGGTTCTGCCTCCAGGCCAACCTATAAGCAGCACACTGCGAAGTGCATATGTCTGTCTGGTTTACACCTGCAAAAGCAACACTTGCGAGTGAGATGAGAGCCAAAAAGAACAGGGAGTATTTATACACAGTAGATAATTAGCAGCAACTATTTTATTACTTGAGCTCCCTGATAGGCGCCTTAACGCTGTCAGGCAGCTTTTCCCACGTGTCACTCAGCACCTTAAGCCTCTTTATTGCTTTCTTGTTTATTACCTGCTCCCCAGACGGCAAAACAAAGCAAATTTCATCATTAACCATCCTTACAAGCCTAAGAGCCATTGTGCTATAGGATTTTTTTGCCATACACTTTTATGGTGTTTCGTATATAAATACTTTTCTGCTAAAAAAAAGGGCTAGGCCCACTTGCACTTCCCCCCAACACACCTGCACACAACACCATACAGTGTTGGCTTATAGCACTCTTTAAACTCACAAGAGGACATGATTATGCCTTCTGACCTTGCCTGGCATATCTGTGAGCTGCACCCGCCGTGCACGCAATCGCTATCACTATTGCAAGGCCCTTCCGTGGACCAGCCGCAGAACCCGCTACCCTGCTCTTTTCCAGAACTGGTGCACTTTACAATAGATGGCAGCGATCCTGAAACTTGGCACTTACTGCCGCCACAAAGTGCGCAAGGGTCACCTTTATAGCATCGTGCCTCCTTATATCCTGGGAGCACATAACACCCGTATCCATCAGGGCAATGGGTTGCAGAATCACATTCTTTGCCAATATCATATTCTTCCCTGGCCTTACTGGTTATTTTGCACTGGTTGTTTACACAGCGCACTTCCAGGTTTCCTGCAATCCCCGTGCAGTAATCCGGGCATTGGGCCTGCACATTCACGAAATCCTTGGAGCCCACAAAGCATTCACGTGTCTTTATGTGGGTGCCGCACGCACAGTCATCATCAGCAGCACAATAATTTGGCTTTTCTGGGGAGCACTCACCCCTTAAGTATGCCCATTCCTCACACTTTGCACCACCAGAAAACTCGCATATCCCGTATTCGCCGCTTGCGCTTTTTACCAATACCAGCTTGCCGCCGCTATCTGCGCAATGCTTGGAAGCGGGGTTGGGCATTGTTGTTGAAGTGTCGCCTCCAATGCACCCCATAAGTAAGGCCAATCCCGCTGCCAGGATAAAGGATAATAGCAAGCCCCTCATAAAAGCACCTTACAACTCATCGCCGCAAACCATTAAAAAGCTGCTAGAAAATACTTGGCCAAAACCATTTAGCCCCATACCAAAAATATTAAATAGGGATGCTGCAACTAATATATTATGCAAGAACCTACACCTGCAAAGGCCCTCGCACAAATACCTCTTAACAGAGAGATGCATAGCTTTATCTATTCGCTTGGTAAAGGCTATCTTGGTGCTGATGAATTTTCATCTGAAATCAACAATACAAAAGCAGAAACGCTGTATGATGTATACCTTTTATCAAAGCAGCTTATCAGGAGCAGGCATATAAGGCGCAAGATTCTTGGAAGAAGCTATATGCTGCACGTTATGCGCATGGCTGCAGGGAAAGAAAGTGCCCTTGCACAAGCCAAGAAGGATAAGAAGCAAAAAAAGGAGCCTGCAATTTCACCCGAAAAATTGTTCAGGAAACCTGCAAAAGAGGCCAAGCTGGCAAAGGAAAGTGTCCCGCCAGCTGAGCTCAAGAAAGTAACGCTTAAGGTGTTAAGCAAGAATTTCAGCGAGAAGGAGTTCCAATCCTTTGTTGAGCTAACTAGGAGTGCTGGAAAGAAGGTATGCAGGGAGGTTGACCTTCCGTACGGGGAGGAAGAGATTGAGGATTGGAAAACTGAAGTTAAAAATGGGAACCGGACAATTATTGTTGCTATGCATGAGAACAAGCCTGTGGGGACCCTTTCCATTGTGCCTGGAAGCCTGCCTGTTGTCCGCATAAAAAACGGTGAGCTTGATGATAAGGTAAGTGCAATTGCTGGGTATGACATCACTGCAGAGTTCGTGCTGCCCGAGTACAGGAGAAGGGGCATTTGCAGGAGGATGGAAGAGCGTGCTGATGAAATTGTCACTGAGAAGGCTGCGCAGGGTGAGATGGTCTACAAGTCAATATCCACGGGGATGCGCGCATATGAGATTATGGACAGTGTGCTTTCCGACCTGATGAAAATGCCAAAAGAGGAAATAGAAAACACACCTACTGTTATACTGTTTAAGATGTATGCCAGCCTTGATGGGAAGAAGCTTAGTGAAGAGCATCTCAAAAAGATGAGATATGTCATAGACAAGATAGATATCAACCCTTCTGCAACTGCGATAAGGGTACTGCTTGATGAGAAGGTAAAAAGCGGCAAGGCAGAATTTATCGGGCACTCAGTAGATGGTGCTGAGCCTGTGTATATCATAAAGGGATAGGGGCACGCCTAATAACTTTTTGCCCTTTAATTTTCCAGATGACAAGGATAATAAGCCCGAAACAGGTTAGGGATGCTGCAGAAATAATCAGGAAAGGAGGGGTTGTGGCATTTCCAACAGAGACGGTTTACGGGCTCGGTGCAAGTGCCCTCAACCCGGATGCTGCAAAAAAGATATTCAAAGCCAAAGGAAGGCCTTCTGACAACCCCTTGATTGTGCATATTGCAGGCAGGGAACAGCTGAAAAAGGTTGCAAGGATACCTAAAAACAAACTTGCTATCGTGAACAAGCTGATAAGAAAGTTTTGGCCAGGCCCGCTCACCCTAATCCTGCCAAGAAAAGAAATCGTGCCTCTTGAGGTGACGGGCGGGCTGGGCACGGTTGCCGTGAGAATGCCCAAAAGCAGGATCGCACTCCGGCTCATTAGGATGGCTGGTGTGCCTATTGCCGCACCGTCAGCAAACATCTCTGGAAAGCCTTCTGGAACTTGCTTTGAGCACGTGTATGATGACTTTAACGGGAAAATAGATGGGATAATAAAATCACGACCATGCAAAATAGGTGTTGAATCCACAGTCCTGGACCTTACATCAAATGTGCCATTTATATTACGGCCTGGCGGTGTAACTTATGAGCAGCTCAGGAAGGTTTTGCCAGGGATAAAAATCTACACACACAAAAGAAAAGTAAAAGTAGTAAAATCTCCCGGGATGAAATACAAGCACTATTCGCCTAAAGCAAAGGTTTTGCTTTTTGAAGACGGAGAGATGCGCAGGATTGCAGAGTACAAGAAGAGATTGGAGAGAAAAGGAAAGAGAGTGGTTGTGATCTCGCCAAAGAACAGCGTTGCATTTTCAAGGAAGCTTTTTGCAATGTTTAGGGAATGTGACAAGAAAAAAATTGAGTACATCCTTATGCCTGCAATAGAAGAAAAAGGGATAGGGCTTGCCATAATGAACAGGATACGGAAGGCTGCAAGCAGGATACTAAGATAGCTTAAGTAGTTGCAAGAGCAAACACAAGCCATAAAAAATTTGATATGGTATATAAGCAGGTAGCAATGGACCTTATATCTATCAGGGACTTGGAAAAGCAGGATGTTGAGCAAATTTTGCGGTCCGCACAAGAAATT